>CALWWP010000011.1 GCA_944385275.1 uncultured Oscillospiraceae bacterium | reverse complement strand
AGAATATGATATATTTCTAATTTGCAAAAGGAGAGAGGGAAAAATATAGAATGAAAAAATATCAATGTCCTTGTTGTGGATATTTTACCTACAATGTTCCAGCAAATGAAGATTGCGGATATATTTGCCCCGTTTGTTTTTGGGAGAATGACCCGTTCATTACTTCTGATAATGAGCCAAGCGACTCTAATCATGGAATAACACTAAAAGAAGCAAAATCCAATTTCTCACAACTTGGTGCTTGTGAAAAAGAAATGTTATGTCATGTTCGACCACCAAGAGATGATGCAAAGGAAATTTCATAGCGACATCTTCCCATTTATCGGGGAGTTTGCCGCCGGCTCAAACAACTAAATACATCGACCGAGAGTAGCTATTTTCAATCTGAAAACGGCTGTTCTTTTCTTTTGCCCATGAGCAGAAAAGAGCGACCAGCCATGACGAAACCAAGGAAGAAAACCCGCGAGGAAGTGACCGCCGAGATTGAGGACGGGAAGAAGAAAATCCGGCAGATTGAAAACAGGGAGAAGGTGTTGCGGCAAAAGCTGTCTCAAGAGGAACGCCGGACGCGCAGCCACCGCATTGTCGTCCGGGGCGCGGTCTTTGAGAGCATTGTGCCGGAAGCCAAAACCATGACCGACGAGGAAGCCGCCGCCTTTCTACGGCTTGCCCTGACGAGCGAGGAATGTTAAAGCGTTTGTCAGCGCGGCAAAGAAGTCACCGATATGCAGCAGCTTGACACTGCTATGCTGCGGGAGTTTATAGACCGTATCGAAGTTTCCCATACCGACAAAAAATCCAAGACAAGGGAAATCACGATTGTATATAATTTCATCGGTGCATTTGATTTTGGAGGGGCGAAAGAAAAAGCCCAAAATACAACTCAAAAACAGCAAGGAACGGCATAGCCGTTTGGCTACACCGTTCCTTGCTAAAATGTTTTCTTACTTTACCGCACCATTATCTGCCTGTTTTTATCTAAAAAGAGAAATATGGGAAAAGTTAGACCATGGGATCAAGACCTAAAACGGGATGGCCTTTTTCCGTAATAAACTCAAAAAGCTTCTCGGGATCGTCCTCGACTATAGTTTCATCGGCAATCATATCGACAAAATTATCTATGCCGTACAGCTCTTTAGCAGTTTTATTCAAACGCTCGCCGACTTGCTCTTTCAACATTTTCGGCATCCATACGATACGCTGAACGCCTCCCTCAGCGGCCATAAACTTCTTGGAAGAAATGAAGTGCTTACCATGTCCCATAAATCCCGGAGTCTGAACGCCGCCGCCAGTCATTGACGCCAGTTCGGAAAATGGCATACCAGTTGGCGTCATACCAGCGTGTTCACGGTTGACTATTACTACACCGCCGGTCATAGGTTCAATTCCGCAGATACATTCGAAGCAGCCGCAGCTGGTCATGGGATCTTCAATAATTGAATAAAGACTTACAGTTTCCAGAGCCCCCTGAGAGTACTTGCAGACAGCCTCGTTGACGCTGTCCCATTTTCCGATGCGTTCATCAATCACACCGACTTTCGGAACAACCTGACATGGGCCGGAATTATCAAGTTCATATGTCGCCTGAGCATCAAGCCAAGAAACAGCTCCGCAAAGTCCAAGACGCTCTGGAGTTACTATGCAGACATGAGATGGTGAAAAAGACTGGCACATAGTACAGGTATAGAAGTTTTCTACATTTTCATCTGTCAGACTGTTCAAGCGATCATCGCGCATGTTGTATGCAGCTTCGGCAATTTCGTGGCGCAGACGTGTTACGTCTGCTGGCTCAGTATAAACTTCAATACTGCATTTATCGACTACGGCTTCGAAGTCACTTTTTATTTTTGCATATAGAACTTCTCCAAAGTGTTTTGCACGGAAGCCCATATCAAATGCATCTTTGCTTACGCGAATGCGGATCATGTCACGCTGACCAGTGTGCATAATACCTTCCATGCAGTTGAGGTAGGTGTGGAATTTACGTTCGATAACTGGTTCAAAATCAGATTTCATCTTTTTGCCTGCAACTTTGACCAATACACCGAGATTGATTTTCTTACCAACTTCAAATGTATCAAGATCAGGCCCTATCAACTTGATATCGTGATCCTCGATATCCTTTGCGTCAACAGTCTGAACAAGCTCAAAACAGTCAACGCGAGATCCGTCGGCTTCAAGCTGCATATTTCCGCGGCGAATAATCTCGCCCTCAAATGCAGTTGAAAATGCAACGGGAATGTCGATCTGAGTAATTTTGATTTTAATATTTCTTGCTTCAAGGCTGGTTTCAACAAATTCAGATATATTTGGCTGAACTATAAGGCTCTTCGGAACTCTCCACATATCGTTATCATCGTTGGTTATGACGGGGAAGCCGAGGGAGATGGCACCAGCACCGCATGCGACAGTCATGTCATCGACCGGCTCAAAAGCGTTTACAAAAGCCATAACGCGTTGGAAAGTATACGCGCGCATTCCATCGTAATCACCTGGTTGTACATTGCCGAAAATAAGGGCAACACGCAAGGCAACAGAAACTACATGCGCAACGGAAGAAAGCTGGTCACCAAGAGGGAAAATACGGACTTTAAATCCCATATTCAATCCCATTCTGCGAGCCTGCTCTACAATGCCGCCGACAAGGAAGACAAAAATGCTTTTAGTTTGATAGCTTTTGATGAGTTCAACGCCCTGTTCGTCGGTCGGAGCGGTTCCGATTATGACTACAAATCCGGGAATATCTCCGGTGACAAGGGGAACGCCAAGCTCGCGGACTTCACCGTCGGCCATAGCGCCGAGATAGGGTTCCGCATATGGAGTCTTACCGCCGAGATACTTGCATGCTTCGATAACTTCAGCCGAACATGCAGTAGCTATGCCGGAAGTAAAAATATCATGTGTACGCTTCTCGCGAGTCATTTGGGAGCGGATCCAATTCATGGATTCTTTGAGCTGACCGAAAGTTGTGATTTTTGTGCCGGTCATGGCATATAGACAGCCCATGAAGTAGGCTGTATTAGGGAAAGCTACCGGCTCATCATCACCATAGTTTTTCTCAGCTTCTGCAATGGCTTGTTCTGCAAGGGCATACATTTCGTCTGAGCCCTTAAACACGCGTTCAAATAAAGTTGCCACGACTTTACCTCCAAATTTACTTATAACTTCTCTTTTATGTGTCTAATTTCTTCAACTGTCTCTGCCGCAAGGTCAAATGGAGATATACCCTCTCGATCTGCATCTGCAACAGAATCACTGTAATGAATAATGCCGAGCAATTCATCTTCCGAAATTTTCTCGCGTATAAAATCCTCGTCGCTTTGACTGCGGACTTTATTGGCTACGGCCATTACGCGTTTCACTCCGAGATCATGGGCAAGCCGGCGAACATTGTGAAAAGTCTGTATGCTCCGTGCGCCGGGCTCTACGACTGCTATGAAACAGTCAACCATTGAAGCCGTGCCGCGACCCAAGTGTTCCAGACCAGCTTCCATATCCAAGATGACTACGTCGTCACGGCCTATTACAAGATGAGAAATGATTTGCTTTAAAATGACGTTTTCAGGGCAAACACATCCTGCCCCGGCAACATCAACAGTACCTAAAACAAGGAGTTTCACCCCATTTTTAGTACGAGCAAATCGGTCGGGGATATCATCAACAGTTGGGTTTATTTTAAAGAATTTTCCGATACCATCGGGATCTATTCCGGTGCGTTCATTTATAAGCCCTTTCATTTTGGCGATCGGAACTATTTCGGCAAGCTCCTCCTCAGTAAATCCAAGAGCTAATCCAAGATTGGCATCAGGATCAACATCTGCGCAGAGCACACAATGCCCTTCCTCGGCAAACAGCCTTGCGAGAACTGCTGAAAAAGTTGTCTTTCCAACGCCGCCTTTACCAGTTACGGCAATTTTCATAAAAGTGCACCTCTTGTGTTCTTAGTTGTATTATTTAGATGCCGAGTGCAGCTCTCTTAGCTTCGATACCATCGATCATAGCTCTAGTAAGCTTTTCAATATCGGTGTTTATAACAAAACCGGCTCCAACCATGTCGCGCGTCCCCTCGGTGATAAGCTGCATCATTTGATCAGAACCATTGACTTGAGGTTCGATGCCGAGATAAGTATCTAATCCAGTGCTTACAACATAGTTTGCAATGGCAACAGCTTTTTCACTCATCCATTCTGGAGCGCAGCCTATTACCGGAAGCTGATCTATCCTTATACCCCATTGTTCCGCAACTTTGGAAGCAAGCAGTACGATTCGGCTTATGTCGACGCAGGAGCCCATGTGAAGTACAGGAGGGATATCAACAAGCTCACATACACGCTTCAAGCCGTCTCCGCAGAGCTCGCGAGCTTCTTTATCCAATAGTCCGGCTTTGGCTGCAGCCTGTGCAGAGCACCCGGTTACAACAACGAGAATATCATTTTTAATGAGCTCTTTCATGGCGCTGATATGTGAATAGTCAGGACGAACACGCGGGTTGTTGCAGCCTACAATACCTACAGCGCCACGCAATACACCGGACTTAAGACACTCAATGAGTGGTTTATAAGTACCTGTAAGATCGACGTGAGAATTGGTAACGCCGTCAAGCTCTTCTATTATAGCTTCGCAAGAATAACCAACTGTCGCTTTTTCCTTGCGCTCGGGGATAAAAACAAGGTCATTGTTGCGGTTTACGAAGTTTTCTACTGCCATAGAAACGATTTTTTTCGCGTTTTCAAGAGCATTTTGTGGCTCAAAGAGAATAAATTCTGAATCCGGGATGACAGCCTTAGGCGAAGTTGTGACAAAATGTGTGTGGAAGCATTTGCTGAGGGGCCCAAGAGCTGGGAATATGCACTGGACATCCGCAACTATCAGTTCAACAGCACCGGTCAAAACTGCATTTTCCTGCTGCAAGAAGTTACCGGCCATCGGAATACCATGACGCATAGCGACTTCGTTGGATGTGCAGCACAATCCTACTATGTTGATGCCCTTGGCCCCAAGTTCCTGAGCACGTTTGGTATACTCCGGCATCTGGGCAGCCAATACGATCATTTCTGAAAGAGCCGGGTCATGTCCGTGAACAATAATGTTGACTTTGTCTTTATCTAAAACACCGAGATTTGCCTCGGTATTTACAGGCTTTGGAGTACCAAACAAAACATCTGAAAAGTCTGTGCCCATCATTGATCCACCCCAGCCGTCTGCAAGGCTCGTTCTGAGACCTTGACGAATCAAGGCAGTGGCATCAGCAGTGTTGCCCATGTGAGTCATATGCATTGCTTCGGTACATTCGCGGTCTATTGAACGCGGAGCGATTTTGTTGCGCGCCCAAGTTTCCTGACGCTCTTTAGTGGCGCGATTT
Source organism: uncultured Oscillospiraceae bacterium (assembly GCA_944385275.1). GTDB lineage: Bacteria > Bacillota > Clostridia > Oscillospirales > Oscillospiraceae > CALWWP01. Next base: position 1,816 of record CALWWP010000011.1, on the reverse strand, counting down.
AAAAATGTAAGAGTTCCAAAAGGCTTGCCGTATTCCAGCAAAGCTTTATTGCCAAGTTCGTGAGCTATATCATATATGTCGCGGCCGTCGGTTTCAATATCAAACTCCTTAGCCATAGAAATACATTTTTGCTCATCTTTGATTTGATATGCACCATCGCGAGAAGCTGTAGCTAGCACATAGGCAATTTCTCTACCATGGTCTGAGTGTGCGGCGGCTCCACCTACTATACTGCGCAGATAGTTTCTTCCGGCGATAGCAGCAGCATCAGCGCCGCAAATTCCCTTCGGAGCTTTCGGAGTGATTCGGCACGGACCCATAGAGCAGATCCTGCAGCAAATTCCGCCTTCACCAAATTTACAGTGATTTTTTTGATTTTCTGCACGAGTTTCCCAAGTGTCAATACAGACGGCGCAGGCTGTCTCTTTGAGACGCTTGGAGTCATATTCCATTTCTTCGACGGTCGTAAATTTCTTCATACGGCTCAAATCCTCTTTATTATAGTATTTCGTTTTCTCTTACTTACATGAATTGTTGCTTACTAAATAAAAGAAGCAGAGTCAAACCTGCAACCCTTATTTTCTAACTTAGTATAGCAATCACTAAAAAGAAAGTACAGTAAAAAAAGTTGCCATAAATATAATTTTTTCTTATATATGACAAATTGATATAAAATCATATCTAAATACTGTAAACAATAACAAAATATCGATAAATATTTATCAAAAACTAAAATAAGGAAGTAAAAAATTGGAAATAAGATGAAAAAATAATTTTAAAATAAATTATTAAAAAAGATATATTTTAAAGTTAAATTATGCGTTTTTAATAAAGAATTTAATACGTTGAAAAAGTTTTTTATGACGATTATGCAAAAAACGTTGTATAATAAAAACCGCAACTGATTCCATACGGTTATTCAATATTTAGAAAGAAAGGGGGAACTGCAAAATATAATTTAGCAATATTATGGAAAAAGGTTAAAAAATTTACTTAAAAAATTAGGAGGATTTTTTATGAAACGAGCAATTCTCTGTATTGTATTCGTTCTATGCCTTGTATTGGGAATGTTTGCCGGATGTTCCGACAATACTAATACCGACCCAACGCCGATGGGAACGCCTGCTACAGATAATCTCGGCACTGATACTACGCCGGGCAACGACAGTGAAGAAGAGGGGAAATACGGGGGAACACTTCGCATTGGTGCAGCAGCATTTTCCAATGACTTTTTCCCGATGACATATTCAAGAACAAGTGACCTTGCTGCTGCGCCTGCAATCGAGAGCTTAGGACTTATCGATGCAGAAGGCAATGTATCAGGATTTCTTGCCGAAGATTTTATCATAGACGCAGATGCACCAAGCCTGACCATCAAATTGCGCGAGGGCATAAACTTCTCCGATGGCAGCGAACTGACTGCAGAAGTTCTTGCATGGCATCTTGAGATGTATGAGGCAAACGGCTCCGTTACCCGTTTGTGTAATCCAACTGATTGGGAAGTTGTAGATAAATATACTCTTCTGATCAATTTTGAAGAATACAGCAGTGAGTGGATGGATAACTATCCTGCATTGCGCATAGTCTCCAAGGCAACTTATGATAAAGAGGGCCTTGAATACATGCAGACTCACGCGATCGGAACCGGCCCGTTCATCATGACAGACTATGTTGAGGGTACCAGCGTTTCCTATGTCCGCAACGACAACTACTGGCAGGAAGGCCTGCCGTATCTGGATGCTATAGAGATTACTCTCATTGCAGATACAAATACTCAGCTGACAGCTATGCTCAACGGTGAGATCGACTATCTGAG
>CALWWP010000010.1 GCA_944385275.1 uncultured Oscillospiraceae bacterium | reverse complement strand
CTGTACCTCCACACCCTGCCCTTTTGCCTGGGCTGCATCGAGCATGTCTGCCGAAAGAACTCCCCCGCAGACCTCTATTTCTTTCTCGGCCATCAAAGATGACATTGTACCCATGCCGCACGCAAGGTCAAGCAGCAGCTTTGGCTTGCATCCATAATTTTCAAAAATTTTCATGTAGAATTCTGCCCATTTGGAGTATTCCACATCTCCAGTCAGTCCATCATAAAAAGATGCTAAAGACAAATACTCATTCACTTTTCTCTTCATCCACTCTGTCAAAAACAATTTTATATCCGCCAGCCCCATACTGAAGGCAGCGATTTACTCGGCTTATAATAGCACTGCTGGCGCCAGTTTTTTCCATAATCGTATTATATATCAGTCCTTGATTTAAAAGGCGGGCAACTTCATAACGCTGTTCCATTGCCATCAATTCCGTAACAGAACACAAATCATCAAAAAAACGCTTGCATTCATCTAAATCCTTCAGCTTCAAGATGGCTTCATACATTCCGTCATTGCGTGGTTTATTCTTCTTTCTCATAGAGACACCCCTGCTGATTGATTATTATTTTGTTATTTTAACACATTAAATTGTAAAAGTAAAGATTGGTATGTATGAATTTATAACATTTTTCATTTGCACAGCATACGCTGGTTCAGGATCTTCCATTTTTTTGAAAGGAGCGTTGCTCATGAATCAGACTCCTGCTGTGGTCACCCGTACAATGAATACGCAGCTTGACTGCGACGGCGTTTCGGCAATAAACATATCAGTGGAGTATCCAGAGCTGACAGACGTACATCCCCTCCTATCTGGAATGCTTATCAATAGCTACTACCGACACTACGCTTCAGGAATACTTCGCAATGCACAAAGAAGCCTATATCCTCAAACCGCAAAACACTGCAGAGACTGTATTGCATCAGGTACATTTTTTTCTCCTGTTGAACTGCGTTCTACCTTTACAGTGACTTTCCTGCAAGACGGTATACTAAGCCTGTACTCCGATCTTTCTACGACCTCAAGTGAGAACAAATATGTCACACGCATTGGCGATACTTGGAGCATCGCTTCCGCATGTCCCCTTTCGCTCAGCTCATTTTTCCCAAAGCACACCCCAGTTGCAAAACTGCTCACTGAACACGCAATTTTACAGGTAAGACAAAGATTTCCTCAAGATTCCGTGCTGTATTACAACGATTGGGAAAATCGTATAAAAAAATATTTTTCTATGAACCGTTTTTATAGGGTGGACGACGGTCTTGCCTTTTTCTTCCCTCAATACAGCCTCTCGCTTTACAGCGACAATATTCCAGTTTTCTTTTTGCCATTAGATACTTTTGAATAATTTGCTCTATCGGGAATATTTTTGTTTGCTCTGTCAAAAATAGAGATACACTATATATTCCTTGGAGGTTTATCATGAAATACAAGACAATGAGGCTGGCTGCGGCCGTCTTATTTCTAGCTGCCGCCATCTCCGCCGTTTCTCTGTTCTCCAATGCACTAGCTGCATCCGAGCCGTCAAGCTATGCACCTATTGCAGAGCACATTGAATTAAAAACATACCTTGGCGTCGCCATTTCAGGCGAGTTTCAGGCCGTCAGTTCCGATAACGGCGACCTTGTATTTGCAGTCGTAACTCAGCCCAAAAAAGGTGATCTTGTTGTCAATGGAAGCAGCTTCACCTATACTCCTTACGACGGCAAAAAAGGTAGTGACAGTTTTACCTACACCGCGACCGATGTCTCCGGTAACACATCGGAGCCCGCCACCGTCAGTATAGAGATAGAAAAAAGGTCAAGCAAAATCTCTTATACTGACATGGACGGACACACGTCAAATTACGCTGCACTCAGGTTAGCAGACGCCGGGGTGTTTACTGGTGAACAAATAGGCGGCAACTACTACTTCCGTCCAGAACAAATCGTCACACGCGGCGAGTTCCTAACAATGTGTCTGAACGCGTCTGGTACGGATATTCTTCCAAATATCACCCGTACTGGTTTTTCAGATGATTCTGATATACCAATGTGGGAAAAGCCATACGTTTCTACTGCTCTTCTTGCGGGTATAATTCGAGGATATCCGACATCCGGCGGTTCTCTGGTCTTTTCCTCCAGCTCTCCGGTAACCTATGCCGAAGCCGCCGTTGTACTTGACAGCATATTGGAAATAGCAGACATACCGATCTCCGGTTTTGTCGATGAACAGGCGGTGCCGACTTGGGCTTATCAAGCAACTGCAAATCTATCTTCTTGTGATATCATGTCAGGTTCCACAACCGGTTCTTCCCAGCTGACTCGTGCAGACGCAGCTGATCTCCTGTGCGGTGCTCTGGATCTTCTCGAATCTAGGGAAGAAAAGCATTCGCTTTGGGATTGGGTATGGTAAAATTTAAATGCAAAAGCAAAGGCAGCCGTATTTGTGGCTGCCTTTGCTTCACTTATTTCTTTTTTGCTTAAGCCGCTCAGCAACACTTTCATCTGCTTCGGCAAATATCGTTTTATAGTTCGTATAAGCGACCATGCCCGGCTTACCTCCGGGAAGTTTTTTTACATATTTCACCAAAGTGTAGTCTACAGGAACTTTCGCGCCTCCTCGTCCTTTTGAATAATATGCCGCTAATTCGGAAGCTTCCTCCATCGTCTTGTCCCCTACAGATTCGCCGTGCGAAGCTATTATAACATGAGCTCCGTGCATTTTCTGCACATGCATCCATATGTCATTTCTCATTGCAACCTTTAATGTGAGGCGTTCGTTTTGCATATTATTTCTGCCAACTAAAATTTCAAATCCCTCTGTTGATGTGAAACGCATCGGAGCTGAAATTTCTGTCTTTTTGTTCCTGTTTCCAGCCTTCTGAAGTTTTAAATATCCAGAATTTGTCAGTTCTTGTCTAATATCCGACAAATCGCGCTCTGTTTCTGCTCTTTCAAGTTCTTCAAGTACACTGTCAAAATATTCTATCTCCGAAACTCCTCGCTCTATCTGCTCTGTTAAATAGCGCTCAGCATTTTTAGCTTTAGTATAGCTTTTATAATATTTGGCTGCATTTTGCTGCGGTGAAAGGCGCGGATCAAGCTTTATTTCTCTCTCTCCATAATCGGGATCATAAAAATCCTCTGCCTTTAATACGGTCATACCGCTTTCCATACGGTGTATGTTTGCTTTTATAAGGTCTCCGCACTCACGCAGTTTCTCTCTGTCATAAGTTTCCTTTAAATCCGACTGCTGAATAGCCAGTTTTCTTGCTGTACGATCGCGCAGTGTCTTTACTCGCTTAACTAATTCACGGCTCTTCTGGCCCATCCTCTCATGTGCTTCTCGCTTGCCATAGAAATCGTCTAAAAGCTGTGAAAAAGTCTCATACTTCAAGCATTTCAGTTTTTCGCCGTACTGTAAAATAGGCATATACGAAAAGTCATAAGGGCGGCTCTCTTCCACCAGCATCCATGGTTCAAAGCATTTGTCCTTTATTTTCCCGGCAAAATTTTTTAATTTCCCGGGAAAACTCAAGAGCACTTCTTCAGCCACCTCGCAAATCCTTATATCCGCGCTTCCGAATATCCTATACGACAGTTCTCTGCACACCAATGGAGATAAGCCAAAAAAATTCTGCAAAAGCCATTGTTCCGCCTTTAGCTCTGGTTTTGACTCCGCCAACATACATGCAATAGAATTCTCGTCCAAATCCAGCAAATTCTTTTTGTCCTGTGCCGGAGGCGCCTCATAGATCATGCCGGGTTGTATCAGTCTCGAAGTTTCCTTTTCAATACTCGTTTTTCTAAGGCAGTCAATAATAATACCATCTTGTCCAATCAAAATGATATTGGAATTCCTTCCCGTCATTTCAAGTACAAGGTGTTTAACTGACAGCTCTCCCATCTCATCTACAACGCTAACTGAAATATCTGCTATGCGCTCTAAAACAGGCTGATATACATCAATTATCTTTCCTCCTGCAAGGTGTTTTCTCATTCTCATGCAGAACATTGGAGGCTGTTCCGGGTTTTCTCTCGCCGAAGTGGAAACATGTATCCTTGCTCTTCCGGAAGCGGCAGACAACAATAATTTGCAGTTCCCTCCGGGTCCTCGCAGGCTGAGCAAAAGCTCATCTCTCTCCGGCTGCTGTATTTTATCTATCTTTGCTCCAACTGCAGTTTTTTTAAGTTCCTCTGAAACAGCAGTAAGAAATACCGCATCAAACGGCATACTTATTCCCCCATAATCTTTTCAAACAGCTCGTTAATGCGTTCCAATCTTCCTCTTAAAAAGAGATATCCAAACAGCGCTTCTAAACCTGTAGCAGCATGATACTCCTGCAAGCTGGAGTTTTTGGGAACCGACCCAACTTTTGTATTCCTGCCGCGTTTAAATACGGCTAGCTCCTCAACAGTAAGGTACGGTGTAAGCTTTTCCGCAGCCTCAGCCTGAGCGGCTGCATTTACATGTGCAACGGCCTCGTGGTGAAGCCCGGCCGCCGTAGCTCTGCCGTGCTTGCAAAGCCATACGCGAACAAGCAATTCAAATACTCCGTCTCCCAAATGCGCCAATCCGAGGTTGCTTATTCCCTGTATCTCTTTGTCTGTAAACTCAACATGAAAATAGTCATTCATATTTAGATCGCCGACAACGCCTGTCTAATATCGTCAATAATATCTTCCGCATCCTCAATACCCACTGACAGGCGTATCATATCAGCCGGCACTCCTGCCTTTTCCAGCTGTTCTTCATTCATCTGACGATGTGTTGAACTAGCTGGATGCAAAACACAAGTACGGGCATCCGCCACATGTGTGACAATCGCCGCAAGTTTCAAAGCACCCATAAATTTCTCGGCAGCTTTTCTGCCGCCTTTTACTCCAAATGAAATGACTCCGCAAGATCCGTTTGGTAAATACTTTTGAGCCAGTTCATAATACGGACTGCTTTTTAATCCGCAGTAGTTGACCCATGCTACTCTGTCGTCACCCTCTAAAAACTCAGCAACTTTTTGCGCATTAGAACAGTGGCGCGGCATACGAACATGAAGACTCTCTAATCCCAAATTCAGCATATATGAGTTTATAGGAGCTGGTACGGCCCCAAAATCTCTCATCAATTGTGCTGTGATCTTTTGAATATAGGCCATTTCACGCCCAAATTTTTTAGTATATATTATCCCGTGATAGCTTTCGTCCGGGGTCGTAAGTCCGGGGAACTTATCGGCATGTGCATCCCAGTCAAATTTACCGCCGTCTATTATAGCGCCTCCTACCGTCGCCGCATGGCCATCCATATACTTCGTTGTGGAATGGACTACGATGTCTGCTCCCCATTCAATCGGCCTACAATTTACAGGAGTTGCAAACGTATTGTCTATAATCAAAGGAACCCCATGCGAATGAGCAGCCTTCGCAAATTTTTCAATGTCCAGTATAGTCAGCGCAGGATTCGCAATAGTTTCTCCGTAAACGACTTTTGTATTATCCCTAAATGCAGAATCAAGCTCATCTGCTGTGCAGTCCGGATCTACAAACGTAACCTCTATACCCATACGCTTCATGGTAACAGAAAGCAAATTAAATACGCCTCCATATATTGCCGATGAGCTGATGATATGATCGCCTGCAGAACAAATGTTGAACAGCGAAAAGAATACTGCAGCCTGTCCAGATGAAGTAAGTATGCCGGCCGTTCCTCCTTCAAGCGCCGTTATCTTGGCAGCTACAGCATCCGAGGTGGGGTTTGCCAATCTGGAATAAAAATATCCGCTCGCTTCCAAATCAAAAAGCTTTCCCATTTCTTCACTGCTGTCGTATTTAAAAGTCGTACTCTGAATAATGGGTATAACTCTCGGTTCACCATTTTTCGGTGTATATCCAGCCTGTACACACTCTGTTCCAATTCTCTTTTTCATGGGCAGTATCTCCTATCTTACTGTAATTTGTTGATATATCTTTTCGTATATTTCCAATGTCATACCTCTGACCATAAGCAGGTCTTCAACTTCTTCGTATACTCCTCGGCTCTGCCTATTCATAACAATTGCAGCAGCAACATCTTCAGTCATACCCGGAAGCTCCAAAAGTTCCTGATAGTCAGCGGTATTGATGTCAAGTTTGTCCAATGCATCAGCAGCAGATAAGTTTTTATTTCTTTCAGCGGAGATATAATATATTCCATTTCCCAAGCTGCCTGCTCCAAACAAATTTCCAAGTATAAAAGCAGCAAATGCAACTGTTAAAGCAATGCATACAAAAAATATCTTTTTTATTGTTGTTTCCACTGTTTTCTTTCTTTCTCAACAGGTTGTTTTTACATTTCATTTTTGCTATAATAGATTGCAATAATTGTACGATGGATTAAAAATTTTTAAGTCTTGTAATTATAGCACATTATTTTGGAGATTTACATGAAAAAAGCAAAAATTCTTTCTATTTTTTTAACTTTCATCTTTCTATTTAAGGTACTGCCGCATTATTCCACATACGCATTGACTTCCCCGGATACGTCGGCTGCTTCCGTATATATCGTAGAGGCTTCTTCAGGAGAAGCTCTCCTGAAGAAAAACGAAAATAAACGCGTTGAGCCCTCATGCATTTCAAAAGTTATGACTGTCCTCCTTGCCCTCGAAGCATGTGATCGCGGTGAAATTGCATTGAGCGACATAGTTACGGCATCATATACTTCTCACAACGATCTGACCCCGGATTGCCGCACTCAAAATATTGTTCCTTCTGAAAGTATGCCGTTAGAAGATCTTTTATACTGCGCGATAGTCGCTTCCGCAAATGAAGCCTGCAACATCATAGGCGAACATGTATCAGATGGAGATATTTTCGCTTTCGTTGATCTGATGAATCAGCGTGCTTCAGATCTTGGATGTACTGACACTCACTTTGAAAATGCTCACGGTCTTCCTGTCGACGGTCAATATACCACAGCAAAGGATATCTATATCATAGCTCGCGAAGCCATGAAACATCCAATATTTGCTGAGATCTGTTCTACTACTTCCAAAGAGCTGGCTGTCACAAACTTGTCTGATACCAGATATATAACTACTACAAACTACCTTATCTCTTTAAACCACAGCAGCTATTACTATGCCTATGCATACGGCATAAAATCCGGTGGCACAGACTCTGACGGCTACTCCATTGTTTCAACCGCTTCCAAAAACGGGCTTGAGTTGTACTCTGTAGTCGCCGGCGTCCCAAATACAGTTCAAGAGGATGGCTCCGAAATCATAAATGTCTATGGCGAAACCAAAGCTCTATATGAGTGGATATTTTCCAATTATAGCTACCGTGATATAATTAGCACAGATGATCTCATCTGTGAAGTTGAGGTCAGATTCTCCTCCGGTAAAGATTCCGTAGTACTCTGTCCCGGTGAATCTCTCACAATGCTTTTGCCCAGTGACATCTCCCTCGACGATTTTGAAACAGAAGTCACAGTATACGACGCCGCCGAAGATGGTTCTATAAAAGCTCCCATTGAAAAAGGAGAGGTACTGGGAGAGATTTCCCTTTCATTTAACGGCGAAAATTATGGCACCGTTCCTCTCGTTGCTCTGACAGCAGTAAATGTGTCTGCCATTGACAATTTTATGGGCTATATATCGTCAATTTTGTCTTCCAAATATTTTAAGCTTATTCTGGCTGCCATTGCGATCTTAGTGGTGACATACATAGTTTTGGCTATCAATTATAACATCAAACGCCGCAAAAAGCGCGTTACACCCGGTTACAAAGGGAATCGGCGCAGATAGATTTTTACTTTTTCTCACAATATGTCCGTTTTGCTGTCAATTAAAGTAACTTTTTGAAATCACTTCAATTTTAGCAATTTTTACTTGCTTTATATGTTCCTGTATGGTATAGTAATGCATGTGATTTTTATGCATGAATTTACGGGGTGTAGCGCAGTTGGTAGCGCGCCTGCTTTGGGAGCAGGATGTCGCAGGTTCAAATCCTGTCACTCCGACCATGCGGAGTATCATTAAAGGATCTGAAAAGGTCTGCTGATGATACTCCGCATTTTTTATTATTTGTATACAGGATTTATTTCTCATTTCACACAAATTCGCATTCTAATGCCTTTACACAAATAAAAAACGTAACTATTTTGTAAATTTTTGTATCTTTCTCTTGACTTGATATATCCTTTAAATGGCAATATATCTTAGTGTTTAATATTGCGGAAAGGATAGATCGCAGTTGAACAAAAGCTTATTATTAATTTGCTCTATCATATTTTTGCTTCTAATATCTTGTTTCGTCGCAGGATGCGCTGATTCAGATAAAAGCGAAACGAGTTCTCCCTCTTTTTTTACAGATGATCCCGCAAATTCTTTTAAATTGGAAGCCGATATACAAAACAATATTGATATAATGATCATTTGGGAACCTATAGAAGATGCCGATGAATATATTTTAAGCCGTGCAGTTTCCGGGACCGGCAACTACATCGATATCGCCAAATTTTCCGCTGATTCAGAACCAAAATATATAGACAGTTTTATAGATACAGGCATATGTTATACATACAAATTGCAGACCGCCGACGGTACGGCTAGCGAGAGCATAGAAGTTGATGTGCCTCTTTATAATGGAGTTTTTCACATTGACGGAGCATTATACTGCTATCAGGACGGATGTCTTTTGCGCGACTCATATCTCGGTACGCTTTATTTTGATTCCGAAGGCAAATATACCACAGGTATTTCTGAACTGGACGACATACTCCGTGAATTGACATCGGAATATACTGATGATTCCATGACACAACTCGAGAAGTTTTCAGTTCTATACCACTGGGTCATTGACAACTGCAGCTATGTAGCTCTCGAAAATGTTGATTCCCAAAGCACAGGATGGGAGCCCGAGTGGGCGCTGGATATGTTTCAGACCCGCGGTGGGAACTGCTTTTCTTATGCTGCAGCTGTTGCGATGCTGGCCAGAAATCTGGGATTAGAGGCCAGAGGTGTGGCTGGTGAATGCTATCAAACTTATATGTGGGTGACTCATGGGTGGACAGAGGTTACGTATAATGGCGATGTATATTTGTGTGATGCCGAAATGGAGGGTGTATTTGCAGTCAACCGCGACTGGGAATGGGATTTGTTCATGAAAGAATACGGCAGCACTCCCACACAATACATATCTGCTCAGGAGGGATAAACTGTGGTCTTCAGCTCCGCAATTTTTCTATTCTTCTTTTTCCCCCTAGTGTTTCTGCTATACTATTTACTTCCCAATATAAGGCTAAGAAATATCCTGCTTGTGATATCCAGTCTTTTGTTCTATGCTTTCGGCGAGTTCATATATGTCTTTTTAATGATAGCATCTATCATATTAAATTATATTTTTGGACTTTTAGTAGCCAAACCGCACCATGCAAAACTCATGCTTGTGATCGCGGTGTGCATAAATTTAGGTATACTGGTCATTTTTAAATACACCGATTTCTTTATATCCAATTTTAACTCTCTATTTTCTCTAAATATCCCACTTCCAAACATAAGATTGCCTATAGGAATATCTTTCTTTACATTTCAGGCTCTTTCCTATGTTATAGATGTCTACAGAGACCCTGCGTACTGTCAACACAATCTAGGCAAATTAATGCTGTACACATCTTTTTTCCCACAACTCATTGCGGGTCCGATAGTAAAATACGATGACATTGCTCAGCAAATAGACAATCGTCAAATTAGTATGTCTGATATTGCTGAAGGAATGAAACGATTTATTTTTGGTCTTTCAAAAAAACTTCTCATATCAAATACTGTTGGCTACGCAGCTGATGCTCTTTTTGCGGTCAATGGAGGCAACTTCATTTCTGCTTGGAGCGGGGCGCTGTTTTATTGTATTCAGATCTACTATGACTTTTCCGGATACAGCGACATGGCAATTGGCCTTGGCCGCATGTTCGGATTTCATTTCAAAGAAAATTTCGAGCATCCATATAATGCTGTAAGCATACAAGACTTCTGGCGCAAGTGGCACATATCTCTTTCATCGTGGTTCAAAAGTTATCTTTACATCCCGCTCGGCGGCAATCGTCTGGGCAAGTTCAGGACAATAATCAATAAATACATAGTATTTTTCTTTACCGGGCTTTGGCACGGAGCAAGCTGGAACTTCGTTCTATGGGGCTTGATACATGGTACATTTTTAGCTTTAGAAAGTACCATACTGCGGCCTGTCAGCCGTCATAAAGTAATTGGACGAATCTATACCTTGTTTATCGTAAGCATAGCTTTTGTCCTTTTCCGAGCGGAGACTTTATACTCCGGACTTATTTATTTATCAAACATGTTTACCAATTTTACGCTTACCGGAGGCGATATGGCATCCTTTTTAGCTCTTTTGACTCCATATACACTTGCTATGACATTTCTCGGTATCGTATTTGCATTTCCCGTCCGTCAAAAACTTGAAAAAATATCAGGCCGTTATTCGGATACAGCATCATATGCTTTTGCCGCAATGCTGTTGGTTCTTTGCATATTGAATCTCTCTTCCGCGACTTTCAATCCGTTTATCTATTTTAGATTCTAAGGAGGACAATACTGTGAAAAAACGCTTTTTGTTTTCTTTTGTCGCCTTAGTAATCCTGCTTTGTCTGATCCCCTCAGTGAGTATGTTCATTCTGCCGGAATCAGAGGTACGGGCAAATCAAGCCCTTGCTCCATTTCCCCGACTTATAAGTGCCTCAGGGAGCTTAAACACAAATTACTTTACAGATCTTCAGGATTATGTTGCTGATCATTTTGGCTTCAGGCAAGAATTAATCACATGTAATTCTTTTTTGCTTTCTGAACTATTCAATACATCAAACACAGATGAAGTCATACTCGGCAGCGACGGATGGCTATTTTATGCAAGTGAAAGCGACGATTTTTTAAATATAGCGACTATCACGGAAGAAGACGCAGCCAATGCCGCCATATCTCTGCGGCTGATCCAAGAATACGTTCAAAACAACGGCGCCGAATTCATTTTTACCATTGCTCCAAATAAGAGCTCTATATATCCTCAATACATGCCTTATAATTACGTACCACTCGAGCAGTCATTGGGAAATCTTGAGATCATGCTGAACGCCATGTCAGCAGAGGGAATAGCATATGCCGACCTGTACTCTATCAGAAGTACTCTTTCCTATCACAAGCTAGATTCTCATTGGGACAATGCCGGCGCTGCCGCCGCTCAGGAACTGCTTTTAACAGCTTTAGGATTATCTGGTACAGAGTACAGTAGCTCTTCTTTTACCGTGCTCCAAGACTTTTACGGAGATTTATATGAAATGCTCTACCCTACTGGCAAGCAATTGGATTATAATCAGTATTGTGAATTCGACTATCAAATCGTCGACGGAGATAGCGAGGACATAACTTTTCAAACCGTTAACCCAGACAAGCAGCATAGTCTCGTCATGTACAGAGACTCTTTTGGAAACGCCCTCGCTCCATTCCTTGCACAGGAATTTGGAGCTGCTTACTTTTCCCGCTCAACCCCCTATGATCTAACTCTTGTAGAACTGGAAGATGCAGATTTTGTCATTTTAGAATTGGTGGAGTGAAATCTGTCAACTCTCTCTACGCGTGCAGCCGTCATTCCCGCTCCTATTAGAGACATATCTCTTCCATCAAACCAGCAATCTGCTTCATTGACAGCTTTCTTTTCCGCCAACAGTTCTGGCAGCAAATATGTTCAGCTGACCGGGTGCTTCGATTCAGGGCTCAGAGATATCGGAACTCCTATATATGCAGTTATGACAAAATCTGGCCAATCTGATGTATATGAAGCCACGCCGGTTGGAGACGCAGGCAATGGAAGCTTTACTTTATACCTTCCTCAATCCGAACTGGATGACGCTGATATTGAGCTGTCTCTAATTCTCACATATAACGGAACGTCTTTTTCGACCGAAACCATAACTATATCATGAAAGGAAATGTTTTATGCAAAAAATATCGGTACTTTTACTCGCTGTACTCCTGATTTTTTCGCTTCTGGGATGCGCTGGGTCTCCTGACCCATCTGAGTCCCCAGCAGACATTGCAAATGAGTACATAGGCGAAGATCTGAGCGAGCTGATTTCTGTCATAGGACAGCCTGATTCAACTCAATATCAAGACAGCTGTGAGATCGTAGATGCTCAGGACGGATTTTTATATTATGATGGTTTTACTATTATAACATGTAAAACTGATGACGAAGAGATCGTGCAATCAGTAAGAGCGGAATAAGCAAATCATCTCTAAAAAAACGCGGCAAAACCACAAGGTTTTGCCGCGTTTTTTAATCTTCTTCTTGTTTTTTCGGCTCCGGCTGCAAGCAGACCAGCGCTTTTATCAAACGGTGTTCCTGAACTTCCGTCACCTTTATATGCATGCCATTGCTGTCCAGCTCAAAGCTCGTACCGTCTTCCGGAACTGAGCCAAGCTCTGCAAATACAAACCCTCCAAATGTTTCATAGTCCTCTTCCGGGAAGGTTACCCCCAACTGCTTTGATACATCTTCAAGCAGAGCAGAACCGCGAATACTCCAAGTCTGTGAGTCTATTCTCGTGATCTCACGTTCATCTTCTTCTATAGCTTCTTTTTCAAAATCTCCAACTATCTCTTGGATCAAGTCTGTGATAGTAACTATGCCTTCCATTCCTCCGTATTCATCCAGCACTATTGCAAAATATGTGCCCGCTTCCTTCATGTTTCTAAATAGCACATCTGCTTTAATGCTTTCTGGCACAAAGTACGGCGGAGTCACTGCTGTACGGAGTATATTTTCACGGCTTTTGTCTTTTTCAACGAAGTAATCGCGCGCGCACAATACACCTATTATATCGTCCGTACTCTCATCGCATATCGGATATCTTGAATGCCTGCACTCATGGATAGTCTGTTCCCATTGTTCCGGAGTCTCGTCCATCCAAAGCATTGACACGTCAGTTCTGTGCGTTGCGATTTCCCCTGCTGTCAAATCGTCAAATTCAAATACGTTTTGGATGAGCTCCTTTTCATCCATATCTATTGTTCCCTTTTCGCTTCCCGCATCTATCATCATGCGGATTTCTTCTTCGGTCACTTCTTCGTCATCGCTCTCAGGATCTACTCCAAGCAAGCGAAGAAGTCCATTTGTAGAAATAGTAAGTAACCATACAATAGGGGCAAAAAGCTTCGATATAAATGAAACCAAGGATGAAATTCCCAGTGCGATAGCCTCAGCATTTTTCATAGCCAATCGTTTGGGAACTAATTCGCCAAAAATCAAGGTTATATATGACAAGATAAGGGTAATCAAAACAACTGAAATGGCGTCAAGAGTCTTCAAAGAGACAGGCATATTAAATTTAACCAGCCAATTCACAAGGAGTTCCGAAAAATTGTCCGCTGCAAATGCGCTACCAAGGAAGCCAGACAATGTGATCGCTACCTGAATAGTAGCCAAAAAACGCGCCGGCTCTTTTGTAAGCTTAGCCAGCCGAACAGCCCTTTTGTTTCCTTCCTCAGCCAGCTTTGCAAGCTTATTGTCATTTACTGAGATCACTGCAATTTCAGCGCAGGCAAAAATCGCATTTAAAAATATCAACAGGAACTGAAACGCCAGTTGCCACAATATCATTTTAGCCAAAGCAATATCCTCCAAAAATATAGTTCAAGACAAATTCAATACAAAAAGGCATAGCCTACGTCTTCACTACAGACGCAGGTTATGCCTAATCCTCTTAATATATTCTAAAAAAATACTGCTCTTATTACCGTCATCATTATCCATAAATACAAGTCATCCTCCAAATTATTTTAATTATATATTATTTGGATAACATTGTCAAGCGATATATTACCGCGGCGCTCTCAGCGCGTATAATGCCGTCAAGCGGATAAAGTCTGCCTCCGGCCCCTATCAGGATCTCGTTCCCAACTGCCCAGCTCAAAGCCTCCCATGCATAGTCCGAGATCTTATCCGAGTCTGCAAACGAATCCAACTGGACACTCTGAGACACATCCATTCCCTTCCACTTAGCATAACGGTAAAGCATTGAGGCTGCCTGTTCTCTTGTAATTACATCTTCAGGACCAAATTTATCAGAGCTATATCCGTTTACTATATCAGCTGACGCCGCCCAGCGTACCGCATCAAAATACCAAGCGTCCTCTTTGACATCTGTAAAGGCATTTGATCCATCCGTATCCGGTTTTCCCTCCATGCGATATAAAATAGTCACAAGCATAGCCCTTGTCATATCCGCATTTGGCTTAAAAAGCGTATCAGATACGCCATTCATAATTCCTGACTCTATGGCAGAACAAATTTCCTCTTCAGCCCAGTGCCCTCTTATATCTGTATAATTCCAGCAAATATGTATCTTCTCAAATTCAACATATACAGTCACAGCCCTCGATGGCATCAAAAACATTTTGTTTTCGTCAAGCTCAATTTCCACACCTGTCTTATCCTCTTTTACAACTATCTCTTTGACAAAATATCCTTCAAATGCTTCAGCTGTAATATAAATCTTTTTCCCCTCCGAGGCGGCGTGCTTTGATGCGCTGGCAGTGCCGCCATCCGATACCTCTACAGATATTACATAAACCGGGTTAAAATCTGCCGCTTTTGCGATAGTCGGCATAAAAAGCAAAATTATTGCAAAAATACTCGTTATTCTTTTTAACATGGTCATAGTCGCAGCTCCTTAAAGTGTTTACACAGACATTGTAGGATACACAAAGCCCAATGTCTATAGTATAAAGCAACTTTCCGCAACTTACCAAATCAGAGTATTTTCAGTTGTTTTCAGCCATGCTGACAAGTTTTCGCAGCCGGTGATTCAGGCACGACTTGGTCACCGGGGGCTGCACAAGACCTGCAAGTTCTCTCAAGCTTGCCTCCGGATGCTGCAACCTTGCCTCTGCTACAGTGCGCAGTTTCTCCGGTAGGCTCTCCAGCCCGAGCTTGTTTATCGCATCTATCTGCTCCTGTGCCGCATCTACGATTTTGTCTACATTCGCTGCATCACAGTTCACTCTTCTGTTGACGCTGTTGCGAAGTTCTTTTTCTATTTTAGCAGACATAATGCTCATTGCCGAGACCGGAGCTCCGATCATTGTTAAAAAGTCTTCTATCGCCTCGCTGCTTTTAAAATAAATAATATAGTTCCCTCCCCTTGAGGTATCTCGCGGTGAAAATCCCATCTCAAGCAAAATGGAATATACTTCTCCGTTTACATTGAAATGATCTGTTACGAGCTCAAGATGATACCGCTTTTCCGGTGCAGTAACAGAACCTCCGGATAAAAAAGCTCCTCTGAGAAAGGCGATCCTGCAATGTTCCTCTTCTAGTACACCCAAATTTATATGGTGCGCAACTATTTTATCGGCATCGTATCCATAAGCCGAAAAAATCACTGTTAGTTTATCTTTAGAGGTAATGCTGAGCACAGCTTTTCCATCTAAAACTTCCATTCCCTGAATCTGATCAAACTCAATTTCAAAGGCTCTGTTGAAAAGCTTTATAAGTCTGGACGCAAACGCCCTGTTTTCTGTAACGATCTTGATCTCCTTGGCCGAAAAAGTATTGCAGTACAGCAGAGCTCCATATGCTTCAGCCGCGGCACAGCATATGCGATTTATTGGTAATCGGCAAAGTTCAACTTTAGCCTCAGATGAAAAAGACAATATTTTCACCTCACTCGTAAAGCCTTGTCGGCGATTTCTCCTGGAAGATTTTCATCACGGCAGCTGCAAGTTCATCGGGATCATGTCTGGCCAAATCTCCCGTCTCCGCTGAAATATCAGCCAAAATTAATTCTACACCCAGCTTGCTTATTTTTTCCTCATCTATATCTATCGGCACTGCGCCCTCCATACTGTATTTAAGAGCAACAGGCTCCGATATTTTCCTGCTGTTGCACAGGCAGTAGTCAAATATACGTCGGCCCGCATGTGAAAACAACGCTTCTATATGATCTGACACTGTACATCCCTCAGTTTCTCCGTCCTGTGTCATTATATTGCAAACATACAATTTTACAGCGTCAGACATTGCTATCGCTTCCGATATCCCATCCACAAGCAGATTCGGCACAATACTCGTATATAGGCTTCCCGGGCCTATCACTATCATATCTGCATTTTCAAGAGCCTCTATGCAGGCGCTGAATGCCTTTGGATGTTCCGGTTTGATGTTTATTCGTTTTATCTTGCAGTTGCTTTTTTTCTTATACTCGCTGATGTGCGATTCTCCCAGAACAGTCCCTCCGTTTTCGAACTGGGCTTCTATCTGTATGTCTTCATCTGTCACGACCAGTACCCTGCCTGTGATAGCCAAAAGTTCGCTCATACGCAGTACTGCTTCCGTGAAAGATCCGTACATTCCAGTAAGAGCAGCCAAAAACAAATTCCCGAAATTCTGTCCCTGCAGCGATCCTGTCTCAAACCTATAATCTATAACTTTTTCAAGCGTCGGCTCTATGTTGGCCAATGCATTTAAGCAATTTCGTATATCTCCCGGAGGCGGCATCCCCAACTCCTTGCGCAGTATCCCGGAGCCTCCTCCGTCATCTGCCACCGTAACAATAGCCGTAATATCATCTGTATAATGCTTCAATCCCCTTAAAATAGTGGAAAGACCTGTGCCACCGCCTATTGCAACTATTTTAGGTGACATCTTCTTAAATTCACCCGTTTTCACACCACTTCTCACTTTTCCATATCCCTGTGCAGCACTTCGCTCGAATACCCGCTCTCTTTAACAAATTCAGCTAACTCCTGAGCCAATGCAACCGACCTATGATGTCCCCCGGTGCATCCAATTGCAATGCACAAATACTGTTTTCCCTCTTCCACGTATTGAGGCAGCAAAAAAGATATCATTGACTTCAAAAGTCCCATAAACTCTGCCGTCTGAGGACTCTGAAAAATATATTCTCTGACATCAGAATCAAGGCCGGTTTTCTCCTTCAGCTCCGGTATATAGTATGGATTGCGCAAAAAACGCACATCAAAAACAAGGTCTGCCTCTTTTGGCAATCCGTATTTAAAGCCGAAAGACATCACGCTGACATTGATGCTGCGCTCTTGATTCTTACCAGAAAACAGTTTATACAGATGATCTTGCAGCTGTGCAAGCGTATAATTGCTAGTGTCAATAATGTAGTCGGCTCTCTCTCGAAGTGAAGCCAAAACGCGTTTTTCCCGCCGTATAGCCGTCTCCATCGATATACCGCCCACGTCTAGGGGATGGCGCCGTCTTGTCTCTTTATACCGCCGTATAATCGTTTCCTCCGAAGCTTCTATAAACAATATTTCGTAATCACAGCCCATATCGCGCATCTTATCGAGCGCTGCAAATAACTCGTCAAATCCTTCTCTTCCGCGTATATCCGTGACTAAAGCTACTCTGTCATACCTTCCTCGTGTCTCAATACCAAGCTGTGCAAATTTGGGCATAAGTACTACCGGCATATTGTCTACACAATAAAACCCAAGATCCTCCAAGACAGCTGCCGTGCGGCTCTTTCCCGCTCCAGACAGTCCAGATATAACAAGAAATTTCATCTGCTTTCCCCTCCCAAGAACTTTATCTCCGGTTCCAGCCAGATCCCGCTGTTTTCATATACGCGCTCCTGTACCTGATGCATCAATTTTCTCACATCTTCACTGGTGGCGTTTCCTGCATTCACTATAAATCCAGCGTGCTTTGTCGAAACTTCCGCACCGCCTATCCGCAGTCCCTTCAATCCCGCTCGATCTATGAGCGCCGCGGCATAGCCTTCAGCAGGCCTTTTAAAAGTGCTTCCTGCGCTTGGAAGATCCAATGGCTGCGAAGCCTTTCTTTTGGCCATCAAGTCATCCATTTTTTCTTTTATTTCCTGAACATTCCCTTTTTTCAGGGAAAAAACAGCTCCCGTAATAAGCAGGCCTTCTCTTTGCGAAAAGAAACTTTTCCTATAGTCAAATTCTTGTTCATCTTCGGATACACTTTTAAGAACACCGTCTTCATCGATATAGTCAGTCCGAACTACAACATCCTTTATCTGGCCGTCGTATGCGCCTGCATTCATGAATACCGCGCCGCCTACGCTTCCCGGTATGCCATGTGCGAATTCAAGCCCTGTAAGCCCCAGTTTCATAGCCTCCAAAGCAAGTTTTGACAGCAGTACCCCGCTCTGCGCGTACAGAGTAGTTTCCCCTATCTGCCTTAAATCTGTCATCATGGGCTTTATGACGATACAGTCTATTCCATTTTCTGCAGCCAACACATTGGTTCCGTTTCCGAGCACGAAAAAATCTTCTCTGCAAATACGGCATGCCCGCATTACTAATGCGGCTTCTTTTTCCGTCCTTGGAAGGGCCATTATTTCAGCATTTCCCCCTATTCTAAAAGAGGTATGCTTACGCATCGGCTCTGATATTCTTATTTCCACATCTGGAGCCAATCTTTTTATGCACTCGGTTACCAACGTAATTCTCATCTGAGACCTCCAAAAAATTAGTCAATATCTTTTTGATTTTCCAAAAGATACTTATCCAACTGCTGTGAAAATTCCAACGCAGCGTTATAGCCCATCTTTTTCTGCCTTATGTTCATTGCCGCTACTTCCAAAATAACCGCAAGATTTCTGCCTGGAGTAACTGGTATTGTCAGAGACGGCACCTCGACATCCATTATTTTGGTAGTCTCCTGCTCAAGACCAAGCCTGTCATATGATACTCCGTCTTTCCACGGCTCTATGTGAACGATCAAATCAATATTCTGAGCAGATTTTATAGCTCCCATACCAAACAGGCGGCGAATATTGACTATGCCTATTCCGCGCAGCTCCATGTAATGCCGTATAATATCCGGAGCCGTTCCAACCAGTGTGGTATTAGACACTTTTTTGATATCCACTGCGTCATCCGCTATCAATCTGTGTCCACGTTTTATCAGCTCCACAGCAGTTTCGCTCTTGCCTATTCCGCTGTCTCCCAAAATTAAAAGTCCCTCGCCGTACACTTCCACCAAAACGCCGTGGCGGCGGATAGACGGCGCCAAATGCACTCTAAGAGATGTTATCAGATCAGCCATAAAAGTTGACGTGCCCAGATCAGTTGTAAACACCGATGTATCGTATTTCTTGGCCATTTCCAAACACTCCGGCATAGGCTGAACGCTGTGGCTAAATACAAGCGCAGGTATATGCTTTTCTAAAAGTCCTTTAAAGCTCTTCCTTTTTTGTTCTGGAGTCAACGTATTCAGCGAGATCTCTTCAACTTTGCCGACAATCTGTATCCTTGTGTTTTCAAAATAATCATAAAATCCTATCAACTGAAGAGACGGCCTGTTGACGGCAGACGTAACTATCGTCTGCTGATTATAATTAGAGGCGAGAAATGCAGGTTTTAAACTCAATTCCTTAACTATTTCAGAAAGTTTTACACTGTATACAGTACCATCCATGAAAAAGACCTCCATTTTTGAATCGACTGGTTACACATTAAATTGTATACAATCTCGCCATTTTTGTCCAGTCTTATTGTAGATTCCATCTTTATGTTAAAATTTATGCCGGAAAGTTGCAGAAAATATTTGACACTTCGCTGATTTTCCTCTATAATCATAGGGCAACTAAATGAGGTGTATTATGCGTCTTGATCTAAGAGAGCTCATAAATATTCCCGGAAAGTCGATCTCATTCTCTTACGACTTGGATCTTGGGAATATGGCATTTCCTTCCGTAAAGGAGATAAAGCGTCCGCTTGCCGTAGAAGGAACGGTTTACAACGAGGCTGGCGTTGTCCGACTCAAGGCAGAGGTATCCTGCGACTTGATCTGCATATGTGACCGCTGCGCTTCTGAGTTTTGCAAAACGAAGCAGCTCGACGTCGAAGCCGTTTTTGCCGATGAGATAGTCAACGAAGATAATGTGGATATCTTCCTCCTTGACGGCAATTTTGCAGACATAGATGAAGTCATAATAAGCGCCTTTGTTTTGAGCATGGAGAGTAAGTTCTTATGTAGAGATGACTGTAAAGGCCTGTGTCCTCAGTGCGGAAAGAATTTAAACGAAGGCCCTTGCAGCTGTAAATCCGATGTTGATCCACGGCTAGCTGTATTAGAGCAGCTATTAGATGATTAAAACATTTTTATTACTGCTGTTTTACAGCTAAAATCAAGGAGGTGTCAAAATGGCGGTTCCAAAGGGAAAAGTATCCAAAGCAAGAAGAGATAAGAGGCGTTCTTCTCATTGGAAGCTCGAAACTCCCGGCATTGTTGCATGCCCCAAATGCGGAGCATATCATCTGCCGCACAGAGCTTGCAAAGCTTGCGGAACATATAATGGCCGCACGGTCATTAAGGTTGATACTGCTGAATAATTAGCAGTCGAAATTAGTTGACTGTGAATAGGGGAGGACATGTCCTCCCCTATTCCTCTATGAGGAGGGATGTACATTGTTTCCTATAATAACCGGAGTAGAGCCTAAAAGCCCTGCGGCGCATCATGGAATATTGGCCGGAGACCGCCTTGTCTCCATAAACGGTAATGATATATGCGATGTTTTGGACTATATGTACTACTCTTCTGATTCGCGGCTTTCACTCATCATTGAACAGAAAAGCGGTAAAAAACGCAGTATCGTCATCTTAAAAGACGAAGCGCAGCCGCTTGGCCTTCTCTTTGAAAGCTATCTAATGGATAAACCACGCTCCTGCGCCAACAGCTGTATATTTTGCTTTATTGACCAGCTCCCTTCCGGACTTCGTGACACTCTTTATTTCAAGGACGACGATGCAAGGCTGTCTTTTTTGATGGGCAATTATATTACTCTGACGAATCTCACCGACCGTGAGATACAGCGCATTATAGATTTGCGCATTAGTCCCATCAATATATCCGTACACACCACGGATCCGGAGCTTCGTGTCAGTATGCTGCGCAATAAGCGCGCTGCAAAAGGCTTAGATATAATGCGCCGCTTTGCAGAAGCGCGTATTGTTATGAACTGTCAAATAGTATGCTGCCCAGGGATAAACGACGGTCAGCAGCTCAAACGCACTATGGAAGATCTGTCAGCGCTCTTCCCTGCCGTTTCAAGCGTTTCTGTAGTTCCTGTCGGCATTACAAAATACCGCGAAAATCTGTATCCTCTTTCGGCCTGCGGGTTTGAATCTGCGTCTGATATTTTAGATCTTGTAGACGATTACGGAGAAGCATGTTTAAAGAAATACGGTTCTCGCATATTTTTTTGCAGCGATGAGCTTTATCTGACTGCAAAAAGGCCGATCCCTTCAGATACTTACTACGAAGGATACCCTCAGTACGAAAATGGAGTAGGTATGCTTCGTCTTTTAGAAGACGAATTTTTATCAGCTCTTTCTGATTTTGAAGCCCCTGTTCCCCCTCTGTTTTCAATTGCTACCGGTATGGCTGCGGCTCCGCTGCTTCGTTTCTTGACACAAGAAGTAAGGAAAAGATTTCCTGACTTTCAATGCAACATCTATGCCATAGAAAATAAATTTTTAGGTTCTACCGTAAGTGTGGCTGGATTGTTGTCCGGAAGTGATCTGTTGGAGCAGCTGCAAGGAAAAGAGCTTGGCGCCCGGCTGCTGCTTCCAAGCGTTATGCTTCGTCATGGCGGTGATCTTTTTTTAGATAGTATGAGCCTAGATGAACTCTCAAGCTCCCTCAATGTACCTATAAAACTATCTACAAATGACGGCTTCCAACTGCTCGATTTAATGTTTGAAATTTAATTGAAAGGAGTGATACGCTGTGTCAAAACCACTTGTTGCTATAGTAGGTCGTCCAAATGTTGGTAAGTCGATGCTCTTTAACAAATTAGCGGGCAAGCGTCTATCCATCGTGGAAGATACTCCCGGAGTAACCCGAGACAGGCTTTATGCCGATACCGATTGGAACGGACGGACTTTTACCATAGTAGACACCGGAGGAATAGAACCTCAAACCAGCAGTGAGATACTGCTTTTTATGCGTCATCAGGCTGAAATCGCAATAGACACAGCCGATGTCATAATCCTCGTAACAGATATAAGGACCGGAGTTACTGCTGCTGACATGGATGTTGCCAATATGCTGCTTCGTTCAAAAAAGCCAGTCGTACTTGCGGTAAACAAAATGGACTCCATAGGCATCAACGATCCCAGCATTTATGAATTCTACAATCTTGGGCTCGGCGAACCGATTGCATTATCCGCTATACATGGCCACGGCACCGATGATATTCTCGACGCATGCGTCTCCTATTTCCCTCCCGAAGAGGCTGATGAGGAAAATGACGACTGCATAAAAGTAGCGCTCATAGGCCGTCCAAACGTCGGCAAGTCCTCTCTCGTCAATCATATACTTGGCGAACAGCGCGTAATAGTCAGTGATGTGGCGGGCACTACCCGTGACGCCGTGGACAGTTATTTTGAAAATGAACAAGGCAGATATTTGTTTATAGATACCGCCGGTATACGCCGCCGTTCCAGAATCAATGACAAGGTGGAGAAATACAGTGTAATGCGAGCAGAGCTTGCCATATCTAGGGCTGATGTCTGTCTCATTCTCATTGACGCCCTTGACGGAATTACGGAACAGGACACCAAAATAGCAGGTATTGCCCACGAAAGCGGCAAAGCATGCATTATCGTGGTCAATAAATGGGATCTCGTTGAGAAGGACTCAAAAACCATGGACAAAATGCGTGCAGATATACAGCGCGACCTGAGTTTTATGTCCTATGCCCCTATCCTGTTCATATCTGCGCTTACCGGTCAAAGAGTTGACCGAATTTTTGAAATTATAAATTATGTAAATGATCAAAGCAATATGAGGATCACAACCGGGATGCTCAACAATGTGTTGGCCGATGCCACTGCCCGTGTCCAGCCTCCAACAGACCGCGGACGCCGTTTGAAAATATACTATATGACACAGACAGGCATTAAGCCTCCCACCTTTGTCATATTCTGCAACAGCATAGAATTATTTCATTTTTCTTATCAGCGGTATATAGAGAATCAAATACGCAGTGTATTTGGTCTGGAGGGGACACCTGTAAGGCTGATCATACGCCAAAAAGGTGACAAGTGATACAAGGGGGGCTGTTTCTTGTTTGTTTACCTGTGCATGACTGCAGTCGTTTCATACATGCTTGGCTGCACTAATGGAGCTATCGTGTCTTCCATGAACCTGTTCAGTAAAGATGTCAGGGAATACGGCAGCAACAATGCAGGTCTGACTAATTTTTACAGAGTTTTTGGTCAGACCGGTCTACCGTGGGTATTGTTTATTGATATTACAAAATCCCTTGTTTCCGTATTCCTTGGAGGGCTCCTCCTCAAACCGTTTGGAATGGAGATATTCGGGAAATTGCTGGCAGGGCTGTTTGTTATGTTTGGCCATATGTTCCCAATATATTACAAATTCAAAGGTGGAAAAGGCGTATTGTGTGCCGGCGTCATGGTTTTTGTCGTAGACTGGCGTCTCGGCCTGATCGTCATCGGAGTTTTTATCTTAACTGTTTTACTAAGCAGGTACGTATCACTTGGCTCTATATTGGCCGGAATATCATTTCCCGTTTCCGCTTTTTTCTTTGGTTATCGCGGGCTGGATCTTATAATGGCCTCGCTATGCGCAATACTAATGATTTCAAAGCACTGGAGCAATATAAAAAGACTTGCATCAGGTACAGAATCGAAATTTTCTTTGAAAAAGAAATCGTAAGCTGGAGGTTTTCATGAAAATTTCAGTTTTAGAAAGCGGCGGTTGGGGTACCGCTCTCTCAATTAGTCTTTTATCTAACGGACACGATGTTACTCTTCATTCTCTGCACAGCAAAAAATCCGACCAACTGCGCAGTACGCTTACAAATCCATATCTTCCCGGAGTCACACTCCCGTCTGGCCTCGTATTTGCTGACGGCTTCGACGGCATCGAAGATGCAGATGTGATCTTTTTTGTAACGCCATCATATGCTTTGCGCTCAACTGCGCAAGAGCTGCACGGCCGCATAAAAGATTCTTCTATAGTCGTTTCGGCCTCTAAGGGCATAGAATCCGGCACATCTAAAATAATGACGCAGATACTAGAGGAAGAATTGGGCAACGGCAAAAGGATCGCGGTCATTTCCGGCCCATCTCACGCAGAAGAAGTTGCACGCGGCATTCCAACAGGATGCGTTGCGGCTTCCATCTGTAAAGATACCGCAGAAAAACTACAGGATATTATGATGAGCCCGGTATTTCGAGTCTATTCAAGCAATGACGTCATAGGCGTTGAAATATGCGCCGCACTTAAAAATGTGATCGCAATAAGCGCCGGCATTGCCGATGGACTGGGTTTTGGAGACAATACTCTTGCTATGCTTATGACCCGCGGTCTCAACGAGATGGCCGCTTTGTGCAAAGCTCTCGGCGGACGAAAAGAAACTGTTGCCGGTCTTGCCGGAATAGGAGATCTGATCGTAACCTGTACTTCTCGACATTCCAGAAACCGCCGCGCCGGCCTTTATATAGGTCAGGGGCTTGACGTCGAAACAGCTATGAAAAAAGTAGGTGCTACTGTTGAAGGCTACTATGCCTGCCTTGCTGCCCATAAACTATGCAAAGACATCGGAACAATAGAAATGCCAATAGCCTCAGAGCTGTATGATATTCTTTACAGCGGCAAGCCGTCTATGTCTGCCTTTAAGGATCTTATGAGTCGTGAAAAGAAGCCCGAGTTGGACGAACGCTGGTTATTTTAATTTAATACGCGAAAAAAGCTCCGGACATGTGTCCGGAGCTTTTATCTTTCCGTATTCAGATGTCTGTCAGCTATTAGACAGCACGAGTGACCTTACCGCTGCGGAGGCATCTCGTACAGGCATACACATGACGAGGAGTTCCGTCTACAATTGCCTTAACTCTCTTAACATTGGGCTTCCACGGTCTGTTTGAACGTCTGTGGGAGTGACTCACCTGAATCCCGAAGGCAATGCTCTTATCGCAAAATTCACATTTAGCCATTCGTTGCACCTCCTTGCCTGCGGCATTTTTTAGCTAAAAATAGCATCAATTATCATAACAGAATAAACTAAAAAATGCAAGTACTATTTTATCTTTTCTTTACTTTTCTTTAAAGCAACTGTATAATTAATTGAATTGTAAAGGAAGGAGATCATTTAATTGAAAGAATTTACCATTATGGAAAATGATTCCAATCAGCGTTTGGATAGATTTATTGGAAAAGCCGTGCCCCTACTTCCTTCCTCTCTGCTCCAAAAATATATCAGAACGAAACGCATTAAAGTCAATGGCAAAGGAGCAAAACGCGAATACCGCTTGATTGCCGGTGATACCGTTCAGCTCTACATAAACGATGAATTTTTTGCCAAGCCTTCCGATGAAAATTCTTATTTGAAAGTTTCCACGCCAAATTTAGAAATAGTATATGAAGATGAAAATATTTTACTCGTAGACAAAAAGCCCGGTGTCCTTGTTCATTCTGCTGCAGGAGAGTGGTCCTACAATACTCTTATCGCGCACATTCAAGCGTATCTTTTTTCCAGCGGTCAATGGGATCCGAAATCTGACAATTCCTTTGCTCCGGCTCTGTGCAATAGAATAGACCGGAATACAGGCGGAATAGTTATTGCCGCCAAAAATGCCGAAGCAATGCGGATAATGAATGAAAAAATCAAAAACCGTGAAATAGATAAGTACTATCTGTGCATAGTACATGGCAGACCTGATCCGGCCTCTGGTACCCTTCAAGGTTATCTTTTTAAAGATTCTGTCAAAAATCGCGTCTATATTAAAAACCACCCTGTTCCGGGCGCAAAATCTGCCGTAACTCGGTATAAGACTCTAGCTGTTAAAAATGGTCTTTCTCTTCTTGAATGCGAATTGCTGACCGGTAGAACCCATCAAATACGAGCTCAGCTTGCTGCAGCTGGCTACCCTCTGCTTGGAGATGGAAAATATGGAAGCAACAAAGACAATAAAAACTATGGTGAAAAGGGACAAATGCTCTACTCATACAAACTCAAATTTAATTTTACAACTCCATCTTATGTGCTGGAATACCTAAATGGCCGCGAATTTTGCGTTCAAAAGATATATTTTGCCGAAAAATATTTTGATTATTATTTTAATGATTGACTTTTACATTATTTATGTTACATTTTAATAGCACATCAATGCATAAATAGAAAATGGAATGGGGGAGGATAAATGTCCAAAGAGCTCATACGCCTTGTTGATTGTTTCATGGCGTTTGACGGTGAAGTCGTATTAAACTCGATTAATCTATACATAAATGACCACGAATTTCTCACTCTTCTCGGGCCGAGCGGGTGCGGCAAAACGACTACTCTGCGTATTATAGGTGGTTTTCAAAAGCCTACCTCCGGCGATATTTTATTTGATGGGGTGAGAATAAACGATTTACCTCCCCACAAAAGGAAGGTAAACACGGTATTTCAAAAATATGCTTTGTTCACCCACATGAATGTATACGAAAACATTGCTTTTGGTCTTCGGATATCTAAAAAATCAGAGAGCGAAATCAAAAAAAGCGTTCAGGAAGCATTGGCGCTTGTCTCACTGTCTGGTTATGAGAAACGTATGCCCTCTTCCCTATCCGGCGGTCAACAGCAGCGTATTGCTATTGCGCGTGCCATAGTCAACCGTCCTCAGGTGCTTCTTTTAGATGAACCGCTTGGCGCACTTGATTTAAAACTCCGCAAAGAGATGCAGAAAGAGCTGAAACGTATACAGCAACAGGTGGGTATTACTTTTATATACGTTACACATGACCAAGAAGAAGCGCTCACTATGAGCGATACCATAGCTGTTATGAACAACGGCAACATACTTCAAATAGGCACTCCTGTTGATATATACAACGAACCCAAAAACGCTTTCGTTGCCCGTTTTGTCGGTGAAAGCAATATTATTGACGGATCTATGCTGCAGGACAGGCTTGTTGAATTTTCAAATCACAAATTTGACTGTCTAGATTCCGGGTTCGCTCCCAATGAACCTGTAGATGTAGTCGTTCGTCCTGAAGACATAAAAATAGTCTCCGTTGAAGAAGGGCAAATGAGAGGCTGTGTGACATCCGTTATATTCAAAGGCGTGCACTACGAAATATCTGTCAAAACTGAAGATTTTACATGGATAATACATTCCACTATGTATATACCTGAAGGGCAAAATATAGGTATGTACCTTACTCCAGACGACATTCACATCATGCACAAGTCAAAGGAGGAAGTGTCGAAATGAAAAAGCTTCCAGCTATCCCCTATATTGTTTGGATGGGCTTTTTCGTAGTCGCTCCAATTATATTGATCGTTGTGTATGCATTTACATCCTCAAGCGGAGAATTTACACTTGACAACTTTCAAAATATGGGAGACTACTTTTCAGTCTTTTATCGCTCTTTTGTCTTAGCTATCGTTTCGACCATTATATGTCTAATAATTGGCTATCCTGTTGCATTTGCACTCGCTAAAGAAGGCCCGCGTTTTCAAAAGCTGTTTATCATGCTCATAATGCTTCCGATGTGGATGAACTTTCTGCTGCGCACTTATGCATGGATGTCTCTTTTGGAAAACACAGGGCTCATTAATCGTTTTTTGGGCAGCATAGGTCTATTTGACCTTATCAACTTTATATTTGGAACCGATATAGAGTATATACCTATGATAAATACATATGGAGCTGTGGTATTGGGTATGGTATACAATTACCTTCCGTTTATGATATTGCCAATATACTCCGTTATCATCAAAATCGATCCGTTTACCATTGAAGCTGCTCAGGATCTTGGCGCCAATAGTGCGCTTGTATTTAGAAGAATCATATTCCCGCTCAGTTTGCCAGGCATATTGAGCGGTATCACAATGGTATTTGTCCCCTCTGTCAGTACGTTTGCGATATCAAAACTGCTCGGAGGCAGCACAACTATGCTGCTCGGAAACCTCATAGACATGCAGTTTGTCGG
>CALWWP010000009.1 GCA_944385275.1 uncultured Oscillospiraceae bacterium | reverse complement strand
GTTATCTCACAGACGATGAGCTGTATGACACATATGACTATGATCCTGAGGAGGCAAAGCTTTTGCTTGAGCAGGCGGGATATCCGAATGGGTTTGAAGTAGATCTATATACAATTCAAAACAGAGAGCCGACTGCAATAGCGATAAAGTCCTATGCGGAAGCGATAGGAATAAATATAAACATACAAATAAAGGACGGTTCTACATTTTTCCAGCTTGGAGATGAGAAAACGGATGGCCTGTTTATAAACGGTTCTACCTGCTATTCGCTGGCGAACACCATTCCGTCGCTTGAGAGGCTGTATGGCAAAAACGCATATCGCTTTGTGGCTATAACGGAATCTATGCCTGAGCTTGACGCTCTGGTGGACGCAGCCAAGGTAACAAGAACACAGGAAGAATTGGAGGAGGCTGCAAAGGCGGTTCAGTACTACGCAAACGAGTATCTGCCCATGGCCTGCCTCTACATAGCGGGACAGGATATTTACGCAGTAAAGGAGCTTTATGACGCCAACTTAAATACAATAAGCGGAATTGTATGGACTCCGGACACTGCATATCTGCTTAACGATTAGGAGGTTTTTGATGAAGATAACGGATGTAAAACGCATACATTTCAGAGGTAAGGCGACATGGCAGTCTGATCCGTGCGGTCACGGGCATCCGGGTCCGTTGAGAGATTCCCCGATGAGCATT
Source organism: uncultured Oscillospiraceae bacterium (assembly GCA_944385275.1). Taxonomy (GTDB): domain Bacteria; phylum Bacillota; class Clostridia; order Oscillospirales; family Oscillospiraceae; genus CALWWP01. The sequence continues at coordinate 13,951 of CALWWP010000009.1, read as the reverse complement.
CTTGTCGTCGAAACGGACGAGGGACTGCGCGGCTACGATGTTCCGACAATGTATCAGGAGCCGTACGACGGTATAGATATCCCTAAATGGGACGGCGGGAAGTGGGATCTGAGCGCGCCTATAAAAAAGCCGGATGCAGATCCCGGACTAGAACGCCTGAAGTCCGTGCTGATAGGCGAAGACCCATTTGCGCGTGAGCGCATATGGGATAAGATGCACAAAATGGAGCGCATGGGCGGGACCGTCAGCCAAAGACTGGTGTCTTCAATAGACTGCGCACTTTGGGATATGTTTGGAAGATACTGTAATCTGCCTCTTCTGAAGCTCTTGGGCGGACACCGCGAACAGGTGCTTGCGTACGGCAGCACTATGTGCGGAGATCACTGGGAAGGCGGCCTAAACAGTGCCGAGGCATACGGAAAATTCGCGAAGAAGCTGGTAGAGCACGGCTATAAGGCGGTCAAACTCCACACTTTAATGGATGAGCACTGGGACGGGAACAACTGGGTAGGCTCTCCGGATGTAAACTACGATATCGAGTGCTGCGAGGCAGTCAGAGACGCAGTTGGCCCGGATATAGACCTTATGATAGACTGCTTCCATCACTACGACAGGTACAGCGCACTTAAGCTGGGCAAGGCAATAGAGCGCCTTGGTTTCGTGTGGCTGGAAGAGCCGATGGACGAGTACAACGTGTCTTCGTATAAGTGGCTGTGCGACAACCTTGAGATACCGGTTTTGGGACCGGAAACGGCGGCAGGCAAGTACTACACCAGAGCCGAGTGGATAAAGTACGGCGCCAGCGACCTGAACCGCTGCAGTGCCGGAGACGTCGGAGGGATTACGCCGGCGATGAAAATAGTGCATTTGTGCGAGACGTTTGGCATACCGTGCGAGCTGCACGGAGGCGGGCCGATAACGCTGGCTATGATGGGCGCAATGACGATCCCCGGGAAATATTTTGAAAGAGGACTGCTGCATCCGTTTATGAATTACGAGGTATGTGCTCCTTGGCTGAACAAGATGATAGACCCGATGGACAAAAATGGCATGGTGGAAGTGCCGCATACTCTTCCGGGCGCAGGAGTAGATATAAACTGGGACTATATCAACGACAATTTGCTGTAAGCTGAAGGAAGCAGGCAGAGCATATGCCTGCTTCCCTATGTCTTCGGAGGAAATTTTTGCGTATTTTTAAATTAGCTGTTTACAATCATGGTATTTTGTGCTAAACTAAACACCTGAATATGCCCCTGAGCTTAGTTTCAGGATAGAAGCCGTGGATGTGCGGTAGCTTTTCCGCCTGATACTCAGCTTTGCATGGGTAGATAAAAAAGAAAGGTCTGATAAATTATGATGCTCAAAGAGCAAAAAACAGAAATTATCGAAAAAAACAGAGTACACGAGACCGATACCGGTTCCCCGGAGGTACAGATTGCTATACTCACGGAGAGGATTGCACAGCTGACCGAGCACCTTAAGGTGCATAAAAAGGATAACCATTCAAGACGCGGTCTGCTCAAAATGGTCGGTAAGCGCCGCAATCTGCTCGATTACCTTGCAAAGAAGGATATAGAGCGCTACAGAGCTTGCATTGCAAAGCTTGGTATCAGAAAATAGTAAAATTGGGGCGGTATATAATACCGCCCCTTTTGCAAAATATATAACAAAAAGACAATGCGCAGGAGGATCTGACCCCTTTAGCAGTTGAAAGGGCGCCGCATAAGGCGGCATCGTTTCAAGTGCTAAAAGAGAGTTTGGATTTCTCTCCTGTGCGGGAAGGAGAAACAATGATTATCAAGAAAAGACAGTTCCCTGAAGAGAAGACGTATTCTATCGAATTTGCAGGGCGTACACTGAGCATGCAGGTGGGCAAGCTCGCAGAGCTGTGCAACGCCTCCGTACTCACTCGTTATGGAGATACAGTCGTGCTTGTGACGGCTACGGCGTCTGCAAAGCCGCGTGACGGCATAGACTATTTCCCGCTGAACGTGGATTTTGAGGAGAAGATGTATTCAGTAGGCCGTATACCGGGCGGATTTCTCCGCCGCGAAGGCCGTCCGTCGGAAAAAGGCACCCTGGCGTCAAGACTGATTGACAGGCCTATGCGCCCGCTGTTTCCCTCCGATCTGAGAAACGACGTAGTTATTACCTGTACCGTTATGTCCGTGGATCACGATTGCCAGCCTGAGATAGTTGCCATGATAGGCGCTTCCGCGGCAGTTGCAATATCCGATATCCCTTGGGCAGGCCCTCTCGGCGGAGTAGTTGTGGGCTATGATGGAGAAAAGTACCTTTTTAATCCGACAAGCGCTGAACGGAAAATTTCCCAGATGTCAGTCACTGTCGCTGCAACAAAAGAAAAGATAGTTATGATCGAAGCCGGCGCAAATGAAATTCCGGAGGACATAATGTTTGAAGGCATAATGCAGGCGCATGAGGTCATAAAGCCTGTTATCGGACTGATAGATCAGATGGTGCAGGAAATAGGAAAACCAAAGTTCGAGTATGACAAGGCTGACTTTGATGAAGAGCTGTATGACAAGGTGTTTCAGATGTTCTTGAAAGACGTTGAATACTGCATGGATACAGACGATAAAAATATCAGAGAAGACCGCCTCAATGTTTTGAGGGACAAGATTACCGAGCAGTTTGGCGAATCCTACGATGTGGGAAAATACATGGAAGAAATGCTCTATAAGCTGCAGAAATACGTAGTTAAGCACTGGCTGCTTGACGGAAAACGCGTAGATGGCAGAGCTATGAACGAGATCAGACCTCTCGCGGCCGAAGTCGGACTGCTGCCCAGAGCACACGGCTCCGGACTGTTTACAAGAGGCCAGACGCAGGTGCTGACTGTTGCAACGCTCGACACTCTGAGCGCGGAGCAGAAGTTGGATACAATATTTGAAGAGACGGAGAAGAGATATATCCACCACTACAACTTCCCCGGTTTCTCCGTCGGAGAAGCAAGAGGCAGCAGAAGCCCTGGCAGAAGAGAGATAGGACACGGGGCTCTGGCTGAGAGAGCTTTGGAACCAGTTATCCCGCCGGTAGAGGAGTTCCCATACACCATACGTTTGGTATCCGAGGTGCTGTCTTCAAACGGATCGACGTCACAGGGCGCCATCTGCGGCTCGACACTGGCGCTTATGGACGCGGGCGTACCTATAAAGGCTCCGGTAGCGGGGATTTCCTGCGGACTCATTACTGATGACGACCGCTGGACGACTTTCATAGATATTCAGGGCGTGGAAGACTTCCACGGAGAGATGGACTTCAAGGTCGGAGGTACTAAGAAGGGCATTACAGCCATTCAAATGGATCTTAAGAACAACGGGCTTACACCTGAGATAATAAAGTCAGCGCTGGAGATAACGAGAGAGGCTAGAATACAGATCCTTGACGAGATCATGCTCCCCTGTATTTCAAAGCCGCGCGAAGAGGTGTCAAAGTATGCCCCGAAGATGATGCAGATGAAGATAGCTGTTGATAAGATCCGCGATGTAATAGGATCTGGCGGCAAGGTAATACAGAAAATAGTCGCCGATACCGGAGCTAAGGTGGATATCGAAGACGACGGAAGCATCTTTATCGCGTCTGAGGATATAGAGGCGTGCAGAGCCGCTAAGCAGGCAATTGAGAATATCGTATTTGTGCCTGAAGTCGGGAAGCTTTATTACGGCAAGGTAGTCCGCATTATACCGATTGGAGCGTTTGTAGAGTTGGTACCGGGAAAGGACGGTATGATCCATATTTCCAAGCTTGAAAACAAGCGCGTCGGAAAGGTCGAGGACGTTTTGAAAGTCGGAGACATGACATGGGTCAAGGTCACCGAGATCGATGAGAAAGGACGTGTGAACCTGTCCAGAAAAGACGCGATCCGCGAGAGACAGGAACAGGGACTACCCATAGATTCCCTGTGATTCGCTGCACTTGAACAGATGAAAAAGGCTCTGCCTGAAAATTTTGCAGGCAGAGCCTTTTTGCAATTCTATCTTCAAGAAGAGCTCCAATAAGAAGAACTTGCAAAAAAATAACAGAATGTTATAATTAAATTGTTGCTTTTTTTCATATTAGGAGGGGGTTCCCTTGGATATAGAGGATTTGAAATATTTTATTGCGATTGCAAATTTGGAAAATATTACGCTCGCTGCCGAGGCTCTATACATCACACCGCAGTATCTTCGGAAAAAAGTCAAAGAGATGGAAACAGAGCTCGGCGAGATCCTGTTTATCCGAACTAAAAGAAAGCTTCGTCTGACGGAGTTCGGCGAATTTTTTAAAAAACAGGCTGATACGGTAGTTGAAGATTTCAATAAGCTTCAGAATTTATCTGAGACTTATAAGTATTTAAAGGAGAAGACGCTGAGGATAGGAATAGGGATAATCGAAACCTCGGTCATGCAGAAGATATACGATGACTGCCGCGTTTTTCAGAGGGTCTATCCCGAGTACAAGCTTGAGTTCGTGCATCAGGGTCTTATACCGAACGAGCAGTCTCTGAGAGACGGTGACATAGAGGTGGGTCTCGTAGTCAAGCCTTTTGAAGATCCGGATTTTGAAACGATAACCGTTGTAAAAAAGAAATATGTTCTGGCTATGAACAAAAGACATCCACTGGCCAAAAAGTCCGCAATATCTCCGGAGGATATAGTTGGCGAGCAATTTGTCATCAGTTCTAAATACGGAGATTTTAACAAATATCTGATAGGCCTGATGGGACAGGACGTAGCTGATAAAAATATAGTATATGTGAACAGATCCACGGAGCTCTGGCGGAGCATTTTTGAAAACAATTTTGCTATTACCATTTCCTCCGCGGGCACTAATATAGAGAAAATTTTGAAGGATATAGTGGTTGTACCATTTGATCCGCCTCAGATATGTGAGATGGTCCTTGCATACAAAAAGCAGGAACCCCAAAAAGAGGTCTTGAAGACTTTTATAGACTACATGAGCAAAAATACATCCATAGACATATAAAAAACACGGCGCCCGCTTCTTAAAGCGGGCGCCGATTTATTTTCAAATTTTCTGCGCTTAGGATCAATACATGCCGCCCATGGAGGGATCAGCAGGCATTGCAGGGGCAGCCTTTTCCGGCTTGTCAGCAACAAGGGCTTCGGTGGTGAGCAGCATAGACGCGACTGAAGCGGCGTTCTGGATTGCGGAACGGCAAACCTTTGCAGGATCGACGATTCCGGCTGCAATCATATCGCCGTAGACTTCGTTTGCGGCGTCAAATCCGAAATTCGGCTTCTTGCTGGATTTGATCTTCTCGAGGATAACAGAGCCTTCGAGTCCAGCGTTAGCGGCTATCTGCTTTACCGGCTCCTGCAGAGCTTTGGCAATGATTGAAACACCGGTCTTCTCATCGCCCTCGCACTTCGGCAGTATCTTTTCTACAGCTGCGCTTGCGTTCACATAAATGGTTCCGCCGCCGGCTACTATGCCTTCTTCTACAGCGGCGCGGGTGGCGTTCAGAGCATCCTCAATGCGGAGCTTCTTTTCCTTCATCTCGGTTTCAGTAGCTGCGCCGACTTTGATGACAGCTACGCCGCCGCTGAGCTTTGCAAGACGCTCCATGAGCTTTTCTTTATCGTATTCGGAAGTAGTGGTCTCGAGCTGAGCGGAGATCTGACCGATACGATTCTTGATGTTTTCGGAGCTGCCGGCGCCGTCGACAATGATGGTAGACTCTTTGGAGACCTTGACCTGACGTGCGGTGCCGAGCATAGAGATGTTGGCATCCTTGAGTTCCATGCCCAGCTCGCTGGAAATGACCTGACCACCGGTGAGTATGGCGATATCCTGAAGCATTTCCTTACGTCTATCGCCAAAGCCGGGAGCTTTTACGCACACGCACACAAATGTGCCGCGGAGCTTGTTGAGTATGATGGTGGCAAGAGCTTCGCCCTCTATGTCTTCGGCGATTATGAGAAGCTTTTTGCCGCTCTTGACAACTTCTTCGAGGACGGGAAGGATCTCCTGAATGTTGCTGATCTTCTTGTCGGTTATAAGGATGCACGGATCGTCAAGTACAGCTTCCATCTTCTCGTTGTCCGTTACCATATAAGGAGTGATGTAGCCGCGGTCAAACTGCATGCCTTCAACAACTTCGCTGTAAGTTTCGGCGGTCTTGGATTCTTCGACAGTGATAACGCCATTCTGAGAGACCTTTTCCATGGCTTCAGCAATGAGCTTACCGATGACTTCGTCGCCGGAAGAAATAGTGCCTACGCGGGCAATATCATCGGAGCCATTTACCGGCTGAGCTATCTCATGGATGGTTTTTACTGCGACGTCGACTGCCTTCTGGATGCCCTTTCTCATGACCATGGGGTTTGCTCCGGCAGCGACATTTTTCATGCCCTCTCTAATAATAGCCTGAGCCAACAAAGTAGCGGAGGTCGTACCGTCGCCGGCAACATCGTTGGTCTTGGTCGCAACTTCTTTTACAAGCTGGGCACCCATGTTTTCGAACGGATCTTCGAGCTCGATCTCCTTGGCGATGGTAACGCCGTCATTTGTAATCAGTGGAGCGCCAAACTTCTTGTCGAGAACGACGTTGCGGCCTTTAGGGCCTAGTGTGATTTTAACTGTATCTGCAAGCTGATTTACGCCGCGTTCCAGCGCACGGCGAGCTTCTTCGTTGTATAAAAGTTGTTTAGCCATGGTAAAAACCTCCTAAATTATTCTACGATAGCGAGAATATCGCTCTGACGTACTATAGTCAGCTCGACGCCGTCGATCTTGACCTGCGTGCCGCTGAATTTGCCGGTGATGACTTTATCGCCTACTTCAACGGTCATATCTACATCATGGCCGTCGACGACTCCGCCGGGACCTACGGCGATGACTTCAAAGATTTGTGGTTTTTCCTGAGCTGAGCTGGTCAGGATTATGCCGCTCTTTGTAGTCTCTTCCGCCTCTACCTGCTTGACAATTACGCGGTCGGCCAAAGGAATGAGTTTCATGGTGTTTAACCTCCTATTAAAAATTTTAAATTACTTAATTGAAAATTCAGCTGGATTAGCACTCACGACGCCGGAGTGCTAATCCAGCTATTATAATAATCCAACTGCAGCCTTTGTGCAAGTATAAAATTTAAAATAAAGCGGAAATTTTTATGAATTTTATGTGAACATTCGCTTTTTTAATATGCTGAAGCCTGTTTATCTGCTTTCTGTACGGGGAGATCCACGTTTTTTGGGCATATAAAGCGAAGCGCACTGGGGAGAAGGCGAAAATACAATTTCCGGTCATAGATTATTTCACCGTCGATATTTATAGTCAAAGGACTGTCGCTTTCTATCTCAATGGAGTTGCAGCGATATCTGGTGATGTATTTGGGCAGTTCTTTGAAGCGGCCAGCGGCGTATTTAAATACAAGGAGGGGGAAGGCAAAGACCGAAACGCCGTTGGCGATAAGGCAGTCCATTATCCCGTCGTTGGGAACGGCGTCGGGTACTGGGTGAAAGCCCCCGCCGTAATATTGACCGTTGCATGCGCAGACCAAGGCAAACGTACCACTGAGGGTAGTTTTGCCGACATATATCTTTAGAGGCTGGTTAATACCGCGGAAGAGATTATAGATTAAAGAACACACATACAGTCCTAGACCACGCAGAAAGGGAACCCATTCGAATTTGTGTACGTCAGCGCCTATGCGGGCGTCTATTCCGACGGAACATATGTTTATGCTGTACCTTTTGTTGCACTCTATTATATCGATGGGGAATTCGCTGCCGTCTATAAGAGAGGCTATGTTTTGAAAATGCTCTACATTTTCGAGACCAAAAGTTTTGACGAAATCGTTGCCGGTGCCACAGGGATAGTGTGCTACGATCACATTGGAAAAGCCCATTGCGCCGTTTACAACTTCATTTAGAGTGCCGTCTCCTCCGCAGGCGTATACGCGCAGCACTTCGCCCGAGGATGCTTCCTTACGGAGCTTTGTGCAGGCGTCGAGAGGAGAACTGGTGACATAGATTTCATAGGGGTCGAAGCGATTCTGCATGGCTTTGCAGATGGCAGTGGACAGCTCTTTGCTTTGGTCGCGTTTTCCTGCGGCCGGATTGATTATAAAAAGATGTCGCAAGTTGATTTCCCCTTTAAAAATACATATACAATTGACAAGGAATCATGCCGTTGTAAAGTTTGCGCTTTTTCCTTGCGGCGCGACCGTAAAAATGTTCAAAATCCACATGAGATGACAAAATGTATTTCTTCAAGCCGGGCCGGGATTCTGCTGCCGGTCCAAAAGACCGGTACAGGTTTTCCGCCTGTTTTATCTCCAGCATGCGCTCGCCGTAGGGAGGATTGCAGAGCAGGACGCCGTCGGGAAGCTCCGTTACGGCGCTGCAGGCATCCATGCACTGGAATCGCACTATTTTGTCGACGCCGGCACGTGCGGCATTTGCCTTAGATATCTTTATGCATGCGGGGTCTATATCAAAGCCTCTGATGTCATACGGGCCGCGGTATTCCAAACTGACGGCCTCTTCCTTGGCGTTCGACCAGACGCGCTTGGGAAGCACCGGCCATTCCATTGCTGAAAAAGACCTTTTCAGACCGGGCGCGCGGTTCAATGCAGTCAGCGCGGCTTCGATAGGTAGAGTGCCGGAGCCGCAAAAGACATCAAAACAACCGCCGCGTCCCTTGTAGCGGGAGAGCTTGACCATAGCAGCGGCAAGAGTTTCACGAAGGGGGGCCGCATTTTGCTCGAGCCGATAGCCGCGCTTGTGTAGGCCGGCGCCGCTTGTGTCGAGACATATCAAGGCGTTGTCTTTCATGATAGAAAACTGCACTTGATATTTTGGGCCGGTCTCCGGAAGCCAGCTTATTTTATAATGCGAAGCTAGACGGTCGGCTATTGCTTTCTTGATTATGCGCTGACAGTCTGGAATGGAGTGCAGAGCGGAATTCAAAGAGTGGCCTTTTACGGGGAAAGCTCCGTCAGAAGGGATAAAGTCTTCCCATGGCAGGGCTTTTACTCCCTCGAACAGGGCGTCAAATGTGGGAGCTTGGAATTGCCCGCATATAAGAAGGATGCGCTCTGCTATGCGCGAGTTTATATTGGCTCGGGCAATGTCGGATTCGAAACCGGAAAAAAACACGCGCCCGTTTTCGGCCCTTACATTTTGAAATTTGAGCATGCGCAGCTCGTCTGCCAATAGTCCTTCGAGACCAAATAAGCTGGGAGCGCAAAATTCAAGAGCCATAGCGCTGCCTCATCTTCTTCATAAGCGGGAATATTATCCCACCCACTGCGTTGCCCAATGTCATAACGATGAGATATAGGAAGGTGTGCAGGCTCCATACGTTTGCCATGCTGAAATAAAACATATTGGCTACGCAGTGTTCAAAGCCGCTGAGTATAAAGACCATGACGCCAAACATGAGGCCGAGGTATTTGCCTATATGGTGAGGATTGTTTTTGTAGCAGTCAACGGCTATGTAGATCAATATGTTGCAGAATACAGCCAGTATAAATATGCTCAGCATGCCGTCCGACAGCTTCGTATCGCAGACAGAGACGGCTCTCTCCGCAATAGTGACGATGCGTGTTTGACGCAGGAGAAGACCGGTCAGCACGCAGCCAACTAAATTTCCCAGCCAGACAACGGCCAGCTCGAGCAGATACGACGGGGGATTGTCAAACAGGTAGCAGACTTTGCCTGTAAACAGAGAAAAGCCATTTGTCACGATGGTGAACAGGCCAACGGCAAAAAGAGCTGCGCCAACGACTGTGTTTTGGATGGAAAGATAGACGGTCCCTCCTATTGATATGCAGAGCCCGGCTACCACAGCATATAAAAATTCAACAGACATTTTCTTCATAAATATTCATTCCTTTCGGGATATAAAACAGTGCCAGTTTTCGGACTGCATATGTTTTAGTATATTCAGGCCGCAGGAGTGTATAGCGGCTTCGACTTCGGACTGCCTGCCGTCGATCACTCCCGAGCAGATAAAGATCCCGCCGTCCTTCAACCACGACGGGACGGAGGGGCATAGCGAAATGATCACATCGGCGACTATGTTGGCGAATATTATGTCATATCCTCCTGATGAGGACAGCAGGGCGCGCAGCTTGGAGTCTGCAAGACAATCGCCTGCGTATATGTCCAAGAGGTTGTCTCCTATGCCGTTCAAGGCCGCGTTGGATTTTGCTGTTTCAGGAGCCTTGGGGTCGATGTCGCAACCGTCCGCATGATTTGCGCCGTACAGCAGAGCTGCAATGGCTAGTATGCCGCTGCCGCAGCCCAGATCAAGCACTTTCGAGCTGGAGGTTATCAGCCCTTCGGCGGCTTCCAGACACATGCGTGTAGTAGGATGAGAACCGGTGCCAAAGATGAGGCCGGGATTCAGTCGCATGACGGTGCGCCCGTGTGTTTCGGGGATGTCTTCCCACTCGGGAACGATGAGAAGACGGGAGCCGATAAATATCGGTTTGTAGTATCGCTTCCAGTTGTTTTCCCAATCCTCATCTCTTATACAGGCTGATGATATCGAGAGATCGGGAAGGAGCTCGCGCAGGCGCAGGAGAGTCTGCCTGCCGCCGGCGTCGTCAGGCAAGTAGAATTTGACACGGTGCAGCCCGCGTTTTTCATCTAGGAGCTCTTGGTCTACATAGTCCCAGTACTGCCTGTTACGTTCCAAAAAAGCTTTGAAGTCATCCTCGTCTTCTATAACGAGACCGTCTATACCGAAATCGTTCAAGAAGCTGCATAGATCATCGATGGGCCTGTCAGAAGCATCTGCTGTGATTTCCAGCCATTGCATATACTGCACCGCCTTTAAAAAGAATATATAAAGTGTAGCACATATCCGGCGTAAATTCAAACTGCAAAGGCACGTCCTTGCCGCCGAATACACGCGCTGCTGCCGACTTTCTTATGTTAACACATATGCGCTTGGTCTGCAATGGCAGAAGCATTTGCAAAAGCCAAAATCCACAAGTAATAGATAGTTGACGATACAGAGCATGTGTGATAAAATTGTGAAGTTTAGAATTGTTGGGTTAAAGGGAGAGATATATGGTAGGCAAAAAAGAGACTATTTGGAGCAAGAATTTTATTTGTGCGCTTATTGTTCAGTCGTGCATGAGCCTTGGGCAATTCATGGTAAACCCCATAATGACGACTTATGCAGACCACCTTGGCGCAAGCGCTATGATGACGGGAATGACCACGGCGATTACATATGGAGTTGCATTTGCAATGCGGCCTATTACAGGTCCGGCAATCACAAGGTACAACAAGAAAAGGCTTTTGCTGCTAGGTTATTTGCTCATAATATCTGCCATTTGTACTTATGCGGCTTCATCTAACATCTTTATGCTGATGATAGGAAGGGCGCTTCACGGCATGGGGCTGAGCTTGGTTGGATCATTGACATTGACGATAGCCGGAGACAGCTTGCCGCCGTCTAAGATGGCGTCCGGTCTGGGCGTGTTCGGAATGGGCAGTGTGTTTATGTCTGCTATTGCTCCGTCTATTGGTATTGCGCTTAAAGACAACATAGGTTTTACAATGACTTTTGTCGTAGCGGCTATCATTATGACTGGCGCATTTTTCCTGTGCTTTTTGCTTACGAACAAGCCGGTGGACAAAGAAGCTGTCAAAAAGCTCGGTGCATGGTACAAAAATATTTTTGCAAAAGAAGCTTTTGTGCCGGCTATAGCAAATATGTTCTGCTCGACGGTGTACTCCCTGTACAGTTCATATTTGGTTCTCTATGCGGCTGAGAAAAATATAGACAACATAGGACAGTTTTTTACTGTATATGCAGCTGCAGTTTTGGCAACTCGTCCATTTATAGGAAAGTTTATGGATAAATTTGGATTGTCTAAGGCGGTTTATCCTGCCACTGCATTTTTTGCAATGTCGTTTGTGATACTTTATTTTGGTGATACCTTTGCGACCGCCTTGGCGGCGGCCGTTGTCGCGGCGATTGGCTACGGCACTATGCAGCCTGCGATGCAGACCATGTGTATCCAATCTGTGTCTATAGTGCGGCGCGGAGTGGCCAGTAATACAAACTACTTCGGAATCGACATGGGCAACTTCCTCGGACCAACGCTTGCTGGAATGGTGATCACCGCTGGATTTAACTACTCTGAGATGTATGCTTTTGCAATTATACCGGTGTTCCTTTCAGCTATTGTCTTTTCGCTCGGATGGAAGAAATTCAAAGAGAGACGAGCTGAACTGGATAAGACTGAAAAGATATAAAAAATACAATAAGAGAATGGGGATGGCGGCATGAGACAAGATACGGTATTGGTGCTTGATTTTGGCGGGCAGTATAAAGAACTGATTGCAAGGAGAGTCAGGGAGTGTAAAGTTTACTCTGAGATCAAGCCTGGCAATATGCCAATAGACAAGATCAAAGAAGTGTCTCCTATAGGTATCATACTCACGGGAGGACCGGACAGCGTATATGAGACAGATGCGCCAAAATGCGACCCCAGACTTTTTGAATTGGGCATTCCGATCTTGGGTATATGCTACGGGCTTCAGCTGATGACCTATACGCTAGGAGGATTGGTGGCGCCGTGTGAGGTCAGTGAGTACGGACGCACAGAGGTCACTGTAGATACAAGTTGTGTCTTGTTTGATGGACTTGAAGAGAAACAGATCGGATTGATGAGTCATACCGATCAGGTCACCCGACCACCAGAGGGATTTCAGGTATTTGCGCATACGGCGAACTGCAAGTGCGTTGCTATTGGAAACGTAGAGAAGAAGTTGTATGGTGTACAGTTCCATCCAGAGGTTGAAAACACTCCTAACGGGACAAAGATGATATACAACTTTTTGTACGGAGTTTGCGGCGCGACCGGCAGATATAATATGCGGGATTACGAGGCGAAGATGATAGCAGCTATTCGCGAACAAGTGGGCGACAGTCAGGTCATCTTGGGTTTGTCCGGAGGAGTAGATTCTTCTGTTTGCGCAGCGCTTTTGGCAAAGGCAGTTCCGGGTCAGCTACATTGTATTTTTGTAGATCACGGACTTATGCGCAAGGACGAAGGCGATGAGGTGCAAGCTGCTTTCAGCAATAGGGATGTACATTTCATTCGAGTTAATGCAGAAGACAGGTTCCTGTCTAAACTGAAAGGCGTCGTTGAACCGGAAAAAAAGCGCAAGATTATAGGGGAAGAGTTTGTTCGTGTATTTGAAGAGGAATCTAGGAAACTTGGTAAAGTCGAGTTCCTTGCTCAAGGGACCATTTATCCGGACGTTATTGAATCCGGAGCTAATAATTCGGCCAATATAAAGAGCCATCACAATGTTGGCGGGCTTCCCAAAGATATGAGTTTTATTGGGTTGGTTGAACCTCTTCGCGGACTATTTAAAGATGAGGTACGAGCACTTGGCAGACAACTTGGATTAAAAAAGAACTTTGTGGAAAGGCAGCCTTTTCCGGGACCGGGTCTTGCCGTGCGCGTCATAGGAGAGATAACAAAGGAAAAACTTGACATTTTGCGGGAAGCTGATGCTATATTCCGCTATGAGATGCGCAGATCGCGCATCAAGGCAGACCAGTATTTTGCTGTGCTGACAGATACCCGCTCTGTTGGAGTTATGGGCGATTTTCGCACATACGGATATACAGTTGCGCTGCGAGCGGTGCAGACAACTGATTTTATGACTTGCCGCTACGCTCCGCTTTCGCACAATCTTCTTGGAAGAACTGCGTCGCGTATTGTGAATGAAGTCAGAGGAGTCAGCCGCGTAGTATATGATATTACAGGTAAGCCGCCGGCCACAATCGAGTGGGAATAAAACGAAGCACCGTAAAAACCCAGTATTTATGCGAGTTAGCGGCGTTCGGAGAAGTCTTTTGATAACAATTTGATAACAGCCATACAAGAGCCATTATTCTTGCAATCCAGTGGTTTATGGGTTACGGAATAATAAAAGGCGGCTTGTATGGC
>CALWWP010000008.1 GCA_944385275.1 uncultured Oscillospiraceae bacterium | reverse complement strand
CAACGGGTGCAACAGGTCCTACTGGTGCTACTGGTGCCACTGGACCTGCTGGGACATCTGGCAGCGCTGCAACGGTAACCGTCGGAACGACAAAGTCAAGTACAGCTGCTTGAGGTGTGCCGACGTTTGTAATGATAGGCACAGAACCAGGAGGTCCAATCGTTGTCGTTCCAACGGTTACCGTTGCAGCGCTGCCAGATGTCCCAGCAGGTCCAGTGGCACCAGTAGCACCAGTAGGACCTGTTGCACCCGTTGCACCAGTAGGTCCGGTGGGTCCGGTAAGGCCAGCAGGACCGGTAGCGCCGGTTGGGCCGGTAGGTCCAGTTGGTCCGGCGGGACCGCGGCAGCACACGGGGACACACTGCGGAGGTGGAGGACAGGGAGGAGGACAATCCGGACGCTTGACACAGCGCTCGGGATCGGTCGGTAAACATTTATAATGGTTCATTATTTACTCCTCTTATATTGATCTGCGGCATCTTACCGCAACTCATACTATGCGTTAACGCATAAAAAGTTTCATATTAAAATTCAGCATTTTAAACATTGATATAAACGTGAGATCCTTATTTGAAAGCTTACTTGCAAAACATAATATCAAGTAGTAAAATAATTATTAGAGAGGATGTGTTTTGCTGTGAAGACTTATAAAAGCGTATTGGAATTGATTGGCTCCACACCATTGGTTAGACTGGAACGATTGGAAAAGATTCTAAACGTACCTGCTAAGATATATGGGAAATTAGAGTACATGAATCCAGCGGGAAGCGCAAAAGACAGAGCTGCATTATCTATGATTGAAGATGCTGAAAAAAGAGGAATACTTAAACCGGGAGCAGTTATCATAGAGCCAACTAGTGGAAATACTGGCATAGGTCTTGCATCAGTAGCTGCAGTGAAGGGATACAAGGTTATCCTGACAATGCCTGACAGCATGAGTTTAGAAAGGCGCAGTCTCTTAGCTGCATATGGAGCACAGCTTGTATTGACAGAAGGTGCCAAAGGTATGGAGGGCGCAATTGCAGAGGCGAAACGCATTGCATCAAAAACACCCGGAAGTATTATTGTAGGGCAATTTGAAAACAAAGCCAATCCGGAAGCCCATTTTAATACAACAGGTCCGGAAATATGGTCTGATCTGGATGGGCAGGTAGACTGTTTTATAGCATGTATAGGTACTGGAGGAACAGTTACCGGTGTAGGCCGATATTTAAAATCGAAAAATAAGGACATCTATGTAATAGGTGTTGAGCCTATGGAATCTCCGCTGATTTCAAAAGGATATGCTGGAGCACATGGAATTCAGGGTATTGGTGCAAATTTTGTGCCTAAAGTATTTGACCGCAAGATTTGTGATGAAATCATGGCTGTAAAGACACAGGATTCATATGCTATGGCTCGTGAGATCGCGAAAACTGAAGGATTTTTAGTTGGGATCTCTTCAGGAGCTGCACTTTGTGCGGCTATAAAAGCTGCAGAAAAAATTAATGATAAAAATAAAAACATAGTTGTGTTTTTCCCGGATTCAGGAGAACGTTATTTATCATCTGGATTGTATGAAGAAAAATAGACTTTATGTTGAGTAAATTATCAGGTTAAAATATTTCTTGACAAAAGCATGATAGAATGATAATATACATCGTGTTATGCGCGAGTGGTGGAATTGGCAGACTCGCTAGATTCAGGTTCTAGTGTGCATTACGCACGTGCGGGTTCAAGTCCCGCCTCGCGCACCATGCCAGAGTAAAGCTTACACTTTACTCTGGCATAATTTTTTATATGATTTACGTTGGAGCAAAAGATTTTTCTCCATTTTTTTGTATATAAAACTATTGGTTTATAATGTTTATAGGATTTTGATTTATATATTTTTTAAGGAGGTGTAATGGAGTGGTGATACAAGATTTGGAATATGTTTTAAAAATTGCGGAATATGGAAGCATTTCAAAAGCTGCTGAGCTGTTGTATAGATCTTATCAAGGTGTTCATCAGACACTGGAAAAAGTTGAACAGGAATTGGGTAGGTGCTTGTTCACACGCAACAGAGGCAAAATGGAACTTACAGATTTTGGGAAATTTGCACTTGAAACTTTTGTAAAACCTGCGGCACATATGTGGAATGAACTTGAAAACAGTTCGAATACGTTTGATGAATATGAGGAGAATTCATTAAAAATAGGCGTAGAATCTCCATATGGCTTATATCAGAGGCCTGCAGAATATTTTTTGTTAGGCAAGAGAAAAAGCATGGAGTTTGCTGAGATAAATAGGAAGTACAATGTTCAGATTTTCGAACAGAGTTTGCAAGAAAATGAACGAATGATACGCGATGGTGAATTGGATATTGGATTGGGATTTGTGAATAAAATACCCGAGGGCTTGAAACACAGCCGAATCTACTGCAATGAGTGCAGCTTTTTTGCGTCAGCATATTACAGAGATAGCAATGGCGGAGTGATCACAGAGGATAAACTGAAAAAGGCAAGCATATGGCTATATAGTGATAAAAGTATATTTGGACAGTTTGTAATAGAAAATGAGCGTATTTCAGAAGAACAGGTACTGCTTGCTTTGCCGGACAACGAATTTGCACGCAGACTTTATAATGAGGGAAGATTAATACGGATAGGTTTGGAGGAAAAGGCGGATGTTGATAGTGGAGAGTTAAAACTAAGTCCTCAGATACCGATGTATTTTAAGCTTGCTTTTTTATACAGTGATGAAAGGCAGATGAAGCCTGCGCTAAGGGATTTTCTTGAGTTTCTCGAGAAGGAGGAGACCGGCGATGATCGTTGAAGATGTTGTATATTTCCTCGAGATGATAGAGTGCGGTAATATTGCAGAAACAGCGAAACGATTGGGAAGGACTTATCAAGCGGTTTATATGAGCATAAAACGTATGGAAAAGGAGTTTGGCAGGACTCTTTTTGAGACTAACAAACAGGGAAATTTTTGCCCTACCCAGTTTGCACGTTATTTAGCAGAGCATAGAGCAGGGCCTTTTTTACAGATGTGGCAAGAGCTGCTTTCAAGTCCGAAAAGATATGACGAATATTGCGATACGCATATAAGAATAGGCACACCTAAAAAATCTATAGGTGAATGCACCGAAAGGCTGTGCTTGTCGTTTTTGAAAATGTATCCGGAAGCCGAAATAGAGCTGATATATCAGGGAATAGAAGAAAATAGGAAAGATGTTTTAAGGGGATATATTGACACTGCGTTAGTGTTAGTTGAGGAAGATGATCATCAATGTGTTGAGATTCTTAAAGGATTTCGCGAAGAGTACGTTGTAGATGTATCAGACAGGCATCCAATGTATGGGAAAGAACAAATAACAATGGAAGAACTTTCTAAACTTGCAGTAGTTATTCAGCCGCAAAATAGTTTAGAGCGTTATGTATTGAAGAGATTCCTTTCAGAACATAGAAATTGCTTGATAGATACATATCATTCTGCAATACTACAGGAACTTTTTGAACAGGGGGAGGCAGTACATCTGGCGCCTAGAAAAGAACTTGAAAATGAAAATGGCATGCTGCGCATATCGCCACCGCAATTTGTGGAGTTTGGTCTGATATTCAGGAAAAATATATCTCAAAAACGAATACTTACGGAGTTTTTGAAATTTTTCAGCGAAAATTTATATTTTTATAAATAAATTATCCCGTCCATATATGGATGGGATAATTTATTTCAAGCAGTGTTTTAAGCGGTTTAAATACTTCTTGCTTGTGTACCAAAGGGAAAGAACATAAAATCAAATTGTAATTAATTACAATTTTTTAATGATAAAGGGGAAAGTAATGTGATAAATAACAAAAATGAGACTTTTACTGTGGAAGCTTTGCAGTTCAGATTTTTTAAAGAAAACTGCTGTGAAATGAAGCTGCCTAGCGGCAAAACTCTTTTAATAGATCCGCTTCTGCCGGATCCAAATGGAGAATATGATGCAATGACCAGACGGTTTGTTTCCGGAAAGACCGCCAAAGATTTGGAAGGCTGCGACTATGTGTTTATTACACATACTCATTTCGACCACATACTTTCCATACCGGATGTTATGGAAAGATTTAATCCCCGAATTATTGTAAATGCATATAGTGCAGCTGCACTGGCTCAATACTATGGACTGTTTATAAACCGTATGTGCGTTACTGAGCACGGAGGAGAGTACGATTTTGGAGATTTCAAGCTGCTTACTATTAGAGGAACGCACAATACAGACAGGGGCAAACAGGTATTTAAGTTTAACAGCCTTGGTATGGATGGCGATAAGGGTATGTCTGAACTGAATGCTCTTGGAGGACTTTTTAATCAGAATTTTCTGCTTACGCTGCCAAATAATTTGAGAATAGTATATGATTCCGGAGATTATGAAGCCAGCCTAAGCAATTGGAAACAATACCATCCAAATATAATTTTCCGCCGATATGAAAAGCAGATCTTGGATGATCACATTGAAAATATGGCGCAGGTATTGCTGGACACTGGAGCGCAGTTTATGTTCCCTTTGGGGCTTTTAGATATAAAGGGCAGCGACCGGGATGCTGAGTCAATGGAATATGTAGAAAAGGTAAATGCGGTTCTGGAGAAAAAATGCGCGTATGGGAGAATGATTTACCCGATGCCAGGTCAGTGGTATAGCTTGGGAAGCACTATATCTGCGAGGCAATAATAATGATTAAAAGGAGGATAAACATATGAAGAAAAAGCTGCTTTGTTTAGGAATGACATTGTGCGTACTTTTTGGATTGTTTGCAGGATGTGCTGAGCCGGCCAAAGAAGAGCCTAGCTCAGATGCAACTCCTACACAGGAAGTACAGACTACATCATCACCTGAACAGGATAAAACCAATAAGGCACCTGGAATATTGGCGCCAGATCAGATCGATGAGAGCCGCTATGGAGGAGATCTGGTAGTATCAAACGCAATGTTTGCTTCGACTTGTTTCCCGTGTGAGACAAGCGATCGTAAACTATGGGATATGATTGCTCCGGCAATAGAGGCTCTTGGCCAGCTGGATGAAGAAGGCAATATGTATCCGTTCTTAGCGGAATCGTTTGAAGAAGATACTGAAAACAATACTTTTACTATAAAACTACGGGAAGGGATAAAATTCCACGACGGGAGTGAACTGAACGCAGATGTCTTGATGTGGAATCTTGAAAAATACGACGAGAACGGTATAAGTGTAAATATCTGTTATGCTGATAGCTGGGAAAAAGTAGATGAATATACGGTCAAGGTTTACTTTGAGGAATATTCAAACACATGGATGGAGACATTTTGCAATCTGAGAATAGCATCCCAGTACGCGTATGATACATATGGTGAAGAATATGTACAGACAACGGCTGTGGGAACTGGTCCTTTTATCATGGAAGAATACGTTCAGGGACATTCGATCAAATATGTGAGAAATGAAAACTACTGGCAGACTGGACTCCCATATTTAGACAGCGTCACAATAATGCTGATGTCAGACTTGAATACACAGCTAACAGCTATTATGACAGGTGACATACACGTGCTTACAACAAGCGATGGCATAGCGTCACAGCAGCTGCAGGCTAATTCTACAGTGAAATGCATCAGCGATAACTCTCCTCTGCTAGGACAGCTCTGGCTGGCTTTTATAGACAGCTACAGCGAAGATAAACCGACATATGATGTCAATGTCCGCAGAGCTATGATGTATGCAATTGACAGAGACGACATGGCTGTAGCGCTCAGCGGAGGCTTGGGAGTTGGTATAGACCAATACGCATTAGAGGGATCATATGCATATTTGGAGCCCGAAGAGTTGTATTCTACGTATGATTATAATCCGGAAAAGGCAAGAGAACTTCTGGCGGAAGCCGGGTATCCAAACGGTTTCGAAATGGAGATACTTTCGAGAAACTTTACTGATACCCTGGCTGTCGGAATACAGTCATATTTGAAGGCGGTTGGTATTACTGCGACTGTAAATTCAGTTGACAGCAGTAAGTTTACAGAGTATTCGGCAAATGATCCGAAAGGGGCAGTGGATTTTGCGCTGGCAGGGGCAAGCCAAAATTCATTTAACAACTACAATGGATGGACACAGTACATCTCAAGCTCAAAAAGCAGATACATGGGTGTGCTGCGCGACTATGATGAGCTGGACGACCTGTGGCAGACAGCTATAGGAGCCAAGGGGATCGATAATGTAAAGAAGGGAATGCAGGCTATAAACTATTTTATAAACGAAAATGTACATATACTGCCGTGCTATGCATCATACACCCAAGCTTGGACTGTTGATAATCTGTATGACAGCGGAATATGTCAGGCGGATGCATTCCAGAGAACTTATCAGCTCGCTTATTTTGCAGATTAGTATTTTAATGCGCTCTCTTTTATGAGAGCGCATTTTCTATTTAGAACTTGTAATTATTTTGTGTTGACATAAAATAACATATTGTGTATAATAAATTTAGAATATTTCTAAATCTGGAGTTTGTATGACAAAGTATGCGAATAAAATTTATGACATTATAAAAAGCTCAAGAGATCATATGGCAGCTGAGCAAATATTGAAAAAGCTAAAAGAGGTCTATCCTCAAGTAGTTCTTGCTACGGTTTATAATAACCTTAACAAGTTATGGGCTTCTGGAGAGATACGCAGGATATCTGTAAACGGGATGCCGGACAGGTATGATGTAGGGGATAGACACGATCATATGGTGTGCAGGAACTGCGGGAAATTGGTGGATGTAGTTCTGGACGACTTGACTGAACAGCTTCAGAAACAAGTCGATATGCCGATATTGGACTATGATTTGAAGCTGTTGTATATTTGCGAAGAGTGCAGTAAAAAACTCCAAGAGGAAGATTTAAAGGACTGAAAACCAGCGTTAAAATGTATTTATCAAACGGTTTGTTGGAGGTGGGAATTAGGATAGATTAGGTCGCATTGAGTTTGAAATTTAAAATTTACCTTAAGGCAATGCCTCGCTTTTAGACTGATTGCGCTGTAAATAGTAGAACAGTCGGCTGAAAAGATAGCTATGCCTCTTGAAAGGAGAAGAGAATATGGGGAAATGGGTTTGTAAGATCTGCGGATATGTATACGATGAGACTAAGGAAAAAACGCCTTTTGAGGATTTGCCGGATTCATGGACATGCCCATTATGCGGTGCGGATAAGGGTTCTTTTGTTCCTGAAGGGGAAAAAGGAAAACCAAAAGCACATGAGTTCCATAGCGCTATAACAGAAGATATTAGAGAATTAACAGCAGGAGAATTGTCTGCTTTGTGTTCAAATCTGGCCAGAGGCTGTGAAAAGCAATATAAGGGAGAAGAATCTGAACTGTTTAAGGAACTAGCAGATTTTTTTGCAGAAGCAGTTCAGGATATTCCAGACGGAGATACTAGCAAATTAGCAGAATTAATCCAGCGTGATATGGAAGAGGGTTATCCTGCCCTGCATTCAAGTGCAGAAGAAGAGGCTGATAGGGGTACGCAAAGAATCTGTGTGTGGGGAGAAAAAGTTACCGGCATGCTGTATTCACTGCTTAAGAGACGTGAAAAAGAAGGGGACAAATTTATTGAGAATACTCAGGTTTGGGTATGCACAGTATGCGGTTTTATTTATATAGGGGATAAAGCACCGGAACTATGTCCGGTATGTAAAGTTCCTGCGTGGAAATTTGAAAAGATCGAAGGGAGGAACTAAGTCGTGAAACGATTTGCCGTGAGGACGATACGCCTGTGTACTAAAGACTGTTTGTGTTTGTATGTTTGCCCCACAGGCGCTACTGATACTGAGAACAGTATTATCGATGTGAGTAAATGTATAGGGTGCGGCGTCTGCGCCGATGCCTGCCCCAGCGGAGCTATTTCAATGGTGCCAGAGCAATATCCGCCTCAGCAGAAGAAATCTGATAGAATTATTGCCTTGTCAAATGCTTTGGCCAAAAACAAGGCGGATCAGGAGAAAATAGCGCTTCAGATGGCGGAAAAGGCTGAAAGCGATGCGCTGTACAGATTGATGACTGCTGCCGCTAAATCAATAAGACTTGTAAATGAGGACCTGCTCCGTGAGGCGGGCTATATGCTGCCTCAAAGCGGTAATATATACGATCTGCTTAACAACTGGATAAAACATCCTCCTTATCAGGGATTTCCTGTAGAAAAGGCCAAAAAACTGATAGAATTAATTGATTTTAATGAAAAAGCAAAAGAGGAGGGCAAAAAGTTGAGCAAGTGGAAATGCAGTGTATGCGGATATGTATACGAGGGAGAAAGCCTGCCGGATGATTTTATGTGCCCGGTATGTAAACAGCCAGCCTCTTCGTTTGAAAAGATAGAGGAAGCTGTTAGCGCCAATAAGTACGCAGGTACTAAAACGGAAAAGAATTTGGAAGCGGCGTTTGCCGGTGAGTCTCAAGCCAGAAATAAATATACATATTTTTCGGCTGTAGCCAAAAATGAAGGATACGAGCAGATTGCAGAACTGTTTTTGAAAACAGCTGAAAATGAAAGAGAACACGCAAAGATGTGGTTTAAGGAATTAAACGGCATTGGAAATACTCCTGAAAATTTATTGCATGCAGCAGAGGGAGAAAATTATGAGTGGACCAGCATGTATGATGAATTTGCTAAGACGGCAGACGAAGAGGGGTTTAGTGAGCTAGCTGCTAAATTTAGAATGGTAGCTGCCATAGAAAGAAATCACGAGGAACGTTACCGCAGTTTGCTGCGAAACGTAGAATCAGATGAGGTATTTGTTAAGAGCGGGGTAAATGTTTGGGAATGCCGAAATTGTGGACATATTTTGGTAGGAAGCGCCGCACCTGAAGTATGTCCGGTATGCGGATATCCCCGAAGTTATTTTGAGGTTAACCGCGAAAATTATTTTTAAATTACAAGTCTTATAATTAAAAAAGATCGTACAGGGAATTCGTTTTCGCCTGTACGATCTTTTTTATTTGATTTAAAAGCTATTTTTTTCGCAAACTGGTCAGCTTGGGTAGAAAAGACGAAAAATTCGATTTGGCCGAAATCCATAATAGGCGAAAAGCTTGAGACAAGGTGTTTTGGGTCTCAGGATCCAACTTACGAATGCAGCGGATCATTGCACGCGTATTGCTGTACCAGTGCTGCAACAGGTCATCCAATGTTTTAGCGTGAGTTGATTGAAGTACACTGAACAAAGTGTCAATAAACTGCTTGCGCTGAAAGTCATCCATATTTTCGAGCCAGTCTTTGAGAGTCTTATTGACAAAGCGGCTTCCATTAGAGATTTCATCTATGCTAAGAAAGTGGTCGCGCATAACTTGCCATGAGTAGATGTCGTGCTGCAGAAGACCGACTTGTGTGCTGTGGATTATCGTATATGTTTCCTCATGCTCAAGCAAGAGTCCTACGACAGATGATTGGGGAATAAATGTACGTATTTTGTCTGATACTGACTGATATTGCTTTGTATTCAAGACTGCCTGACGAAATCCGGGACCGTCGTTGTTGTACACGTTTATGATTCGAGATTGTATGTCAGGCCTGCAAAATACAGAGGCGTATACGGCCAGATTACCACCTTTAGAATGACCGCCTAATATTAGCTGACCGTGCAAGCGGTCTGCAGCAGCCTCCAAATATTCAACGGCGTCGTATTGAGCTGGTACTACAGAGGTAAAACTCATATTAAAATCTTCCTTCCAGCCTATTATGGAGTTGTCAGTGCCGCGATAAGATATATAGTATAGATCTGGGCATATGCTCAAGGTGATTGCTGAGAATTGTTTTTGCAGATCCAAGTCTATCCTATTGATGTAATTGGAGAGCTCTATATTTTTAAAGCGATCGGAGGAAATCAACGCCGAAAGTAGTTTCAGATCGGATTTGCAAAAAATTACATTCGTAGGGATATTCGACTCCAGCAAAAGCTTTGCAGCTTTGCAGAGAGGAATAGATATAGAAGTTTCCGCGGGGACGATATCGTCAAACGGCATATAGGAAAGACGAGATAGAATAAGATTGTCAATGTCGCAGCATGGCACCTGAGAAAACGAAAGATCACCTCTCCAATCTATATAATCAAATATATTTGCCATTGGCTCCGCCTCCAAGTTTTATTTAAATAAATTATATCACAATATTGATACAAATTTGCATTTGTACTGATGCAAATGTAAATTGTTTGAATAAATTATACAGCTTTGATATAATTAAAAAAATTTTTAATAACAATATTATATTTTAAATATTGGAGGGAGTAAAATGCTTACACAGAGACAAAATTTCCTAGAAACGATTAGAAAGGGCGGCAATCCCGATAGGATAGTAAATCAATATGGGGCATTTGTACCGTTTACAAATGATCCGCTGAACGTGTATACGAGGGGTAATCGAGTAAAAGGAACTACTTCCAAAGATAGATGGGGGACAACTATATTGTGGCCGGAAGACCAGTTCGCGGCAATGCCGCATGTTACGGAAAGCAATAAGGTTTGTCCGGATGTGACAAGATGGAAAGAGTATGTAAAAGTGCCGGATCTGGTTGAAAATTGTTCGGACAAAAAACTGTGGGAGCCAGTACTGGAAGCGGCAGCTAAAGTAGATAGAAATGAGAAATTGGTTTTAGGATTTATGGGCACGGGCGTATTCGAAGAAATGCATTTTTTAATGGGATTTGAAGACACACTCATGAATATGCTTTTGGAGCCGGAGGCAATGCAGGAACTTGCCGATGCGATAGGAGAATATAGGTACCAGTATGCAAAGCTTCTAGTAGACAACTTAAAGCCGGATGCCATTATTTCCCATGATGACTGGGGCAGTAAAAACAACATGTTTATGAGTCCGGAAGTGTGGAGAGAGATAATAAAACCTCAGTATGTAAAAATTTACGGATATATGAAAGAACACGGGGTTGTCGTTCTTCATCACGCAGACTCCTATCTTGAACCAATAGTGGAAGATATGGTGGAACTCGGCATAGACGTTTGGCAGGGGGTACTGCCTACTAACGATATATTGAAAATACAGAAGCAGCTGGATGGAGAGATGGCTCTTATGGGAGGAATAGATTCGATAGTTGACCGGGCAGATGCTCAAGAAGATGAGATAAGAGCCGAGGTCCGCAGAGTTTGTAATGAATACGTACCTGGCGGAAATTTTATCCCGAGTTTGACATATGGGCTGGCTGGAAGCATCTATCCGCATGTAGACGCTATAATTACAGATGAAATAGATAGGATAAACGCAGCTAAAAAATAAGGCTGAGGGGGGAATTTTATTGACCTTCTGTCCAGAAAATGGTATAATTTATATTGCTTATTATGACAGGAGGAATTGCTGATGACAATTGCAATAATCCTTTTTGCAATGACTTACATTCTGCTTTTGACACTCCCTAGATGGCGCGCTTATATCGCATTGGGCTCTGCCGCATTGTTTGTCGTATTGGGAATATTGCCGGTAAAAGAAGTTTTAGGAACGGTTGATTTTAATGTCTTGATGATGATAGCGGGAACAATGGGTATAGTTTCGCTGTTCATTGATTCTAAAATGCCGTCTCTTCTTGCTGATATTATTTTAGCTCACACGCCAAGCGTAAAATGGGCTGTGGTTGCACTCGCGTTATTTGCGGGTATAGTTTCTGCTTTTGTGGACAATGTGGCAACAGTGCTTATGATAGCTCCTGTAGCGCTTGAGATCTCCAGAAAGCTTAAGATAAATCCAGTGCCGGTTATTATATCGATAGCTGTGTCTTCAAATTTGCAGGGCGCGGCTACTCTGGTTGGAGATACGACATCTATACTGCTTGGCGGATACGCGGGTATGGATTTTCTTGACTTTTTTGTGTTTCGCGGAAAGGCAAGTATGTTTTGGGCAGTTGAGCTGGGAGCGGTATTATCGGCAGCAGTTCTGCTGTGGCTGTTCAGACATGAGAATGGAAAAATAAATGTGACAGATAGGACTGAAGTTACAGATTATGTACCGACAATACTGCTTTCCGGAGCCATTGTTCTGCTGATCTGCGCATCGTTCATTCCAAATAAACCAAGTATTACAAATGGCTTGATATGCATGGGATTGCTTTTAATCGGCTTGATATACACATTGATTAAAAAAAGAGATCTGAGACTTGTCATAAAGCCGATCAAGGAGATAGATTTTACTACGCTTCTTTTGCTATTTGGCCTTTTTATTGTTATAGGTGGGATAACAGAAGCTGGATTGATAGACGCTTTGGCAGATATTTTTGTAAAAGTAAGCGGGGATAACTTGTTCCTGATTTATTCATTGATAGTATGGGCAAGCGTTTTGTTCTCGGCCTTTATTGACAATATTCCATATGTTGCAACCATGCTTCCGGTTGCACAGGGCATAGCGGCAGTTATGGGAATAGAGCCATATTTGCTGTATTTTGGACTTTTGACGGGAGCTACACTTGGAGGAAACCTTACTCCTATAGGCGCATCGGCAAATATTACTGGCATAGGGATCCTTAGGAAGGAAGGCTATGAGGTAAAGACAAGAGATTTTATGCGGATCGGCGTGCCTTTTGCTTTGGCTGCGGTAGTTGCAGGGTATATTTACACATGGGTTATCTGGGGGCCGTGATTCAAGAAAAGGCAATTTTTACTATAAGTGCAAATCTCTCCGTTTGTATCTAGGTTTTACAAATACGAACGGAGAGATTTTAGTCATAATATAAGTCTGTTTTTTGAAATCAACCAAGTAGACCAAGACGTTCTTTTAGACGGAGGATGCGCAGTACGCTTTCATCTATGCGTTCCAGAGTCAACTCGCCGGATACAACGGCATCGGAAAGAGCTTGTGCCGAAGCGTTTAGATCTTCCGGCATAAGTAAGATATCAACTCCGGCCGATATGCATTTAACAGCAAGTTCTTCGGAACTGTATTCTTCTGCAGCGCCCATTAGAAGTGAATCTGTGATTACTATTCCGTCATATCCAAGCTCGGAACGCAGCAGCTCGGAAATGATGCGGGATGAAATGGGAGCAGGAAACTCGCTGTCTAGAGCAGGGACATACAAATGTCCTACCATGACCATGTCGGTTCCTGCATCTATGCCGGAACAAAATGGAAGTAGTTCGCCTTCTAGCAGTTCTGAAAGACTGCGGGTCACTTCTGCCAGCGAATTGTGGCTATCTTCAAAGGTATCGCCGTGACCTGGAAAATGTTTTAATGTACAGGCAATGCCTGACTCATGGAAACCTCGTACAGCAGATGCGACTAGCGCAGATGCCTGATGATAGCTGCTGCTATAAGCTCTGGTACCTATAACGCTGTTGTCCGGATTGGACCATACGTCGGCTACAGGAGCGAAGTTGAGATTCAGACCGTGATCCATCAGGCTTTTTCCAATAGCAGCTGCATTTTTGTAGGCAGTTGACGGCCCTTTATCTCGATATGAGTACATTGGTTCAAAAGTTTCCGCATCAGTTGCCGGAGTAAGACGGCTGACATCGCCGCCTTCTTCATCAACGGCGAGAAACAGGCCTATACTCGTCGATCCGTTTAATTTTTGTGTCATCTGCAAAAGCTGATCAGAACTTACTATATTATCGGAAAAAAAGACTAACCCTCCAACGGGATTGTCCTGCAGTGAGGCTATAAATTCATCATCGATTTCTGTTACTGGACTTGAAGAATCCAAAGCTTCTGGGCATATAATAAACAACTGATATACCTTTTCCTTTAAGGACATTCCGTCTAAAAGCTTCTGAACAATATCTGTTTCGATATCGTCTTCGCCGGGGAGAGACGCGGAAGCAGAAGGAGCGGACGAAGGGAGCATGACCGGTAAAGAGGGCTCTGAGCCTGCTGGCGAGGATGTAATATCTTCTTTATTCCTGCTCTGTCCGCAGGCATTTAAAATCAAACAAAAAATAGCCAATAAAGATAAAAGACGATATCTGAAGCACATGTGAAAGCTCCTTTACCACATTATAAAGTCAGTATAGCACAGAATTTGACAAATATACACATTAAAAAGGAAAGAAGGTCATGATATTTATATGGCCTTCTTTCCTTTTTAATAAAATCAATTTAGAGCCTCTTTCAATGCAAGCACATTTGAGTGCATCAAGCTTAAATAGGTCTCACCTTTTTCAAAGTCTGTTTTAGTTACATTGTGACAAGAGTGAAATAGAAGCTTTTTAGCGCCTGTCGCCTCACAAATAGTATCGGCCATTTTCTCATTTGAAAATTCTATATAGAATACAACGGGGATGTGTTCACTTTGTACTTTGTCTATTAGGAACACAACAGTCGCCGCGCTTGGCTCTGAACCCATATAGCATCCGGGAAATGCCGCATAGCAGTCGAGGCCATACTGGTCCGCAAAGTACCTAAACGGGAAGCGATCTGCAAAGACAAGAGTATTCCTTTTTGCGGACGAAATGACCTCACGGAAATCAGAATCCAGAGTTTCAAGCTGAGAGTTATAGTTTTCTAAATTTTGCAAGTAGACGTCAGCTCCGTCTGGCTCAATATCGGCAAGCGCCTGTTCTATAGCTGAAACCATGACAGATGCATTTTGCGGAGAAGTCCATATGTGCTCGTCGTAGTCGCCATCGGCTTCACCTTCCATTCCCTCTGTCAAGGTTTCCAATTTGAGATCCACATAATCCATCAGCGGAAGCGCCCTGACACCGTCTGCTGCATTCAAGATTTCAGATACCCAGTTGTCGGATTCCCCTCCTATGTAAAGAAACAAGTCACAATTTTGGATAGCTATTATGTCTTGGGGAGTTGGCTCATAAGAATGCGATTCTTCTCCGGGAGATAGCAACATGCTGGATGACACTCTGTCTCCGCCGATTTGGTTGGCAAAATCATAAAGGGGAATATAGTGGAAACGACTTGGATACCATCAGTTCCATCTTCTTGAGCACATCCACTTAAACAGACTGTTATTATCGATAAAATAAATAAAGTATATATAAGGCGTTTCATAGTACCTCCGGAAATTTAAGAAAAGTTCTCGAATTAGAATAGTAGAAATATGGGAAATTGTCAAGAAAACTTAAAAATATTGACATATCAATAAAAAAGCAAAAAAAATAAACACCATATATAGCAAATAGTCTGAAAAATAAAAATGACTTGTTTACACGAGATAAGTATGCTATACTATTTACCAATTTAAATCAGAAGATGGGGGCTGACTCGATTTGAAAGCATTCCTTGCAAGAAAAAATATTGAGATCTCCGCAAAAAGGTATTTTATCGATGCTATGAGCGCCATGGCTTTTGGATTGTTTGCATCACTTTTGATGGGAACGATACTTGGTACTATAGCAGACAAATTGAATATTGCATGGCTACAGCAGGCCTCGGATTTTGCAAGCAGCGCAACAGGTCCGGCAATGGCTATTGCGATAGGAGTAGCTTTAAAAGCAGAAGGATTGGTGTTGTTTTCGCTGTGTGCAGTAGGTTTCGCGTCAAATGAGCTTGGAGGACCTCTTGGGACACTTTTTGCAGCTATTATTGCAGCGGAATTTGGTAAAGCAGTATATAAGGAAACTAAAATAGATATTTTAGTGACTCCTACGGTAACAATTTTGGTAGGCGTAGCTGTTTCGACTTTAATAGGCCCTGGTGTAAAAGTGATAATGGATGGCTTTGGAGCTTTGATAATGAAAGCTACTGAGCTGGAGCCGTTTTGGATGGGTATAGCGGTTTCGGTGCTGGTGGGAATTGCGCTTACTCTGCCAATAAGCTCTGCCGCGATTTGCTCCTCACTGGGATTGATCGGGCTTGCGGGAGGAGCTGCGACAGCGGGATGTTGCGCCCAGATGGTCGGATTTGCGGTAATGAGCTTCATGGAAAACCGCTGGGGAGGAATAGTAGCGCAGGGCCTTGGCACATCTATGCTTCAGTTTGGAAATATTGTTAAAAATCCGCGCATTTGGATACCGCCCACGCTTGCCTCGGCTATAACAGGACCTATTGCGACATGCGTGTTTGGAATGCAGAACGGGATCGCTGTAGCTTCAGGAATGGGAACCTGCGGAGTGGTAGGACCTATAGGAGTAATGGCTGCGGAAAATTTTGGAGATGCGTGGAGCTGGGTAGGACTTGTTTTGATATGCGTCGTGCTCCCGGCTGTAATTACCCCGCTGATAGCCCTTCCTATGAGGAGATTTGGCTGGATAAAAGAAGGGGATCTGAAGCTTGAACTGTGATTTTTAGGTAGAATAAGCAAATTGCTTCTTTCTCGCTTTGAGACATTTTTGCCTGCCGAGCGTGAAAGAAGCAATTTTTATCGAAGTTATTTATTGATTTAAAATTTTACCGTCTATAGATATAGTTATTACATTGACTGGGATGTCTTCCCCGCTCATCTCAACAGCCTGTTTTACTGCGAAATCAAGACCCTTGCAGCAGGGAACTTCCATGATGACAAGAGTAATGCTGTGTATATCGTTTAATGAAAATATTTTTGACAGTTTGTCAGAGTAATTTACGGGATCCAATTTGGGACATGCAATGAAAGTTGTATGCCCATCTATAAATTTGCTGTAAAAATCCGGAAATACATAGGCGGTGCAATCCGCAGCGATCAGCAGATCGCTGCCGTTTAGCCATGGGGCAGATACCGGTACAAGCTGTATCTGAACGGGCCATTGAGCGGGAGAAGAAGGCTTGGCAGACGAACAGATATTATGTTTTGGCGCGTTTGAGCTTTGCGCAGGGGAAACAGCGGAATCATTTTCCTTGTAAGTAAAGGTGATGGCACCGGTGGGACATACGGGGAGACAGTCGCCGAGACCGTCGCAATAATCCTCTTTTAACAATTTCGCCTTTCCGTTGACAAGGCCTATAGCTCCCTCGTGGCAGGCTTCGGCACAGAGGCCGCAGCCGTTGCAAAGTTCTTCGCTGATATTTATGATCCTGCGTTTCATGTGATACCTCCTAGCCTGTGTTAATTTGCGCTTTACTTATTCATGTATTTTTAGTATAGTGACATAAGATATAAAAGTCTGTTGTAAAAACAACGAAAGAGGTAAATGATGGAGAATATTTTGGCAGTATTGAGGACGTCGTCATTGTTTGAAGGATTGGCAGATGATGAGATAGAATCCATATTAAAATGCCTTAAAGCTAAAATAAAGGACTATGACAAGGGAAACCAAGTTTTAACTTCTGGAAATAAAATAGAAGAAATGGGAGTTTTAGTTAAAGGAAGTCTGTTGATAGTACAGGAAGACTTTTGGGGAAATAGAAATTTGATAACTGTGGTCGAAACCGGTGGACTTTTTGCGGAATCGTTTGGATGTTCGGAAGGTGCTGCTTTAAATGTAGATGTTTTGGCTGCGGAGGACAGCAAAGTGGTGTGGCTTGATGTTTATCATTTGCTGACCGTATGTTCATCCGGATGTCAGTACCACAATAGAATAATCCACAACCTTTTATCCGGTATAGCTATGAAGAATTTACAGCTGACTGAAAAACTTATGCATTTGAGCCAGCGTACTACAAGAGAAAAACTGATGTCGTATTTGTCGGCAGAGTATAGAAAAAAGGGGAGTTCAGAATTTGACATTCCTTTTTCAAGGCAAGAATTGGCTGATTATCTGTCGGTGGAACGAAGCGCTTTGTCGACTGAATTGGGAAAGCTAAGAGACAACGGGATATTGAGCTTTAAAAAAAATCATTTTATACTGCATACACATTAAAAACGGCACGGATGTATCCGTGCCGTTTTTCTACAAAGTTAAAGTGCCGTTTTCATCTTCGATCAAAATCAAAATATTTTCTTCTACACCAGTTTCAGCGTTAACATACACTATATAGTGCTCTCCATCGCTGTTTTCACATTTGAATTCATGACAAAAGACTTCGTATTTTCCAGCACTGGGAATTATGCAAAGCTGATGCGAGAGTACAGTAAGATAAGGAGAAACTTTTGATACTGCTTCCTCCTCTGATATTTTGGGTTCGGCAATTTCGCGTTCTATGTGGTTCATCACATAGCCTGTTGCTTCATAACCTATTATCGCTCCATCAGACAACGAGACTGTTACCTTGACAAGATCTGGGTAGCACAGCACATCGCCGTCTGCGTAGGCAAAATTAACTATAATGGAATTGTCCAGCATTGTCCAATAGCTGTCTTTAAACGTGCCCATGTTCAGACCGGACAGAAAATCTTTTGCATATTGCACTGCTTGCTCGGGAGAAAGAACTGCCTCCGCAACTGGAGAAGAGTAGAACATATTTAAAACTGCTCCGCCCTGTTTTGTTATGGAAATGCGGGCTGTCGAGTGGTCGTGTTGAACGGTAAAGTTGTAAGTTGGAAGCTCTCCTGCGCTCTCTCCTGAATAGTGCACATTGTTTGAGGAGGTTTGAAGGAAATTAGCGGCAATGCGCTGTGCAATATCGCGGTCGATTTCACTTTTATTTTCTATGCTTTTGGCCTGTCGGGACTGAACATGCTGTGAGAAAGGACCATCGTATATAAGCGTTGGTATTTCCGGGAACTCGGTTTCCATAAGCTTGAAATTATTTCCAAGTGAAATATCTTCTGCCGACTGATCCAGATTACCTGAAGACTGCTGAAGATTTTCAATATTTATCAGCCCGTTTTGAACATCTGATTGCAGCTGAGTAAACAGACTGGCAAGCTCACTGGCTACTTCGGAAAGAGAACTGAGATTTGAAAGTTCTTCTTCGGTAAAACCATTTCCGTTGGATGATTTTTTCGCAAGCGAGTATGCATAGTCGCCGACTTGGTTTATAAAAGCCGATGTTTTTTCAAGAGTATAGTCGTAAAACGGCAGCCCTGCAAGGGAAGACTGAGCGGAGGCTGCTTTGCCGAAAATATCAGTGCAGACGGCACTGATCATTGAAGGAGAAGTTGCGCACAAACTTTTTTGCAGAGCGGTATCTATATCTGTCATATCCCCTGCAAGTTCAAAAAAAGCGTGCTCATAGTTTTGACTGATCTGGCGGTGGTAGTATACTGAATCCGCATGCGCCTGATACAGAGAAAATCCGAATACAAGGAAAGCGGCTGAAGTGTAGGATAAGAAAAGAACAATAGTTTTTTTACGTATTTTCATAAAAATACCCCTTTGCGTTGATATGCTATTAGCATATCCGCAAAGGGGCATGATATGTCTGGCGAATTTTATCAGCAAAACTCAAAGCTGTCGATCATTGCTTCGAATACCAAATCATCGTTGTTTTCTCTTATAGAACTGTACACGATAGTTACAACGCCATAGTTGTCTACATCTATGAGATAAGCATGACATACAGAGGTGCTGTTTGATGCGGTTATGTACTGCCCGCTTAATCCAGTATCGCCTACGGATGTGCTGCCATCGAATTCTATGTCTTTAAAATCGATATAGCTGTCCATAAATGAAGGGGCAAGGGATGCCGCATCTCTATCAAAGGCAAAACCTATAAACAAAAATGTCAAACCATCGCGCCCTGACTTGGGGATAAAGCTGGCAGTTCCGTTGTCGTCTAAAGAAAAATCATATAAATTCAAATCGGCATACATCGTGATTTCTATTGGTACTCCCGAGTTGCCTATATCACAGTAGATAAGCTGCGCTTCTCGCAGCTCTCCGTCTACATCAAGCTGGGAGGTAACAGGTCTTCCCTGTATATATTCTATTTCTTCAGAAGGAGACGGAGAAGGGGAGACTGCGGGACTTGGACTCGCAGATGGTCTAGAGCTTTGGGATGCTGAGCTTTCAGGGCCTTCAGATATATTCGAAGACGGATCGGGTGCAGTGCTTCTTGAACACCCTGGCAAAAGCAGTGCGATGATCAACAGGACAATTACAAATTTTTTCATAGTTCTCCTTTATGAAAGGCGGTCGATAGCAAGCTGTATGCGCCTTAAAGTTTCTTTCTTTCCCAAAAGATAGCATATTTCAATGGCACCGCCTGGCGTAACGGATTTGCCGGAAACGGCAATGCGGACAGGCCAGAGTAATTTGGAATTTTTTATCTCCAAGCGTTCGACCAGACCAAAAAGAAGGTCGTGTATAGTGTCGGCAGTCCAGTCTGATGCATTTCTCAAGACCGGCAGAGCTTCAGAGAGCATTTCAAGCGCTATTTCGGGATTTGTTTTTGATTTTTTGTTTGTAAATAAATCTAGTTCGTAGTTTGGAAGCACCGAAAGGAAATCGATCATAGATGGTATGTCAGAGAGCTTTTCCGTGCGGTTCTGTAAAAGGGAAGCGATGACCTGAGTGTCCATGTCATTATCCCCTATTGCATTCCGAATATACGGAAGAGCGAGCTCGTGAAATTCATCCGGAGAAAGAGCGGCTATATACTTGGAATTAAAATAATTCAGCTTTACAACGTCAAAAATAGCAGGAGATTTTGAAATATTTTTTATATTAAAAACCTTTATCAGCTCATCAAGAGAGAATATCTCCTGTTCTCCTCCGGGGCTCCATCCGAGCAGGGCGACATAGTTAACAACGGCCTCGGAAAGATAGCCAAGTGAAATCAAATCTTCGTATGAAGGATCTCCATGCCGTTTAGACATTTTGTTGTGGGCGTCACGCATTACGGGAGGACAGTGGATATAGGTGGGTATTTCCCACCCAAAGGCCTTGTACAGCAGATTATATTTCGGTGTAGAGCTCAGATATTCAGAGCCGCGTACCACATGAGTTATACCCATGAGATGGTCGTCTATGACATTCGCAAAATTATAGGTTGGAAGGCCGTCTGATTTTATGAGAACATTGTCATCGAGAGAATCATTTTCAACGGTGATATCTCCGAATACAACATCGGAAAAAGTTGTGTGACCTTCACGTGGGATCTTTTGCCGTATAACATACGGCAGCCCTGCGGCGAGTTTTTCTTGAATCTCAGCTTCAGAAAGCAGGGAACAGCGTCCATCGTATTTCTTTACGGAAGCTGAACTGTCAGCAGAATGCTCCTCGAGATCTTCTTTGCTGCAAAAGCAGCGGTATGCTCCGCCTTTTTGAATTAGGAGTTCGGCATATTTCGTGTAGATATCACGGCGCTGGGTCTGTATATACGGCCCTACAGGACCGCCGATATCTGGCCCCTCGTCATGGCGAAGACCGCATTTTTTAAGCGTATTGTAAATTGCATCTGTAGCCCCTTCGATATAGCGTCCCTGATCTGTATCCTCTATTCGGAGGATAAACTTCCCGCCATAGCTTCTGGCTATCAAGTAAGTATATAAAGCGGTGCGAAGATTTCCGATGTGCATGTACCCCGTGGGACTGGGCGCAAATCTGGTACGCACTTCACAGCGCGGTATATTCTGTTCCATTTGGTTAAACCAATTTAGATCCAAAGGCATGAAACCATCATTCCTTTCAAGAAAATCTTTAGTGAAAAATACAGTCACAACAGTATGACCAGTATATCATATTAGTTTCGCAAAGTACAGAATTTTTAAGTCAAAATAAAAGTGGCGTTTAACTATTTCTGCTATTTTCAAATTAAAAATAATGTGATAAAATATCAATAATTATGTTTATTTGCCGTTAGGCATGGAGGGTTTGCCATGAAAATTTCTGATAGAATGTCAAATTTAAAGCCATCTGCAATACGCGAGATATTGAAAACCAGTATAGGGACAGATATCATAGCGTTTTCAGCCGGGAATCCTTCGGCTGACCTGTTCCCGTCAAAGGAGCTTGCTAAAATAGCAGAGGAACTGTTTGAAAAAGATGCGGCTATGGCTTTGCAGTATTCTGTTACAGAAGGATATGATCCTCTGAGAAATCAGATGAAAGAGCGCATGGAGAAAAAATACAACATTTCCATGGAGGGAAACGAGCTTATCATAGTCAGCGGAGGCCAGCAGGGCATCGACCTTGCAGCAAAGTGTGTGGTAAATGATGGGGACGTAGTTGTTTGTGAAGATCCGAGCTTTATAGGAGCGCTGAATACGTTCCGTTCATATAATGCGCGTCTTGTTGGAGTTCCCATGGACGATGAGGGGATGGACATAGATAAGCTGGAAGAAGTTCTGAAAACGGAAAAGAACGTAAAGGTCATTTACACCATTCCT
This sequence comes from uncultured Oscillospiraceae bacterium, assembly GCA_944385275.1. GTDB lineage: Bacteria > Bacillota > Clostridia > Oscillospirales > Oscillospiraceae > CALWWP01. The sequence goes on along the minus strand of CALWWP010000008.1, from coordinate 22,500 downwards.
ACTTTCCAGAATCCGATGGGAGTTACGCTGAGCATGGAGCGCCGCCGCAGAATGTATGAATTAGCAGTTAAATACGATGTGCTGATTTTGGAAGACAGTCCGTATTTTGAACTTACCTACAGCGGAGAAGTGGTTCCGCCGATAAAAACATTAGATAAAACAGGACATGTTTTGTTTGCGGGGTCTTTCTCCAAGATCATTTCGCCCGGTATACGTGTTGGATTTGTTATAGGGCCTCAGGAACTGGTGTCCAAAATGGTAGTTGCAAAGCAGGGCGAGGACGTACATACAAATTTGTTCTTCATGATGGCTGTTTCACGCTATTTGGAGAGATATGATTTGGATAAGCACATAGAAGAGTGCAGAGATGTATACCGCGCAAAAAAAGATAAAATGATCGAGTGCATGGAAAAATATTTTGATAAGAGGGTCTCTTTTACGCGGCCTAATGGAGGACTGTTTATTTGGTGCACATTGCCGGAGGGATGCTCGGGAGTTGAACTGTGCGAATATACTAAAGATAAGAAAGTAAGCATAGTTCCGGGAATGGCATTTACGGTGGCTGAAAAAGATTGTAATGCGTTCAGACTGAATTTTTCAGTCCCGTCAATGGAGCAGATTGAAAAGGGCATCGCTCTTTTAGGCGAAGCTATAGATGAGTATTTGAAAGCTAAAAATCTGTAAATTGGAGATATTGACATGGAAGAGAAAAAGATCATATTCAGCGGCATAAAGCCGAGCGGAAATTTAACACTGGGTTCGTATTTGGGAGCGCTCAAGAACTGGGTGGATTTGTCCGACGAATATAACTGCTATTACTGTATAGTGGATATGCATGCGATCACCGTAAGGCAAGATGCAGCTCAACTCCGCCGCAGAACTCTGGAGCAGCTAGCACAGTACATTGCCTGCGGACTTGACCCTGCAAAAAACACGATATTTATTCAGAGCCATGTCCCGGCTCATGCAGAGCTGTCGTGGGTGCTGAGCTGCTATACGATGTTCGGGGAGCTGTCGAGAATGACACAGTTTAAGGATAAGTCTGCAAAGAATGCCGATAATATCAATGCAGGACTGTTTACCTATCCTGTGTTGATGGCAGCAGATATTTTGCTGTATCAGGCTGATCTTGTTCCCGTAGGAGAAGATCAAAAGCAGCATGTGGAGATTACTCGAGATATAGCTCATCGTTTTAATTCTGTATACGGAGAAGTATTTACGATGCCGGAACCGTTTATCCCTAAAGTTGGGGCGCGTATTATGAGCTTATCAGATCCGGATAGCAAGATGTCAAAATCCGAACAGGGAGGCATGGGATGCATTTGTCTTATGGATAGCCCTGAAGACATTATGCGCCGCTTTAAGAGAGCAGTAACGGACAGCGATTCCTGTGTGCGGTATGATCCGGAGAACAAAAAAGGCGTATCTAATTTGATGGCTATATATTCCGCAGCTTCAGGGAAAAATTTTGCAGAGATAGAAGCTGAATTTGATGGCAAGGGATACGGTGATTTTAAAACGGCTGTAGGTGAGTCTGTCGTTGAATTGCTTAGGCCGATTCGTGAAAAAGCAGAGGACCTTTTGAAGAATAAAGATTATCTTGTTCAAATTTACCGCGATGGAGCGGAGACTGCTGCAAAAGCAGCCGCGCGTACATTGCGTAAGGTCTATAAGAAAGTAGGCTTTGTAGAAAGGTAGACCTCATGAATATAGACGTTGAACTTATTATACAGGTGCTTATGGCGCTGGTTGTGGCACTTGGGATCAGTTTTGCAGTAACTCCGCTTGTAAAGAGCTTTGCACAAAAAGTTGGGGCGATCGACGTTCCAGACGGCGAGAGAAGAGTGCATGATCATCCAATACCGCGTCTTGGCGGTCTTGCGATTTTTTTGGGATTTCTTTTAAGCGTAGTGCTGTTTGCTAAAGTTGACCGCCAGATACAAGGAATACTGCTGGGAAGTGTTGTTATCGTAATTGTGGGAGTGATCGATGATATCATTTCACTGCGGGCTTGGATAAAGTTTGTGTGTCAGATAGCAGCTGCTCTCATTGCAGTTGCACACGGTGTTGTAGTACAGATCGTCTCTAATCCAAATTTGCTGTCGGACAGTTATTATCTCAATCTTGGTGCGCTTGCCGTGCCTCTGACAGTGTTATGGATAGTTGCAATAACAAATTCCGTCAATCTGATCGACGGGCTAGACGGCCTTGCTGTAGGTGTTTCAACGATAAGCTCTATCACTATGCTGGTAGTAGCGCTTCTGGTGTTAGAAGGCAATATTGCTATTATTTTGGCTGCACTTGTAGGAGCATGCATAGGATTTATCCCATATAACTTTAATCCGGCGCAGATATTTGCGGGGGATACCGGTGCCCTGCTTATGGGATATATTTTGGCAACAGTATCAATACTTGGTTTGTTCAAAATGTACGCTATTATTTCTTTTGCTGTTCCATTCCTGATACTAGGACTTCCTTTGTTCGACACGGCATTTGCTTTCTGCCGCCGTATCCTGCACGGACAGAATCCGATGCATCCGGATAGGGGACATGTGCACCATAGGCTGATAGACATGGGATTCAGTCAAAAGCAGGCTGTTGCTATTCTGTACTGCATTAGTGCTGTTTTGGGGTTGGCAGCAGTTATTTTGACTACCAGCGGAGAAGCTAAAGCATTGATATTGGTATGTACTTTTGGGGTGGCTGTAGGTATATGGGCATTCATTGCAAAAGAGATGCGTATGCATCCGCACAGCAAAGGAGCTCATAAAATGGAAGAGGAAAAAAGAGATGACAAGAAAAATTAAGGTGATGAGCGTATTCGGCACTAGACCAGAAGCTATAAAAATGGCGCCTCTGGTTTTGGAATTGAAGCGCAGGCCAGAGTTTGAGAGTTTGCTCTGTGTCACAGCCCAGCATAGGGAAATGCTCGACTCAGTTTTGGATATTTTTAAAATCAGTGCCGATTACGATTTAAATATTATGCAGCCACGCCAAACACTTAGTACGATTACATCAAAAGTACTGCTTGGCCTAGAAGACGTCTTTGAGAAAGCAAAACCGGATATAGTGCTTGTCCACGGGGATACATCGACGACATTCTCAGCAGCGCTTGCGGCATATTATGCAAAAATTAAAGTTGGACATGTGGAAGCAGGACTGAGAACTTATGATAAGTACTCTCCTTTTCCGGAAGAAATGAACCGGAGACTTGTCGGATCGATTGCAGATTTGCATTTTTGCCCTACCGAAAATAATAGGAACAATCTATTGCGTGAAAACATTAAAAATGGTGTGTATATTACAGGCAATACCGTAATCGACGCGATGAAATATACTGTATCTGATAAAGTAGACCTCTCATTGATTAAAGATGTAGATTTTGAGAGGGAAAAAGTTGTAGTGGTTACCTGTCACAGAAGAGAAAACTACGGAAAACCTATGGAACAGATATTTTCTGCATTGAAAAGATTAGCAGAAACAAATGAAGACATACAAATAGTTTATCCAGTCCACTTAAGTCCGGTCGTACATGAGACGGCACAGCGTATTTTAGGCGGAATCAGTCGTATTAAGCTTATACCTCCGCTTGATGCTGAACAGATGCACACGCTTATGTCCCGATGCTACATGGTGATGACAGATTCGGGCGGTATCCAAGAGGAAGCACCGGCGCTTGGGAAGCCTGTCCTAGTAATGCGGCGTGAGACAGAAAGGCCCGAAGCTGTAGAGGCTGGGACTGTCAGACTTGTTGGAGTAGATGAAAAGGCAATATTTGACTCGGCGCAAGAGCTGCTGCATGATTTGGACAGCTATGAGCGGATGGCAAAGGCAGTAAATCCGTATGGAGACGGCTCGGCGTGCTGTCGTATAGCAGATGCGATAGCATGGGATTTCGGTTTGAAAGATGCACCTCCAAGGGACTTTGAGCCGGAGAAAAAATGATATGGATCAGAAGAAGGTAACTATTTGGACATTGATAGGTTCTGCGCTTGTACTGGGGATCGTTTTTGTGTTGTTTTACTATATGCAGAGCTCTCAGATCACAGCGCCTGTCATTCTTCCGGATACGGACAATTTATATACGCCTAGTGAAAGCCCGTCAGTAGGAAGTGAAGTCAATATGGCGTTGAGTGCTGATGTAAATACCAACACGGTACAAGTAGTTATAGCGTCTCTGCAGAGGCCAAAGAGCTATTCAAGGGAGATTATCGTTGAAAGCTACTGGAGCGGAGGAAGCGTAGTTTATCAGCTGCAGTGTTGGGTCAGGCCAGAAGGCAGCAAAATAATACGCACGTCTTCGGCCGGTGGTTCGGCACAGCATGTAATTGTTACAGACGAGCGTATATATATTTGGTATGAAGGAGACCGGCAGTATTACAGCGCAGCCGTTGCAGACGCGGGATTAAAAAATATATCAGATGCGTATCAGATGATAGCTACATATGAAGACCTCTTGGAAAAATCTGTTTCAGATATCCAAGAGGCCGGATATGAAGAATACAATGGGAAATACTGTATTTTTGCTAAGACGCAGCAGGGGGAATATACGGAGAGCTATTATGTATTGATTGAAAGCGGCCTGCTGGAAGGCATGGAAAAATGGGATGGAACAAGTTTGATATATCGAATGAAAGCAGGTAATGTCCAGCTTTCAGTGCCGGAAGACAGTGTTTTTGACCTCCCAGATGGGACAAATGCCATTACAGCAGATTTAAATCAAGGACAATAAACGCGGCTAAAGTAATGAGCAGTTCTTCGTCCTTGCTTTCTAAGTACAACAGGAACAAAATGACTATTAAAAGGATATCTCCAAGTTCCATTCCCTGCGGCAAAAGCTGACCAAAGCTTTGACGAAGCTGGTCGGCAAGTCCAGAAAGGGAGAAAAGGCCTCCCGATTGCCTCGTATGGGCGGGAGGCCTTTCAGGTCTTATATGCCTTGAATACGGATCCTGAGATGATGCGAATGAGGACCGCGGCTGTTGCATATCTTCAACTTTATACATTCTGCCGCTGTTTCCGATGTAGCGGTTGAACATCTTATAAACCTCCTATCTCTGGAAGGATGGTTTTGGCAATGCGTGCAAGTTGTGCAATGCGTGCGGCTTTGGCTAAACGTTCCTGTCTTGAAGGGTCTAGGTAGGGACGAAGTGCCGTAAGTACTGCAGAAGTTTTTGACGAATTCCGGGATAAGGATTTTCCGATGGATGATATTGCTTTTATAAACTGAGGAGAAATCAAAGGCTCATCGCTGCCTGCTTGATCCTGTTCGTGCTCTGACTTTTTGTCAGATAAAGATCTGCCAATAGATGATATGATTTTTAAGATATCCGGAGAAAGCAATGGTTCGCTACTGTTGGACTGATCATTACTATTATCAGACAACGACTTCCCGATAGACGATATGGCTTTTAAAATATCCGAAGAAGGCAGGGAATCTTCGCTGATTTTTGGGTTTTCTTCAGAACCTTGTTCTCCGGCTAGAGATTGCGCCAGTTGGGTTATTTGAGCCATACGTTCTGGTGAAGACAAGATGGAATTGAGTTTACTTTCCAATTCTTCCATAACTTTATTTGTTTAAAAGGTCATTTAGCTTAGCGGCTAACCGTTTGCCTTCATCCGTGCGGAGGATATCTTTTAAAATTCCCTGTAGGGTAGAGGTGTCGCCGTTTTCTACGGCGTATTTTATAACTTGTTCATCACCGAGGAGCTGACGTATTTTTTGACCGTCTGCAGAAGCTGCAAGTTCTCCAAGTTCTTGTTGTTTGCCTGATAGTTTTTTTAAATTTGGATTATCAGAAAAAGAATTTTTAGGATTTGACATTGAAAATAACCCCCCTTTGCGGTCCTGATTCAGTATATTCTGTAAACGGGAAAGAGGTGACGGAAACTTGAAAATTTTAATATTTTCAGATTCTCATAAACGTATGGATGGTATGAAATTGGCAGTGTTGAGAGAACAGCCTGAACTTGTCCTTCATTTGGGAGACCACATATCGGATATGCGGAGCTTACAAATGGAATATCCTGCGGTACGAATGATAGGAGTTAAAGGAAACTGTGATTTTACTTCGCTTGAGAGCGATGAAAACACTCGTTTGATCACTATTGAAGAAAAGCGTATATTGATGACACACGGCCACTTGTACAATGTTAAATTTGGCTTAGACAAGCTTATGTGGTATGCGATGGAACAACAGGCAGATATTGTTTTGTTCGGACATACGCACAGGCCTCTTCGTGATATGTACAAAGAAATGTGGGTAGTAAATCCGGGTACTATAGGGAGCGGGGGAGAGCTAAGCTACGCGGTGGTAAACATAAATAGTGGTAAAATTAGCTGTGATATAAAAAGATTATCATGATATTTTTATATATGAAGAAAAAATAAAATCTCCGCAGATGAATAATAAAACATCTGCGGAGATTTTTATGTGTCAATTTTAAGCTTTTAATGCATTCTTAGAGGTCTCAACAAGTGCAGTAAAAGCAGCTGAATCGTGTGTTGCCATCTCGGAAAGCATTTTGCGGTTTATATTGATGCCAGCAAGCTTTAAACCATGCATGAAATTAGAATAATTGATGCCATTCAGCTTGCAGGCGGCGTTTATACGAGTGATCCAAAGTCTGCGGAAATCTCTTTTCTTTCTTTTACGTCCTACATAGGCATAGGAAAGAGATTTCATAACGGCCTGGTTGGCCATCTTAAAGTGCTTTGACTTAGAACCCCAGTAACCTTTTGCAAGTCCTAAAATCTTTTTTCTTCTTTTGCGGGTCATCATGGCGCCCTTAACTCTTGCCATAGTATATTAAGCCTCCTATATTGAGTAATAATTGTTTTTGTTTGTGTGATTTTACTTATTTGTAGGGAATCATGCGTTTGATTGCCGACTCATTTGTAACATCGGCGTAAGCACCCTGACGGAGGCCTCTCTTGCGCTTGGTGTTCTTCTTGGTAAGAATGTGGCTCTTAAAAGCATGTGCACGCTTTACCTTGCCGTGCTTAGTGAGATTAAATCTTTTTTTAGCCCCACTGTGTGTTTTGATTTTAGGCATTTTGATTTTCTCCTTCCATTAACTATCTGTCAGTGCTATTTTGTCGTTTTAGGCGACAGGAACATGGTCATATTTCTGCCTTCCAACTTCGGATTTTTATCAACAGTTGCAATTTCGCTGCAGCTTTCGGCAAATTTGTTTAAAAGCTCCTCTCCGAGGTGTGTGTGCGTCATCTCTCTTCCTCTGAAACGAACAGAAACTTTTACCCTGTCACCGTCTGCTAAAAACTTCATGCCATTCTTAAGCTTTACATTAAAATCGTTGGCGCCAATGCTCGGAGACATACGGATTTCCTTAACATCGATGACACGCTGATTCTTTTTCGCCTCTTTTTCGCGTTTTGCTTGTTCAAAGCGGAATTTGCCGTAATCCATGATTCGGCATACAGGCGGAGTAGAGTTGGGGGCAATTTTTACCAAATCAAGATTGTTATCATATGCGATTTCTAGAGCTTTGGATGGAGGCATGATACCAAGCTGATTTCCATCTGCTCCAATCAATCGTATTTCTTTGTCCCTGATGTCTTCGTTGACTTGATGATCCATGCTACTGATATGAAAGCACCTCCAAAATAAAAACTAACTTGAAGAAATAAAGCGCGGATGCACTTTAGCATCCGCGCTTTGACATAACAATACAATAACTATTGAAAAGCCTTATTAACCGTAATTTCTCAATTAAAATACGGTGAGGGCACAGATGCTGCTCCTACTTTATTTTTAACATTGGCATTATACCAAGCCCAAACTCGGTTGTCAACAGCAAAATTTAAAAAACTTTGTCAACAGTGTATCTTTTTGCACTCGTAAGGGAATGGTAAGCCATGGTGATTTGTTTTGCGAAAATATATTGAGTATCCAACTGTATTTGCTATAGGGGCAATCGGATATGCAATGCTAGAAATAATATTCAGAGGCTTTACGCACTGGAGTATGTTTTTAGCAGGCGGTATATGCTTTACATTTATCTACGTGCTGGCAGCAGGGAGACTGAATGGAATTTACCTTTGGGCAATATGCGCCATCTGTATAACTGCCGTGGAATTTATTGTAGGTGTTATTGTAAATTTATGGCTCCAATTAAATGTGTGGGATTATTCCCATTGGCGATTTAATATAATGGGGCAAATATGCCTGCTGTTTTCGGCCCTCTGGTTTGCTCTGAGCATTCCGGCGACGTATATAAGCCGATTGCTTAGGAAACAAGTTTTTAAGCACTGATGCGGTTGCGCAGCACGGTCTTTTCGAGCATTGGATAAAGCTTAAGCCACATAAGTGAAGTAATAACAGTGTGTACGGGGATGTTTACAGCAGCCTGTGAGATTCTCGAGGGGAGAAGCGCAGCAAGGCTGAGATCAAAGAAGTTGCACAGCCAGAACAAATTTAGACCCAAGGTGGCGATCAAGGCGACAAGAAGAGATGCTACAAAGGACAACAAGATAGCAGTAGAGGTTTTTTGCGGCTTTTTATAGAGCAGTAAGCCATAAATCAGTCCGGAAATAGCAGCGGTCAAGGTAAATCCGGGGAAATATGGACCAGTTGGCCATAAAATTGAACCTATGATGTCGGCAATTGAGTACACTATCACCGAATTTACAGGACCATAGCACATGGCGGAAATGACAATTGGAACAAAGCCAAAACCGACGGAGTTCATAAGCGTGTTAAAAGACAGGATACGTCGCAGGACTATTTGCATAGCGATCAGCAGGGCCGTCATAACTATATAGCGGCTATCAATTTTTGTTTTCATTTAAAACTCTTCCTTTCCAAAATATGATCTTACTTCTCCAACTTGATATAGGGAACCAAAAACGCATATGACGTCTTCCGGCGAAGCATCTCGGAGAGCGTGGTCAAGAGCGTTTTTTATGCTGTCACATGTAGTCACTTGCAGATGTGCATTTGCGCGAATATCGTCAGCAAGGGCGTCAGAGCTGAGAGCACGGTGAGATTGAGGTGTAACCGTGTAAAAACGCCTCGCAATAGGTAGAACGATGCGGATGCTGGACTCATAGTCTTTATCAGCAAGGACTCCCATAACAAAAGAAATTTTGCGGTCAGGGACCAACTTGCGAAGACTCTCAACTAATGCAGCTGTGCCCTGAGGATTGTGAGCACCGTCTACCAGCACAAAAGGGGATTTACGTAGCAGTTCTATACGGCCGGGCCAATGAGCTGTTTTTAACCCCATACGTATGGCATCTTCGGAGACACTGTAGCCTTGCTCATTCAATACCTCTATAGTTTTCAGCGCGACGATGGCGTTGGAAACTTGATATGAGCCAAGAAGAGAAAGCTCAAGATTTTTGTATTTGCCCCAGTCAAAGACTGTGCCATGGAGAGTCCATGAATGCACATTTGCTGAACGGTAATCTGCTATGTGCAGAGTTGAACTCCGGCTTTTACATACATCTGAGATGACGTTTTCTACACATGGTTCCTGAGCATAAAGCACAGTCTGACAGCCTTCCTTGATAATGCCGGCCTTTTCAAAGGCAATTTTTTCAACCGTATCTCCAAGGATCTCAGTATGATCGAGGCCGATATTCATAATAACTGCTGCGTCGGGACATTGTATCACATTGGTGGCGTCCAGTCGCCCGCCCATACCTACTTCAAGCACCACCACATCGCACTGAGTTTCGTAAAAGTATTCAAAACCTATTGCGGTTATCCTTTCAAAAACAGTTGAAGGACGCGCACCGTCATATGCAAGGGACTCATCGGCGGCCTGTACGCGCTCGGCAATTGCAGCAAGACGATCATCTGGGATCTGCTGACCATTTACTTGAATGCGTTCATTAAAACGCTGTATATATGGGGATGTGTACAGACCGGTCTTATAGCCAGCACAGCGGAGTATTGAACTAATAAAAGCGGAAGCAGAGCCTTTTCCGTTCGTACCTGCTATGTGTACATAGCGAAGCTTGTCCTGCGGATTTCCAAGCTTATCTAGAATAAGACGAGTTGTATTGCGATCGTGAGCTTTGTAGGAGTCGCTGGGGCAAAGTATGTATTCCAGCGCCTGTTCATAAGTCATAAAAAAACCTCCCTTTGCTGACACAAAGGGAGGAAAATAGCAAATACACCTTGCCGATAAACCAAAATTTGTGCCAGCGGATGCGAGACCGTACCACAAACTAAAAAGTTTTTCGTCCACAGGCTACTTCCCATCCTGAGGCACTTAATGCACAAGTCTCTACTCTGACATATAGTATAAAACTTTATAAAATTGTAAAGCGAGAAACCGCATCAAAAACAATAACACGGAACTCTGACATCATTATAGCATAATACTTGCATTTGTCAACTGTATTTTAGCTATGCAGCAAATGCAGGTTATTTCTTATAGTTTATAAGCTCAACAATAAAGTCGCACAGTTTTTTGGATGCATCGGGATGTGCGATGAGCTCTATGGTCTTCTGCATAAGTGGAAGGCGATCCGGATTGGAAAAAAGGTAATAAAGCGCTTCGGATATGGAAAAATGTTTATTTACACGCAGAGCAACTCCGTTGTTGACGAGAAAATCTGAGTTGCGTTCTTCTTGGCCTGGGATCGGATTTATAAGTATCATTGGAAGCTTTTTTGCCATAGCTTCACTTACCGTCAATCCGCCGGGTTTTGTAATTATGCAGTCAGAAGCGTCCATATACAGATCCACATTGTCTATGAAGCCGCATATGGTCAGGGGAACATTGACGTTTAAAAGATGAAGATTGCGGTATAGGGTCTTGTTGTTACCGCATATGCAGACAATCTGCATCGGAATATCGAGTTCGGCAAGTTTTGCAATGATAGGCAGCACTTTACCATAGCCCATGCTTCCAAACATGACCAAAATGGTGTACAAATCATCTCTCAATCCGAGCTCGGCTCGCGCATCGGATTTTGATATGCAGGTATTGAATTTTTTTGAAACTGGAATACCATAGGGGAGTATCTTTTCCGTTGGTATACCCCGCTTATTTGCTATATATGTAAGAAGTTCGCTTGCGGTAACAGTGTAATCGCAATGCGTACAGCTTTCCCAAAATGGATGGATACAGTAATCGGTAATTATGCCAATTACCGGCACGGTAATAAGTGATCTGCGCTTTAGTTCATCGAGTACCTGAGCGGCAAATATATGTGTTGACACTATGAGGTCGGGATCATATGAACGTATGTATTCGGCAAATTTTCTGGCTATTCGCGAATCCTCTGAAACGAAAGAGAGAAAACGGCTAAATTTTTCATTTCCTTCTAAATAACTGTATGCACTTCCAAATTGACGGGGAATATATTTAGTAGAGAAGAGATATCCGTGGTCTACCAGATCGTACAGAAATGTGCTGGTGCATTTGTAAAGATCTTCTACGATGACGTCAATATTTCTGGATTGAAGTTCTTCGGCTATTGCTTTGGCAGTTGAATGATGGCCATAGCCGGCTGTAACACTGACGATGAGAATACGCATAAAAAAGCTCCTTTCATTAAAAGGAATTATTTAAATATGACTATTGTATTCTGCTTGGAAACGTAATATAATATTTCGGCAAAAGCTCAATGCTTTAAGGGGGAGTAGCCCGTGAACACAGTTGATTTTGAAAAATATGCGAAAAGAGGCAGCCATGGACACCTTATAGGTATCGGTGGTGTATCAATGTCTCCGCTGGCAGAAGTTTTGATGGGTCAGGGGATCGAGATAAGCGGATCAGACATAAACGAAAGTGAGACCGTCAAACATTTGCGCCAGTTAGGTATAAAGGTCTATATAGGACATAGAGCGGAAAATATCGAGGGCGCAGATTTTATAGTACAGACTGCAGCAGTGCACGATAAAAATCCGGAGATAGCTGCAGCACACGCAAAAGGAATACCGGTTTTTGCACGTACTCAAGCGTGGGGCTCTCTTATGCGTGAATATGACAATGCCCTGTGTATTGCAGGCACACATGGAAAGACTACGACTACGTCTATGTCTACACATATACTGATGGAAGCAGATAGAGATCCTACCGTTATGATAGGGGGCACTCTGCCTTTGCTGCATTCAGGATATCGAGTAGGACACGGTAATACCATTGTACTGGAATCTTGCGAATATTACAATTCATTTTTGAGTTTTTTTCCGACGATAGCAGTTATATTGAATATAGATGAAGATCATCTTGATTTTTTTAGTGGTATAGAGGATATAAAAAATTCATTTCGCCGCTTTGCTGAACTTGTTCCAAAAGATACCGGCTGGGTGATTGCAAATGCAGACGACAAAAATACTGTAGATGCTCTTCATGGCATAGAGAGAAGGGTTTTGACTTTTGGAACTTCAGAAAGTGCAGATGTCCGTCCTGATAATATAGAGGTAAAGGACGACGGGATCACAAGCTTTGATGTGGTATACAAAGGAGAAATTTTTACAGATATAGAACTGAGAGTTCCGGGTACTCATAATATTATGAACGCAACAGCAGCGGCGGCAGCTGCCATGCTTCTAGGGGTATCAGGAGATGCGGTAAAGCGGGGATTGAGCAAATTTGGAGGCGCCGGAAGGAGATTTGAATTTAAGGGGACCGTAAACGGCGCTGATGTATATGACGACTATGCTCATCATCCGAGTGAGCTGAAGGCACTTTTTAAAGCCGCGCGCCAAAGAGGATATAAAAGACTCATATGTGCATTCCAACCGCACACATACACCCGCACAAAGGCTCTGTTTGATCAGTTCGTTGAAGAGCTGAAGCAGGCAGATATAGTATATCTTACAGAGATTTTTGCTGCGCGCGAGAAGAATACGATAGGTATATCATCAAAGCAGCTTGCAGAACAGATTCCAAACAGTGTTTTTTGCGAGAACTTTGAACTGCTTGAAAAGCGACTTAGGGAAATTGCTGAAGAGGGAGATATTATTTTAACTGTTGGTGCAGGGGATATTTACAAGGTTGGAGAGAATATTTGCAGAGCGCAATAAAAGAAAAATAAGCGGCACATGATATTGAAGCATGTGCCGCTTTTATTTTTGATTAATCCGCGGATTGGGGTGTTTCGCCTTCAGTATTCAAACGAGCGTCATGAATTAGGTGACGCGGACATTTTGCAACGCATTCACCGCAACTGGTGCATTTAGAGTGATCTATGACTGCAAGATTATCAATCACGTGTATAGCATCGTGCTGACAAGTCTTTTCGCATATGTGACAGCCAAGACATCCGATATTGCAGTATTTGCGGAGAGCAGCGCCCTTTTCCTTAGAACTGCAGGAAATATTGATATCAGCCTCATACGGGACCTTGACTATCAAATGCTTAGGACAGGCGTCTGCACAAGCCATGCATCCAACGCAGTTCTCATGGTCGACCACAGCTACGCCGTTTTTAACGCTAATATGTCCAAAGGGACATGCTGCAACACAGCTGCCGTAGCCCAAGCATCCGCTGGGGCAGGCAAGCGGTCCGGTGCCTCCAACTCGTGAAGCGGAAAGGCAGTCCTTTAAACCGAGATAGTCAAATTTGCGCTGGGTGTTGTCGCCACCGGCGCACTTTACAAATGCAACGTTTCTTATAGAAATGTCAGATGATTCAGTACCCATGATCTCTGCAATCTTTGCCGCAACGGAATTTCCACCGGCGGCACAGGCATTTGTAGGAGCTTTGCCTGCCGCTATAGCAGCGGCATAGGCTCCGCAGCCGGCATAGCCGCATCCGCCGCAGTTTGCACCGGGCAAAATAGAGGCAATTGCTTCTTCACGCTCATCTACTTTTACAGCAAATACTTTAGAAGCATAGGCTAAGATAAATCCAAAAACAGCGGCAACAAGTCCAAGAACAACTACCGCATAAACAACAGTTAGCATAGTTTGGCCCTCCTTACCAGATCTTCAGACCGGTAAATCCCATGAACGCAAGAGCTATGAGACCGGCAGAGACAAGCGCGATCGGGAAGCCTTCAAAGGGCTTTGGATATTCGGCAAACTCGGTGCGCTCACGAACGCTGGCAAACAGCAGTATAGCAAGGGTAAATCCAAGACCCCCGGTAACGCCATAGACAACGCTTTCAATAAAGTTGTAACCATTCTGAGTGTTCAAAACCGCAACGCCAAGTACCGCGCAGTTGGTAGTTATCAGAGGAAGATAAATACCGAGTGCTTGATACAACGATGGGATCGATTTTTTCAGGAACATTTCAACGAATTGAACCAATGCAGCAATGACAAGGATATATGCAACTGTCTGCATGTATTCAATTTCAAAAGGAATCAAGAGGAATTCGTTGACCAACCATGTAAACATAGAGGCAACGCCCATGACGAATGTAACGGCAAGCCCCATGCCCATTGCAGTATCCATTTTTTTGGATACGCCCATAAAAGGACAAATGCCGAGGAACTGTGAGAAAATAAAGTTTTCAATAAGTATTGCTCCAAGAGATATGGAAAGAATATTAGTTAACATTATTTGCTCACCTCACTGTTCTTTTTACTGTCAAAACGAGCAAGTAGCCACTGGAAGAATGCAATCAGACAGCCTAGGGTAATAAAGCCTCCGACTGGGAGAACGATAAGCAGAGCACCGTAGCCTTCGGCAATAATGCGGAAGCCTTCTCCGTTGTTGAAGATACCGCTGCCAAAAGTACCGTTGCCAAGAAATTCACGGATGACACACATTGCGATAAGAGCTACAGTATATCCGATGCCCTGCATAACACCGTCGACAGCAGAAGCTACAATAGTATTTTTCGATGCAAATGACTCTGCTCTTGCCAATATGATACAGTTGACAACTATCAAGGGGATAAATACGCCGAGGGATTCTGACAGTTCATTCAGATAGGCTTGAAGCAACAAGTCTACAATAGTGACAAAACCTGCGATGACAACGACATAAGCCGCAATGCGGATGTCAGAGGGGATGATTTTTCTTAAAAGCGAGATAACTATATTAGAGCATGTAAGAATAATCAAGACCGAGATTCCCATGCCTATGCCGTTAAAAAGTGTGGTAGTGATAGCAAGGCAGGAACACATACCAAGCAGCTGTACAAAAACGGGGTTTTGTGTAAGCAGTCCGTCTTTAAATTGTTTTTTAAGATTCATTTTGCTGCTCCTTCCTTAGCCCAATGTTTTGACGGCTTCCATAGCGATGTTGACACCATCGGTGACCGCACGCGATGTAATGGTCGCGCCGGTAAGGGCGTCTATAGTACCGCCGTCCTTGCTGACTGCCAGAGTATCAGTGGCGCCGATAAACTGGTCGCGGAAAGTGTCACGTTTTGCATTGTCTCCAAGTCCAGATGTTTCAGACATGTCAATGATGGAAATTCCAGTGACAGTACCGGAGGTGTCAACGCCAACGACCATTTCGATCGCACCGCTAAACCCGGAGGTAGTAACATTTACTACATAGCCGGCGTCGCCAGCGGCGTAGATCTTATTAACAGACTGATTTCCGCCCGTATACTCGATCTCGTCGTATGTATCCGCAGAAAGGACTTCTCTCATAGCATCGTTGGTCTTGGCTTCTTTTATTTCAGCTATGCGGTCGGCAGTAATGTAGTTGACAAAACCGAGAAGGAAAGCTACAACAACAGCTATTACAAAAAGAACCACTATCAGGCGGAGCATACTCGGTGATTTCTTGGTTTCTGTCATGATGCAGCACCGTCCTTTGCTTTTTTCTCTGCTTTAGCTTTTGCTTTGTCTTCTTTTATTTTCTCCTTAGTGAGTCCGAAGCGCTTAGGCATGGTGTATTTGTCGATCAACCATACGCATACGTTCATAATCAGGATCGCGTAGGAAACGCCTTCGGGATAAGAGCCGAAATAGCGGATGAAAACAGTAAGAAGACCGCAGCCGACGCCGAATATCCACTGACCTTTTTTAGTAACAGGGGAAGTAGAGTAATCGGTGGCCATGAAGAATGCACCCAGCATGATGCCGCCGCTGCACAGGTTCCAGAGCATCCATGACAGATTGTCGTTTCCGCCCTTGGGGAAAATGAAAGTAATGATAGCGACAGAACCGATGAAACCGACGGGGATTCTGAGCGAAATAACTTTTCTTACTACGAGGTAAAGTCCGCCGAGTATAAGCGCGAGGGCAGAGATCTCACCCATGGAACCGCCGATCTGGCCCATGAAAGCCTGCAGAAGAGTTATATCCTGCGGGATAGCTCCGGTATGCAGGGATGCAAGAGGCGTGGCGGCGGTGACTACGTCGGCAGTGCTCAGATCAAAAATCGAGTTATAAGCCAAAGGAGCTACCCAAGTAGACATCAGTACCGGCCAAGAAAACAGAAAAGCACGGGCAGCCAAAGCGGGGTTGACAAAGTTCTTGCCGATACCGCCATAGAGCTGCTTTACAATGATTATTGCAAAGGCTGCTCCGATAATGATCATCCAATAGGGAGAGGATACGGGAGTGCAGTATGCCAGCAATATACCGGTAACAACTGCGGAAAGATCGCCAATAGAAGAAGTTTTCTTCATGAGTTTGCGATATCCCCATTCGAAAAATACGCAGGCTGCAACAGAGACGCAGGTAAGCGTAAGAGCTCTAAGACCGAACATATAGATGGCTACAGCTAGTGCGGGCATAAGAGCGATTATAACGTCCAACATTATGGAACGGGTGTCCTCAGCGCTTCGAATATGCGGAGAGGAGGATACGGATAATTTCAATTCACTGTCCAATATCGTTCATTCCTTTCCTTAAGTGTTAAGCCTTGGCAGCTTGCTGCTTAGCTCTTTCGTTTGCGAGTTTCGCTTTGCCGGTCCGGAAAGATTGGACAAGATTCAATCTGCCCGGGCAGATATAAGTACAAGAACCACATTCCATACAGTCCAGCAAATTATATTTGTTGAGCGCCTCAAAGTCGTTTCTGCGTTCATACATGTACATGTATATCGGCATCAGATGCATTGGGCAGACAGAAATACATTTGCCGCAGCGAATGCAAGTCGGATTTTCTACGTCTCTGCTTTCTTTAGTGGTAAGAACGGTAATAGCGTTTGTACCCTTAATGACGGGAACAGACATATCATACTGAGCATTTCCCATCATAGGACCACCCATGAGGACTTTATTTACATTGGGTTTAAATCCGCCGGCTGCTTCTATCAAATATTCGATAGGAGTACCTATGCGGGCGCGCAGGTTCTTGGGAGATGCTATGCCAGGGCCGGAAACGGTGACTACACGGTCGATAGCAGGCATGCCTTCCGTGATAGCGCGGTTGACGCTCCAAGCAGTATAAGTGTTTATAACGACGCAGCCGACATCTGCAGGAAGTCCGCCCGGCGGGACCTGGCGGCCCGTGACAGTCTGGATGAGCTGCTTTTCAGAGCCCTGCGGATAACGAGCTTTCATCACTATTATCTCAATGCCGGAATTCTGCTTGGATAGTATGTCTTGAAGCACTTTGATAGCGTCCATTTTGTTGGCTTCAACAGCAAGATAGGCGCGTGACAGACCGAAAGCATTCATAAGAAGCTTAATGCCGCTTATGACTTCTTCCGGTTTTTCCAATAACGTCCTGTAATCGGATGTTATATACGGTTCGCACTCGGCAGCATTGATAATTATGGTATCGACTTTGCCTATTCCGGTGCTGATCTTAAAGTGTGTTGGGAATGTAGCACCGCCCATGCCGACAATACCGGCTTCACGGACGAGCTTTACGAAAACGCTGGAATCAGAAAGATTTTCTGACAAATGTGATACGACGCTTTCATCAAGAGTGTCCAATCCGTCATTTTCGATAACTATCGACATGACATTGGTCCCGTTGGGATGGGGACGCGGTTCTACGGCGACAACTGTGCCAGATACACTGGCATGAATGGGGGCTGATACAGGTGCTCCGACGTCGCCGATCTTCTGACCAAGCTTTACATAGTCGCCCTTGTTGACCAAAGGAGAACAAGGCGCACCTATGTGCAGGGACATTGGAATAACGACCTGTTTCGGAGCGGGAAGGACTTCTATCGCCATATTTGCAGACAGAGCCTTACCGTCATCGGGATGTATGCCTCCAAAAAATGAATGAGACAATTGATTCACCTCTTTGAGATTTTTATATTTTCTCCGACAGATATCATAACACAGGGCAGATTGAATGTCTATAGAGAGAACTAGTAAAAAAGTTACATTATTTCAGTATTTTTACTTATGGTATTATATGATATGTTGCTTTTATCATAACAAAAAACGACTAAATGTGACAAACATCTTAATAATGCAAAAAATAGGGATGATTGACAAAAAAACATGAACGGAATATTATGATGTCATGTTGGTATCTATCATGTAAAAGAGGTGGAAATGTGAAAATAAAGGGTGCAAAAATCGTCATAGAATGTCTTCTGGAACAGGGAGTGGATACGGTTTTTGGTTATCCGGGTGTGAGTATCATAGATATTTATGATGAGCTGTTCAAATACCAAGATAAAATCACACACATATTAACTGCACATGAACAGGGGGCGGCTCATGCAGCTGACGGGTATGCGCGCGTGTCGGACAAGCCGGGGGTATGTTTGGCTACGTCGGGACCAGGTGCTACAAATCTTATAACAGGTATGGCCGCTGCGTTTATGGATTCCTCACCAGTCATTTTTATAACCTGTAACGTCCCGGACAGCTTGCTCGGGAAAGACGCGTTTCAGGAAGTCGACATAGTTGGCATAGCCATGCCGATAACAAAGAACACTTATCTTGTCAGACGGGCCGAAGATCTGGCTGATACTATTCGTGAGGCTTTTGCACTTGCTGTGTCTGGGCGCAAAGGCCCTGTTTTGATAGATATTACGGCGAATGCGGTGCGTGAGTATGCCGAGTATACTCCAATGGATCCACAGAATTATTTAAAAAAAGTTTTTGCGTATAGGCGTAATATATCTCATATTGAAAAAACATTTTCCACGGAAGAGCTAAAAAAGGCAAAAGCCATACTTGAAAGCGCAAAATGCCCTTTGGTTTTAGCCGGGGGAGGAGTCGTATGGTCAAAAGCTGAGGAGCAGTTGAAAAATTTTGCCGCAAAGATAGACGCTCCTATTGTGAGTACGATGATGGGGCTTGGAACGGTATCTTCCAAAGACGAGAACTTCTTGGGAATGCTTGGATCGTATGGTGAGGCTGCCGCAGAGTGGGCTTGTAAAAACTGCGATCTTCTTATTGCAGTAGGAGTGAGATTTTCAGATCGGGTTACCGGCAGGATAGATACATTTGCGCCTAAGGCAAAAAAATTTCACATTGACATAGACAGAGCAGAAATAGATAAGAATGTGCCAGCCGATTATTACATTGTGGGCGATGCAGCTCATGTGTTAGAGGGATTGACACCGCATATATCACAGCAAGACCACGAAGAGTGGAAACTGCTGGCCCGCCATAAAAAAATTGACGAAAAAGAATGGCGAAAGAGCTCAAAACTTACTGCTTTGGCAGTGATGGGAGTTATCAGAGAAATAACAGATGAAAATACAAGGTTCGTGACAGACGTAGGTCAGCATCAGATATGGGCAAGCACAATGCTTCCGCACAACTATCCAAGGCAATTTATCACAAGCGGGGGATACGGAGCTATGGGTTTTGGCCTCGGCGCTTCGATCGGAGCAAAGATAGCAGATGCTAGCAAGACAGTTTTGCACATAACAGGAGACGGCAGTTTCCGTATGAACTGTACGGAACTTGCAACTGAGTACCGGTATAAAGTTCCTATAATAACGGTCGTGATTAACAACCATTCGCTGGGGCTTGTGAAACAGCGGCAGCATAGAGACTTTGAAAACAGGATATTTCAGACATTATTAGACGATAGACCGGATTTTGCCGCGCTGGCAATGGCTTATGGGATACCAGGAGTAAAGGTAAAAAATGAAGAGGAGCTGAGGCAAGCGCTTAAAAGCGCTGTTGCATCAAAGGCCGGATGTGTTATAGAGTGTACTATCAGTCCAATGGAAGAAGTAAAAGTGAGATTTGGTAGAAAAAGGAATTAGGAGGAAAAGTCATGCAGAAGAGAACTCTTTCCGTTCTGGTTGAAAATACGGCCGGAGTTTTGTCTCAGGTAACGAGGCTATTTTCACGCAAGCGTTATAATATTGAGAGTCTTGCGGTTGGAACAGTAGAAGATCCGCGCATTTCGCGTATTACTATCATCACTACAGGCGATGATAAAATGATACAGCAGCTGACGAGCCAGTTGCGAAAACTTCAGCCAGTCATATCTATGCAGCTGCTGGAAGACAGCACGTCGGTTTCAAGAGAGCTGTCGCTTATAAAAGTTCGGGCAGATACAAAGGAAAAGCGCGATGAGATAATGCAGATAGTAAATATTTTCAGGGTTTTTGTAATTGACATAGCTAAAGAATGCATGACGATTGCCGTAGTCGGAGACGGAAGTAAAACGGAGGCCCTGCTAAAACTTCTTGAAGAGTTTGAGATCATGGAAATGGCGCGCACTGGCGTCATATCTTTAGAGAGAGGAACAAAAACTATATACAATGAGGGAAAAGAAAATGAAGAATTTACAATAGGAAAAGGCTTGAGCAAAAATTTAGTATATGATACAATTACAGAAAGCGGCGCAGATAGATCTGTTGAATAAAAAATGTATCAAAAAAGAAGTTTTGATTTTGAGTATGAGTTGAAAGTTAGGAGAATTTAAAGATTATGAAGACACGAATCACGGCAGACAGCACCTGTGATCTCTCGCCTGAACTGATAGAAAAATATGATATTACTATAATGCCGCTGAGTATAATACTGGGAGAAAAAGCATATGCCGATATGCTTGAGATCAATCCAAAGCAAGTTTTTGAATATGTAGACAGCGGAAAAGGGATATGTAAGACGGCAGCAGTAAATGTGGACGAATATATAAATAAGTTTACAGAGCTGTTAAAAGACTGTGATGCAATTGTGCATATAAATATAAGCAGCGAATTTTCAGCCTGCTACCAAAATGCCTGTATAGCCGCGCAGGAAGTTGGAAATGTTTATGTTGTCGATTCGCGAAACCTCTCTACCGGGATAGGGCACCTTGTGCTTGACGCTTCTATAATGGCAAGTCAGGGAATAGACGCAGAGGTTATTGCAGAAACACTTAGAAAAGATGCAGCAAGGCTTGAAGTGAGCTTTGTGTTGGATACGCTGTCTTATATGCGGCGTGGCGGGCGTTGTTCTGCGGTTGCTGCAATAGGGGCAAATTTTATGCAGCTCAAGCCGTGTGTAGAAGTACGGGAAGGAAAAATGGGAGTAGGTAAAAAGTACCGCGGCAATTTGGAAAAAGTAATAAAGCAATATGTAACAGACAGACTTAAAGATAGAAGTGACTTGGATAAGAAGCGTATTTTTCTTACATATTCAGAGGCTTTTCCAAAAGAGATATTAAAAGAAGTTCACTCACTTGTTGACCAGTATGGTGAGTTTGAAGAAGTATACGAGACCTCTGCGGGTTGTACTATATCTAGTCATTGCGGCCCAAGGTGCTTTGGTATATTGTTTTATAGAAAGGCATAGTTCAGTACAGGATCTGATGGCCGCGATTTTTGGAGAGAAATAAAAAGCAGGAGATAAGCTAAATGCTTATCTCCTGCTTTTTCGCTTTTTAAATAGATTATTTGCCGCAGTAATTATCAAAGACCTCGTTTTTTTAGTGTACCTTGGATGCAACGCAGGGCATAATATAATTTCCTTTCCTGATAAAAACACATGGCTCCAATTTAGGCACTTCATATGGAATATAGTTTTGAAAAGAGCTTTTTTGATATGATATGGGATTTTCAAATGCTTTATATACAGCATCGGCGGAACTGCTGTCAGAGTCTTTGACCAATGTGATTTCTTAGGCAGTTAGCACTGCTGGGAAAATAAAAGACCAAGGTCTCGATTGAGCTAGTATCTATAGAGCCCAGAGAGGCGCAAAGTTATGAGTCAACTAAGCGGAATATCCAAATATTGAACAACAGAGAAAAATAGTGAGATTTACACATATCAGGACAGTCTCCGTAAGGTGTTGAATTTTGTCGAAATTACTTCGTTAATAATATAAAAAGGCATTGCAAAAGCAAGTGCAAACGATAAAAACAAGAGGAAAAAATACTGGTATAAAAATACCTGTTATATTTGACTGCGGAGGTGACGGATGCTATAATGTTATAATTGTATCAGGTTTATTAAATGAGGAGCTTTGGCTATGTGGATTGCAGATAAATGGGAAGATTTTGAAGTTCTCGACTGTTCAAAAGGCGAGAAGCTTGAGCGCTGGGGCAAATATATCCTGGTTCGTCCCGATCCGCAGGTAATTTGGGATACTCCAAGACAGCACAGAGGATGGGCGAAGCCTGATGCACGGTACCATCGCTCTTCCAGCGGAGGAGGGAAATGGGATAAGTTCAGAATTCCCGAGGACTGGACAGTGAATTATGGAGAACTGACTTTTAATATAAAACCTATGAATTTCAA
>CALWWP010000007.1 GCA_944385275.1 uncultured Oscillospiraceae bacterium | reverse complement strand
AACGCCGCTGTTTTTTTATTGTTCAGAACTTGCGCTTGCATTGAGATATGCATTGATGAAACCGTCGATATCTCCGTCCATAACAGCATTTATATTTCCCTGTTCATAACCTGTTCGATGGTCTTTCACCAGTGTATAAGGCATAAATACATACGAGCGTATCTGACTTCCCCACTCGATTTTCATTTGTACGCCTTTTATATCCTCAATCTTTTCCAAATGCTCGCGTTCTTTTATCTCCGCAAGCCGTGAGCGAAGCATGCTCATAGCGTACTCTCTGTTCTGATGCTGGCTGCGTTCCACTTGACAGGACACCACGATTCCAGTCGGAATGTGAGTAATGCGTATGGCGGATTCCGTCTTATTTACATGCTGGCCGCCCGCACCGCTTGATCTGTAAGTGTCTACTTTCAGATCTTCCTGCCTTATTTCGATCTGTTCGTCGTCCTCTATCTGGGGCATGACTTCAACTGCTGCGAAAGAAGTGTGTCTGCGTCCCGAAGCGTCAAACGGCGATACTCTTACAAGCCTGTGTACTCCCGATTCACTCTTTAAATAGCCGTAGGCATTTTCTCCTTCTATTGACAAAACAGCGCTTTTTATACCAGCTTCTTCTCCGTCAAGCCAATCAAGCAGCTTGTATTTGAATCCGTGTCTCTCTGCCCATCTGGTATACATGCGGTAGAGCATTTGTGTCCAGTCTTGGGCCTCGGTCCCTCCGGCTCCCGCGTGAAGCGACAACATGGCGTTGCAGCCGTCGTATTCACCCGAAAGCAGCGTATTCAGCCTTGCCTCCTCCAGCTGCTTCTGAAATGTTTCAAAATCTGCAGTTATCTCCCCGAGCATGCTGTCGTCGTCTTCCTCGATGGCCATATCGCACAGTGTGTACAGATCGTCCCACTGGCGCACTAGCTTATCGTAGTTTTCATATTTGCTCCGAAGATGTTTTATCTGCTGAAGGACCTTCTGTGAATTTTCAAGATCATTCCAAAAGCCCTCGGCTTCGCTCTCCGCCTCAAGCTTTTTCAGTTCCTCTTTTACTTCATCAGGTTTTACAGCATCTTTCAAATTGTCCAGTATGGGTTTCAATTCGTTGAGCTTTACTTTATATTCTTCAAATTCCAGCATAATATATACCGCTTTCTATCTTTTTCGATGTATTATATAGAAATCTCACCCATCTGTAAAGAGCACGCCCAAGGCGATCGCTAGCGATCGCTCGGCTGAGTCCGCGCCTCGCTTCCATAAATGAGGTCGTCGATGTCGGGAAGTATTTCTTTTTGTTTCTGCATACTATTTCCTCCTTAACACTTGATATACATATCATTTTATGCAAAGAAGGAATAATTGTTGCATATTTTATTTTGCAAATTTTCCGCCCTTGGCTCCTCCGGATGTAAAATTTTCCAATATCCCCGTGTCTATACTGTACTGTTTTTCCGAGGCTTCTCGCTCACGTTTCAACGCAAGCTCAACTATCCTGTCCAGCAGGCGCGTGTATTTCATCCCCAAAGGCTCCCAGAGATAAAACGCCAAGGAACCTGGTATCGTGTTTATTTCGTTCACCCACAGCTCTCCGGTATTTCCGTCCATAAGGAAATCTATTCTTGCAACACCGCTGCAGCCAAGTGTTTGAAACGTCCTGACCGCCAGTTCTCGTACTTTTTCCCTAGCTTCAGAGTCTATCGGAGCCGGTAATATGCGTTTTAAGCTGCTCATGCCCTTCGATGCGCCCTTTGCGTCAGAAATGTATTTATCCTCATAGCTGAGGACATCATCCGCGGAGCCTACGGGCTCTTCACATTCCGAGGCTTCCGCTTCGCTGTAGTCGCCAAGTACGGCGCAGTTTATTTCCCTCAGGTTCTCTACTACATTCTCAATAAGTACGAACGGAGAATAACGGAAAGCATATTCCATGGCGTCCAGCAGGCTTTGCCTGTCGCCCGCCTTGCGTATGCCTATACTGGAACCCAGATTGACAGGCTTTACTATGAGCGGATAGCGCAGGCGCTGCTCCAGCGCAGCTATTGTGTTTTCAGAATCCTCCAAAAATTTTTTAAATTCGATCTTAACGCCGTCTACTACCGGTATTCCATTCGCCGACAGAATGGTCTTTGCCGCATACTTATCCATGCCGACAGCTGAAGACAGCACGTCGCATCCAGCATATGGAACTCCCAGAAAATTAAACAGTCCCTGTATGCTTCCGTCTTCGCTGTTAGTCCCGTGAACTATCGGGAAGGCTATATCCACATAGTCGTATACCTTTCCCCCAAAGAAATGCTCCGGATACTTTATGAGATTCAGTCTGCCTGCTTCTCCTGCCGGCACCACTCTTACGCTCTTTTTCAAAAGTTCTGGTATATTCCTATATTCCTCGATTTTTCCTATATCTTCTCCAATGTAAAACCGGTTATCCCTGGTCACGTATACCGGCACCACATCGTATTTACTCACGTCAAAAGCTTTAACCGCCTGCAGAGCAGAAATAATCGAAACCTCATGCTCAACGCTCCGGCCTCCAAAAAACACTCCTACTCTTACTTTCATGACTGCATCCCCCTTATCAGTAGTTGTCCGGGAGATCGTTCTCCAGCAAGACAAACTTTTCCCTTCCATCTGCATCTATACCGTCGACTCCCGCAAGAGCCTGCTGAAGCGTATCACAAACTGTCACATTGGCGTACCCAGCTTCCTCCAGCCCCTTTTGTATGGGCTCGGTCTGCTTTCTGCCAACGAGAAAAACATGGTCGCACACGTCCGCGGCCTGTTTCCCAAATTCATAATTCAGCTCATACTGCCGTTCTCCCAATTCCACCATTCCCGGAGTAACAAGTATTTTCAGACCGTCGAACTGGCATAGGGTGTCCAGCGCCGCTTTTGCGCCTGCGGGATTTGAATTGTACGCATCATCAATGAACGTCTTTCCCGCTCCCCGCACAAGGTTCAGCCTGTGCGGTACGCTCTCCAGCCGCCAGACCTGTATGACTATATCTCTCATGGGAACTCCAAGTTCATATGCCGCCGCTATTGCCCCGGTAATGTTCTGCACGTTGTGCTCCCCTATCAGCTTTGTCCTAAAAGCCCATTTCTTGCCATCCGGATCTCTTATGGTGAATCTGCTGCCCTGAGCCGAGACAGAAATATCTTCAGCAAACCACTCGCTCTTCTCCGACCCGTATCCGACTACACGGCAAGAGACTTTCCTGTCCGCAATATACTTGTTGGACATATTCAAAAACACCGTACCGTCATTTGGGAGCGAATCCGCAAGTTCAAACTTCGTAGCCACAATGTTTTCTATCGTCTTGAAACTCTCCAAGTGCTGCGGGCCTATAGAGGTTATGATTCCGTACTGCGGCCTGACGATCTCGCATATTTCGCGTATATCGCCCACATTTCTTGCTCCCATCTCGCATACGAAAATATCGTGCGTAGCCCGCATCGATTCCCTTATAGTCCTGACAACTCCAAGCGTAGTATTATAGCTTTCCGGAGTTACCAAAACATTATAGCGCGCCGACAGTATCTTTCCAAGATAAAATTTTACACTGGTCTTTCCATAGCTGCCGGTAACTCCCACGACTCTGAGATGCGGCATCCCGGCTATGATATCTTTGGCTTCCTCTATGTATTTGCGGTTGATGGACTGCTCCACAGGCGCGTTCGTCCTGTTCGCTGCCAAAACGACCCATGGCATAGCAGCTATATATAGTCCAAATGCGGCAAAAAACCATCCAGAAAAAAATGTAAGCACCGTAAACAGGAGCATCGGCACCGACAGTGTAAACAGCATACGCTTTATTCTCGCAGTATATACCAGTGGTTTTTTAGCTTGTCTTGGCCTGCAAAGCCATGCTGTAAAAACAAAAGCCACAATACAGATTGTATGGCCTATCCATCCAAATAATCCGCCGGCCAAAGCGGCCAGCGCCGGAGCTGTGAGCTTTAGTTCCCTCCCGGCATTGTCTCTGATCCATTTTGCCTGAACATTTGGCTTATACGAATTGAGCTGAAACATATGCAGGCAGTGAGCAGCCGCAAGCGCTCCTGCCGTCCACGCCGTGATCAGAGCTGCGGCCATCGTTATGTATCCGGTCACTTTGAACCTCCTCCCAAAAACGAATCCAGCACGCGGTACACAAATGCCGGTTTTTCCAAATACGAATAGTGGCCGGCTCCCTCAACGACAACAAGTCCCGCGTCCGGTATGAGTTCTTCCATGATCTTTCCGTCGCTCAGAGGTGTAGCTGTGTCATTTTCTCCCCATATCAATAGCGTAGGCTGTTTGATAAGAGGCATCAAGCTTCGGAAATCCTCATTCACAAGCCTGACCAGCGTAGCTCGCATCACAGGACTTGCATTTCTGTAGTCCTCAGAACCAAACCTCTTCTGCAGGGCTTCTATCCCATTGGGAAAAAGCTTTTTCATTGGAGCCGCCAACAGAACGCTTTTCCCCGCCTTATATACAGACTGCTTTATCCCCATTTTTCGGGAGCGCTCCGGAACTATCCCTGCGCTGTCCATGAGCACAAGACGTCCTGCTTTTATTCCAAAATCTCCGGTAACAAGCTTCATTATTATCCTGCCGCCGTTGCTGTGCCCAATCATATCCGCCCTTGAGATCCCCAGTTCTTTTAAAAAACGCGCCGCAAAAAAGGCATACTCTTCGGCGTCCCACGCCTCTTTAGGCTCTTCCGTACGTCCAAATCCCGGGAGTTCCGGAAGTATCACTCTATGGGAAAGGGACAGGTGCTCCGCCATCGCCTGATACAGCGGTATGCTGGTCCCCCAGCCCTGAAATATCACGATAGGGCTGCCTTCTCCTATGTCTATATAATGGGTACGGATCCCTTCGATGTCTATGTACACAAGACCCCACCTTTTACAAACAATTTTTGCATGATTTATTATACAACAATTCCCGCTTCAGGACAATATTACCACAAATTATTATTTTTTTCTGTCATACTTTGCAACAAATTTGCAACTTTCTTTTTTGACCCTATTGACAAAGCCTTATTTATGAAGTATAATGACCTCCGCTGATACGGCGGCATAGCTCAGTTGGCTAGAGCATTCGGTTCATACCCGAAGTGTCACTGGTTCAAATCCAGTTGCCGCTACCAACTACAGCCGATGTCTGCGGCGAAGGCATCGGCTGTATAGATAATGGCCCGTTGGTCAAGTGGTTAAGACACCGCCCTTTCACGGCGGTAACATGGGTTCGAATCCCGTACGGGTCACCAAACGCCGGAAAAAGCGTGTCTTTTTCCGGCGTTTTAACTATGGAGGCATAGCTCAGCCGGTAGAGCACTTGCTTCACACGCAAGGGGTCGGCGATTCGAGTTCGTCTGTCTCCACCACCGAGAAACCCTTACAGCCCTTGCGCTGCAAGGGTTTCTGCTGTTTTTTACAGGCAAAACAGGGTTAAACTTCAATACTCTCTGCTCATTTCTCTGTTTCCGGCTGCATACGGGCGTTTTATTTGCAAGCACCGCTATGCCTTGAATCCCTTGTGTGATAAAGTCACGGAACTACTTGACTGCCGTGGTATAATTGTCTCAGAAGGTTCAAAAAATATGTAGATAAAGAAAACGTAATGCTATCTTACAGAATAAAAATTTCAAATAGGAGGTCTACAACAATGAGTAACGCAATCATAACCGGTGGATCCCGCGGCATTGGCGAAGCAATGGCACTGAAATTAGGCGAAATGGGGTATAATGTTGTTATAAACTACCGTTCCGACAGTTCCAAAGCTCTAACCGAAGCTCTTATCCAGAAGCTGCAGCAACAGTATGGCGTAAAGGGTTGGGCAGTGCAGGCGGATGTCTCAAAATACGAAGACTGTGAAAAGCTTGTCAATGCAGCAGCTGAATATTTTGATGGGAAATTTGACGTTCTTGTAAACAATGCCGGCATTACCAACAACTCCCCGTGGTGCGAACTTAGCCGCGAGAAGTATATGGCAGTTCTTGAGACCAACCTCATCAGCGCTTTCCATATGTGCCACTTCGTAGTGCCCTATATGGTAAAGGCCGGAAGCGGCTGCGTTGTGAGTACATCTTCCATCGGAGGTCTTATGGGTGTGGCAAATCAGGCGGATTACTGTGCTTCCAAGGCTGGACTTATCGGTATGACAAGAGCTCTGGCCATGGAGTTTGGAAAGCAGGGAATACGCTTCAACTGCATCTGCCCGGGCATGATCTGGACCGATATGCTCCGCGGTGTAAATCAGGACGAGGTAGCCGCTCTCAAGATGGGCATCCCCATGGGTGAGATCGGCGATGTCGAAGACATTGCCCTCGCCTTGGAGTTCTTGATCCGGGATAAGTATATGACAGGCCAATACGTTTCTCCTAACGGTGGCATCTACATGCCTTAACCCTCAGAAGGAATAGAACGCTTTTTTGCATCTTTAGAGTCGAAAATTACGCAAAAAACATGCGGAGCCCACGGACGTTTCCTTGGGCTCCACTTTTATTATATTGTCTCTTCCCTCCTGCTGATATGAGGGTTTTCTCGCTGTTTGACTTTACTAATACCAAGTACTATAATATGTTATTGATGTGCATAATTTAAAAGGGGAATTTTAAGAACCATTTGTTTCTCTTAAAATAACAGGAGGTTTTTTAATTGGCTAAAAAACAATTCAAAGCAGAGTCTAAACGTCTTTTAGACCTCATGATAGGATCTATCTACACTCATAAAGAGATCTTTTTACGTGAGATAATTTCCAATGCCAGTGATGCGATCGACAAAATGTGTTACACCGCTTTGACCGACCCATCTGTCGGCATGTCCCGCGGCGATTTTTCTATCCGAATCACTCCGGATAAGGAAGCGCGTACAATTACAGTTTCCGATAACGGCATAGGAATGACTCGGGAAGAACTTGACTCCAACCTAGGAGTAATTGCAAAAAGCGGCTCCTTTGGCTTTAAATCCGGGCTCAGCGACGAGCAAAAGAATGACAATGACATAGATATAATCGGCCAATTCGGCGTCGGTTTTTATTCTGCTTTTATGGTAAGTCAAAAAGTCGTAGTCATCTCCAGAGCATGGGGCAGCGATACCGGCGCAAAGTGGGAATCCACCGGAGCTGACGGATATACCATATCCGACTGCGAAAAAGACAGCGTCGGCACGGACATAATAATGTATCTCAAAGAAGATACTTCCGAAGAAAACTACAGTAAATTCCTCGAGTCTACTTTTCTGCGCCGTCTTATTAAAAAGTACTCCGACTATATCCGTTACCCCATCATAATGCCCATGGAAAAGCACCGTCCTACGGAAGAAAAAAAGCTGGATGAAAAGGGTAACCAAATCACAGTTCATGAAACCTACTATGTAGACGAAACCGTCAACAGCATGATCCCGCTGTGGAATCGCTCCAAGAGCGAGGCTTCCGACGAAGACTGCGCCGCTTTTTATAAAGAAAAGTTTTTTGATTCGGAAGATCCCCTCAAGGTTATCCGCGTCAATGCCGAAGGCGCCGTTTCATACCGCGCTCTGCTTTTCATCCCCTCAAAGGCCCCTTACAACTATTACACTAAAGAATATGAAGCCGGACTGCAACTGTACTCCAGCGGCGTTATGATAATGGAGAGCTGCTCTGATCTTCTGCCAGAGTGTTTCCGCTTTGTCAAAGGAGTAGTCGATTCTCAGGACCTTTCCCTCAATATTTCCAGGGAAATGCTCCAGCACGACCGTCAAGTGCGTATTATCGCAAACAGTCTTGAAAAGCGCATTAAATCAGAGTTGAAAAAGATGATGACCGACGAGCCCGAGAAATATGACAAGTTCTTCTCCAATTTCGGACTTCAGCTCAAGTACGGCATCGTCAACAACTTCGGTGCAAAAAAGGATCTGCTTTCAGACCTCATGGTGTTTTACTCTGCAAAAGAGGGAAAGCCCATATCGTTGGCAGACTATGTATCTGCCATGCCTGAAGAGCAAAACGAAATTTATTATGCCTGCGGAGAAACCGTAGCAAAAACCAGTATGCTTCCGCAGACTGAACTCGTCCGTGAACGCGGCTTTGATATACTCTTCTTTACAGATGAGGTAGATGAATTCGTTGCCAATATTTTGGAAAATTACTCCGGCAAGCCCTTCAAGTCGGTCAACGCAAATGACTTAGATCTTCAGTCAGACGAGGAGAAAAAGGAGCTGGAGGAAAAAGTTGAGGGCAGCCGTGATCTGCTTGCCTTTGTACGAGACACTTTGAATGGACAAGTTGTCGATGTAGTGCTCTCTCATAAATTAAAGACTGCTCCATCTTGCCTCTCAGCCCGCGGCGAGATCACCTTGGATATGGAAAAGTACTTCAGCGCAGTCCCAAATGAATCCGACCGCATAAAAGCCGACCGGGTTTTGGAACTGAATGGCGAACACAAAACATTTGCGGCTTTGGCCGACGCATATGCGACTGATAAAGACAAGGCAGCCAAATATGCCCAGCTGCTCTATTATCAGGCTCTGCTTCTGGCCGATATGCCAGTCGACGATCCTCTCACGCTGACAAATCTTATAAGCGATCTCATTGCCGATTGATTTTATTTTAAAAAATTTAAAGAGCAGATGCCAGAAGCATCTGCTCTTTTTAATGTCCTAAAACCCATGCAAGAACTATTTGTCATTTATTTTATGAATATAAGCTCTTTGCGCGGCCATTATAGAATCTATAAACTGCTGACAGTTCCCTGCCTTGCATCGATATTGACAAGCGTCCCGGCTTTCAAAAGCTTTGTCGCATTTTGCGCGCCCACTATGACTGGCATATCAAGGCTCAATCCGACGATCGCTGCATGAGAATTGGCTCCTCCAAGCTCCGTTACGATTCCCGCGGCGTGCTTGATATATGGCAGGAAATCATTTGTTGTCTGCTCCGTAACGAGGATACAGCCCTCTTGGAAATTCTCCTTTGCATCTTCAGCCGTAAGGCAAACGCAGATCTTGCCGGTCGCACTTTTCTGAGTTATCCCCTGTCCTTTTGCAAGTATATGTCCTACTACCTGAACTTTTATCATATTAGTAGTTCCAGAAATACCCATTGGAACTCCAGCAGTGATAGCCACTATCTCTCCCGGTTTGACAAATCCGTGGGCCTCGGCAGCGTCTACGGCACACGAGCAGAGTTCATCAGAGTTGTCCTTTTCCTCTATTTTAAGAGGAGTCACTCCCCATGACATGCTCAGCTGACGGCACACATGCTCATCAGTCGTACATGCTATTATGGGACAGGTAGGACGGTATTTGGAAACCATACGCGCCGTTCCTCCGGACTTTGTTACAGAAATTATTGCAGCGGCTCCAAGATCCATAGCGGTCATGCAAGTGGCATGAGAGATCGCATTTGTAATATCCGGCGAAATGTTGTTCTTCCTGTTGCGGAATCTTCCAGCATAGTCGATATCCCGCTCTGTACGTTCCGCTATGGTAGCCATGGTCTTGACTGATTCGACCGGATACAGACCAGTTGCAGTCTCTCCAGAAAGCATTACTGCGCTGGTCCCATCATAGATCGCATTTGCGATGTCGTTTACTTCGGCCCGTGTTGGACGCGGATTTTTTATCATAGACTCAAGCATCTGAGTTGCGGTTATTACTCTTTTCCCGGCATTATATACTTTTTTAATGATAACTTTCTGGATCACGGGTACTTCTTCCATTGGGACTTCTACACCCATATCTCCCCTTGCTACCATTATTCCATCTGAGACGCGGATTATCTCGTCAATATTTTTTACGCCCTGCAAATTTTCTATCTTTGATATTATGTTTATCGTATTGCAGTTGAACTCATCCAAAATTTTCCTCATCTGCAGTACGTTGTCCGCGTTCTGGACAAAAGACGCAGCAATGTAGTCAAAATCATTTTCAATTCCAAAGCATATGTCTTCCCTGTCCTGATCGCTGATAAACGGCAACGACAGCTGTGAATTTGGTATGTTTACTCCCTTGCGGTTCGACACTACTCCGCCGTTTTTAACTATGCACACTATATCGCGTCCGCGGATCTCAACAACGCTCATTTCAATCAATCCGTCGTCAAGCAGTATCCTCGCACCATTCCAAACATCTTTATATAGATTTGGATAAGAGATGGAAACGCCGTTGTCATCACCTAAACGCTCATCTGCATAGAGCATAAATGTTTGCCCCGTATGCAGCTCTACTTTTCCGTTCTCAAATATTCCTATGCGTACTTCCGGCCCCTTTGTATCGAGCATCGCAGCAACAGGCACGCCCATTTCTTCTCTAACATGCTTGAGCAGTTCTATCCTCTTTTTATGCTCTTCGTGAGTACCATGCGAAAAATTGAACCTCGCAACACTCATTCCTGCCAATATCATATCACGCAGTATCTGCTCGTTGTCTGTAGCAGGCCCCAGCGTACACACTATTTTCGTCTTTCTCACTTAAATCCACCTCATCTTTCTGCTTCCAATATACCCCCAATTTAGATAATATACAAGCAAAACCTTGCAAAATTATGACTTTGTATCTTTCGCCACAATTACTTTTCTCTAAAGTGTAAATGTTCAATATTTTTTATAATTATATTCATTTTTTATACACAATCAGCTATTATGATAAAGTCAAATAAAAAACGATTTAACCTATAAGGAGGCAATCTATCATGTATGATGAAAATAAATCCTTCAATATAGACGGCTCGGGCAATTCTTATTCATTTAAAATGGAGCCGCAGGGCGCCCCTCAGCAGTCGTATCCGTCTCACTCTTCTGGAGGAAATTCTCAGCAAGGCCCTGAGCATCCTCGGAAAAGTAAAAAGCACTTTGCACGTCTGGTTGCAGTGGCCTTGGTATTTTCTCTGCTCGGCGGCGTTGCCGGTGGCTCGCTTGTAAACTTTATAGGGTCTGACAATTCCAAAGTAGAGCCTACACCCATATACAGTGGCATAACTCACACATCCAGCACGGAGCAGCCATCCGTTACAGGCAACGAGCTCTCTTCTGAAGAGATCTATGCTATAGGAAGCTCTTCCACTGTATTCATTTCGATTACCGTTCCGACAAACACCTATTTCGGTCAATCATATGGAACAGTTTCCGGTTCGGGGTTCATAATCACCTCAGACGGATATATAATCACAAACTACCACGTAGTAGAAGAAGCCGTTTCCAATTCCCTTGAGATCAATGTCCTGACTTATTCAGGCGACGAATATGTTGCAAAATATATCGGCGGAGATGAAGACAACGATGTTGCTCTCATTAAAATAGACGGCTCCGACCTCGTCCCTGTAGTTCTGGGTAACAGCGATGATCTGGTGATAGGCAACTCCGTATACGCTATAGGCAACCCGCTTGGTCAGCTGACTTTTACCATGACTTCCGGCATAGTATCAGCTCTTGAAAGGGATCTTCAGATAGAACTCGAGTCCGGTGGCTATACGACTATAAGCATGTTCCAAATGGATGCTGCGGTTAACTCCGGCAACTCCGGTGGCCCGGTATTCAACAGCCGCGGCGAAGTAGTTGGCATCGTTTCTGCTAAATACTCATCTTTAGGCGTTGAAGGACTTGGATTTGCCATCCCAATCAACAATGTCATGCCGCTTATCGAAGATATCATGGAAT
Organism: uncultured Oscillospiraceae bacterium; assembly: GCA_944385275.1. Lineage (GTDB taxonomy): Bacteria > Bacillota > Clostridia > Oscillospirales > Oscillospiraceae > CALWWP01. The sequence goes on along the minus strand of CALWWP010000007.1, from coordinate 91,130 downwards.
ACGGTTACATTAAAGACCGTCCCTATTTTGGCATAACTGTTATCAGCGTTACTGAAAATATAGCAAATTATTATGGTATGGTGATAGGCGCATATATCAATGATATAGAAGAAGACTCTTGCTGCTACGAAGCCGGCATACGCAAGGGTGATATCATTACCAAACTCGGTGACACGGAGATAACATCCTCCGACGATCTGATAAATGCTAAGAAAGACTACAAGGCCGGCGATACGGCTACCCTCACTGTCTATCGTTCAGGAGAATATCTGAACTTTGACGTGGTGCTTGACGAACAAGTAGGATAAGATCAGTCCTTTTAAATTATCAAAAAAGCAAAGACGCCTTACTCGAATCGAGTAAGGCGTTCTTTGTTTTTTACTAAAACCAATTATTCCCCATATGGCTTTACCATATCTTCAGGGTGCATGATGTCGTCAAACTCTTTTTCTGTCAAAAAGCCAAGCCGTACGGCTGTCTGTCTGAGTGTCTCGCCGGTTTCAAATGCCGTTTTTGCTACTTTGGCTGCATTGTCATATCCTATCTTGGGGCTTAGCGCCGTAACAAGCATGAGAGAGCGTTCTAAGTTTTCCTGTATTTTACCCCTATTGGGCACGATCCCCTCCACACAGTTTTCTCTAAACGAATCCATGACATCCGCAAGAAGCCTTGCAGACTGTATAAAACAGTAAATGGAAACCGGCAGGAATACGTTTAGCTGGAAGTTTCCCTGCGAAGCTGCAATACCTACAGTCGTATCATTTCCCATGACCTGTACAGCCACCATGGTAACAGCTTCACACTGAGTGGGATTTACCTTTCCGGGCATGATAGAGCTGCCCGGCTCATTCGCGGGTATGGTTATCTCTCCTATGCCGCACCTTGGCCCGCTGGCCAGCCAGCGTATATCATTTGCTATTTTCATCAAATCTGCCGCAAGTCCTTTGAGCGCGCCATGGGCGAATACCAACGCGTCTCTGCTCGTCAGAGCATAAAATTTATTTTCCGCAGAGCTGAATCTTGTCTTTGTGATCTCGCTGATCTTTTCTGCACACAGAGCCCCAAAGCGCACATGGGTATTCAGCCCCGTCCCCACAGCAGTTCCTCCTATGGCGAGTTCTCTCAGCCCTTCCATGCTCTGTTTCAGCATCGCGCAGCTGCTTCTAAGCATACCGGACCATCCGCTCACTTCCTGCCCGAAAGTCAAAGGCGTCGCGTCCTGCAAATGCGTACGCCCTATTTTTACAATATCTCCGTACTTCCCCTCTATTTTATCAAAAGCCGCTATAAGCCGTTCCGCCGACGGTAGAACACTTTCTTCCAAACTCAATACCGCTGCGATATGCATAGCTGTAGGAAAAGTGTCATTGGAGCTCTGCCCCATATTTACATCGTCGTTTGGATGTACTTTTTCTCCAAGTATCTGTCCCGCCCGATGGGCTATTACCTCGTTGACGTTCATGTTGCTCTGTGTACCGCTGCCAGTCTGCCAGACCGCTAGTGGAAACTCATCGTACAGCTTGCCGTCCAATATCTCGTCGCACGCCTTTTCTATAGCCTCTGCTTTTCCGCCTTGCAGCGCTTTCAGCTCGAAATTTGTCTGCGCCGCTGCCTTCTTCAGTACGGCAAATGCATAAATAACTTCTGTCGGGATCTTCTCTGTGCCAATCCGAAAATTTTGCAGGCTGCGCTGTGTCTGAGCACCCCACAGATGTTCAGCTGGCACCTTGATCTCGCCCATCGTATCGGATTCGATTCTGAATTCCATTTGGCCAAACTCCTCTCTCTTTTACACTTTATCCTCAGCCTTAACACACTGCCTGTAACAGTCCATAAGTTCTCAAAAAACAACTGGACACTAATCAAGATACCATCGTATCAAAATAAGTGTCCAGCTATGGCGGAGAGAGGGGGATTCGAACCCCCGAGACCTTTTAGGGGCCTACACGATTTCCAATCGTGCGCCTTCGACCAGCTCAGCCATCTCTCCAGATACTGTGCTCCTCTACTGTGCAGCGATATGAAAGCTTCATCATTATAGATGATTTCCGGAGCAAAGTCAAGCGTTGCGCAAAATTTATCTTTCTTTTTTGTGCACCGAGGCAGAACAGTAGGAATAGGATGGCTTACAGGGATATCCACCACTTCAGGAGGTAAATAATTTTGAATACATCAATTCGTTTTGCTGTCGTCGGAGGCGATCTCAGGCAGGCAAAGCTCGCCGAAATGCTTGCTGCCGACGGACACTCCGTATCAGTATTTGCCCTTGACCGAGCAGATATAAACAGTTCGGTCACACAGGCTGCAAATATTCATGACGCAATTTCTGGCGCAGATTGCGTCGTCCTGCCTCTTCCCGCTCTATCTTCCGCTGATATAATCAACACTCCCCTGTCAGATGTGGTCCTGCACTTAGACGATGTTCTCTCTCTGTGCAGCTCCGAACAGCTGATCTGCGGAGGAAGGCTCGAACACCCTCGTATTTGCGACTACTTTGTACGGGAGGAGCTTGCCGTTTTAAATGCAGCCGCTACTGCGGAAGGCGCTATACAGCTGGCCATGGAAGCTGTGCCGATAACCATGCTTGGCTCCAAGATCCTTGTCATAGGCTTTGGCCGTATAGGAAAGATACTTTCACATAGGCTTCGGTCTCTTGGCGCCGACGTCACTGTATCGGCCAGAAAGTATGCCGACATGTCATGGATCCAAGTATATGGATACCATCCGGTACGGACAGATTCCCTACTGGGCAATCTCCGCAGCTATGATATGATATTCAATACAGTGCCTGCAAAAGTTCTCGCGCGCGAGCACTTGGAAGGTGTAGCTCCCTCCTGTCTGCTAATGGATCTCGCCTCAAAGCCAGGGGGAATGGATTTTTCCGCGGCTTCTCAGCTTGGTCTGAAGGCTATCTGGGCTCTGTCCCTGCCCGGTGAAGTAGCTCCACTCACTTCTGGGGCCTTTATCCGGGACACCATTTACAACATTCTACAGGAAAGGGAGAGCTCATTATGAACCAACCGGTTGTTGGCTTTGCCATATGCGGTTCATTTTGCACATATGATGCCGTTTTCCGGGCTTTGGAAGACGTAAAAAAACATTTTGAAAACATAGTGCCTATCATGTCGCCTTATTCCGCCTCAACAGATACGCGCTTTGGAAAGGCCAAGGATTTCACAGCGCGCCTCAAAGAACTGTGTGGGCGAGAAATAATAACAACTATCGAAGGTGCCGAACCGATAGGTCCTAAAAAGCTGCTTGACCTGCTCGTCATAGCTCCATGCACCGGCAATACTTTGGCCAAATTGGCACAAGGCATCACGGACACTCCGGTCGCAATGGCCTACAAAGCGCATCTTAGGAACAGCCGTCCCGTACTCATAGCAGTTTCATCTAACGACGCTCTCAGTGCGAATGCCCACAATCTCGGCGTTTTGCTCGACAGGAAAAACAACTATTTCGTGCCCTTCCGTCAAGATGATCCGGTACACAAGCCGTGCTCTCTAGTCGCAGATTTCAGTCTTCTTCCTGAAGCTATGGAAGCGGCTTTGCGCGGGGAACAACTTCAGCCGCTGCTGCGTCTGGCATGATCCGCCCAATACATCGCTATTTTGATAAACGGCAAAGCCTAGGCTTTGCCGTTTATCTGTTTTTCCCTTGTTTTACCAAACACATTGGTTCATTAGGCAAAAAAGAGGATAAAAGCTCTGCAGCTTTCGTCCTCTTTTACAGTATATTATTTTTATTCTCCAACCTTTGAAATATCGTAAGGAGTAGTCTGATATACATAGTAGTTGAGCCAGTTCGTATATAAAAGCTGCGCAGGAGAGCGCCAGTTTACAACCGGCTTCTGCGTGGGGTCGTCATTGGGGAAATAGTGTTCTGGCACCTGAATATCCAATCCCTTTTTTACATCGCGTTCGTACTCCAGTGCCAGCGTATCGGAATCGTATTCCGGATGTCCTGTAATAAAGAATTGACGGCTGTCCTCAGTTTTGACTGCAAATACGCCTGCCTCATCGGAAACTGCAAGGAGCTCCAACTCCGGTACTTTTTTTATGTCTTCTTCTGAAACGGTGGTGTAACGCGAATGAGGAACATAGAACACATCGTTGAAGCCCCTAAAAATAGGTGACTGAGGCTTCAGCATCCTGTGCGCATAAACTCCGGACAGCTTTTTAGGAAGCTGATACTTCTGGATGCCATAGTGGTAATAGAGCCCCGCCTGAGCCCCCCAGCAGATGTGAAAAGTGCAGTGTACATTCGTCTTTGTCCACTCCATTATCTTGCACAGCTCTTCCCAGTAATCCACTTGCTCAAATTCAAGATTTTCTACCGGAGCGCCCGTTATAATCATACCATCGTAGTGTTCGTTCTCCACCTGTTCAAAAGACGTATAAAAAGACTCCAAGTGCTGCTGATCGACATTTTTAGCTTCATGGCTTATTGTGCGCAGCAGGTCTACTTCTATCTGCAAAGGTGTGTTTGACAATTTCCTGAGCAGCTGAGTCTCTGTTACGATCTTTGTCGGCATAAGGTTCAATATGAGCAATTTCAAAGGACGTATATCCTGATGCATTGCGCGATACTCCGTCATAACGAATATGTTTTCTTTTTCTAAGATAGTCTTTGCCGGCAACGAATCGGCAATTTTAATAGGCATATACTTTCTCCTTCCGTTTGCTAAGTAAAAAGGGGCGGACCATTTTATAGGTGCGCCCCTTCCGTTTTGCTTTCTGACGTTACATCTGCTTTGCAGTGTTGATCTTTATGCCAGGTCCCATAGTCGAGGCGGTAACACAGCTCTTGATGTACTGGCCCTTTGCTGCCGCCGGTTTCGCTCTGATTACTGCACCGATCAAAGCAAGATAGTTCTCATACAGCTTCTGTGCGCCGAAAGAGACCTTGCCTATTGGGCAGTGAACAATGTTGGTCTTATCGAGACGATACTCAACTTTACCGGCTTTTATCTCATTGACAGCCTTTGCTATATCTGGAGTAACGGTTCCGGCCTTCGGTGTCGGCATCAGGCCCTTAGGACCGAGCACTCTACCGAGACGGCCTACGAGGCCCATCATATCCGGCGTAGCAACGACTACATCATAATCAAAGAAGTTTTCAGACTGTATCTTCTGAACCATGTCTTCGGCACCTACAAAATCTGCACCGGCATCCAGAGCTTCCTGTCTGCGCTCGTCTTTGCAGAACACTAGTACACGTGCAACCTTACCGGTCCCATGAGGAAGTACGATAGCGCCTCTGACTTGCTGGTCTGCATGACGTGAGTCTACGCCTAGTCTTATATGCAGTTCTACCGTTTCATCAAATTTTGCTTTGGCAGTTTTAGTTACAAGATCAAATGCCTCTTCGGCATCATAGAGCATAGCTTTGTCAACAAGCTTTTCGCTCTCCTTATAGTTTTTACCTCTGAACAATTTGTTTCCTCCTTAATGTAGGGGATCGCAAATATCCCCCCAGTGGTTATGCGGAATTATCCTCCCACAATTCGGCAGCAGACGCAAATTAGTCTACTACCGTGATGCCCATGCTGCGCGCCGTACCTGCTACCATGCTCATAGCAGCTTCAATGGTCGCTGCATTGAGGTCGGGCATCTTCTGCTCCGCTATCTTACGGACTTCTTCTCTGCTTATAGTAGCCACCTTATCACGCTGCGGGACTCCGGATCCCTTTTCGATATTGCAGGCCTTCTTCAAAAGAACGGCTGCAGGCGGAGTCTTGGTGATAAATGTAAAGCTTCTGTCAGAATAAACTGTGATAACTACAGGTATTGTCATACCCATATCGTTTTTGGTGCGCTCGTTGAATTCTTTTGTAAACGCGGCGATATTAACACCGTGCTGACCGAGCGCAGGACCTACGGGGGGAGCCGGCGTTGCTCTTCCTCCGGGGATCTGTAATTTGACATATCCTACTACTTTTTGTGCCACTTTATGTGTACCTCCTAAAAATATGTGGTGATGCACCGAAGCTGCTTCAGTGCAGATTTGGCGGAAAGGGCGCGCCCTTCCTCCCACTTTTGGGTAAGCTTCTTATTAGTTTTCCAATTCAACTTGATCGAGTTCCAAGTCTACCGGCGTCTCTCTTCCGAACATCGAAACAGTTACCCTGACACGGTTTTTATCGGCTTCCAATTCGTCTACGATGCCATAAAATCCGTCCAGAGGCCCGTCCACAACTTTTACACGGTCTCCGACGCCATATCTGACCATTACCTCTTTCTTTTCTACTCCAAGAGCCAAGATCTCTTGTTCCGTCAAGGGAACAGGCTTGTTGGCAGCGCCTACAAAGCCCGTAACTCCGCGAATGTTTCTGACAAGATGCCAGCTTTCATCCGTAAGAATCATCTTCACCAAAACGTAGCCCGGAAAAATCTTTCTCTCCACCGTCTTGGCCTGAGAATCTGTAATTTCCGTGACCGTCTCCATTGGAATATTTACTTCCAATATGAAGTCCTGCATCTTTCTGTTATCAGCTGATTTCAAAATAGATGCCGCAACAGTATTCTCATATCCAGAATATGTGTGTATCACATACCAATTCGCGTTTTCAGCCATTAATGAATCCCTCTCCTTTCCGGGCAGAACAGACCTTCGCAGTCTCTCTCCCCGCCGCTGTGCGTCTTAGTTCCCAAGAGAGATCAATGCCTGAACGACCATATACGCCAATTCATCGAAGCCCCACAGGACGACGCCGGAACATAGCATTACGACTACTGCAACGATGCTGTTGTTTATCGTCTGCTTTCTGCTTGGCCAAACGACTTTTTTCATCTCGCTTTTCATTTCCCTGAACCAAGTCGCTATACTACGTCCCGCTCTGACAAAGAAATTGGGCTTTTTGTTTTTTGCTTTTTCTGGAACATTGTTATTGCTCACTGATTTGGCCCCTTCCTACTTCGTTTCGCTGTGCAGCGTATGCTTACGGCAGAAACGGCAGTACTTGTTCATTTCCAATTTGTCAGGGGTATTTTTCTTGTTTTTCACCGTATTGTAATTACGCTGTTTGCACTCTGTGCACCTAAGAGTAACCTTTACTCGCATTTTTGCGGCACCTCCTTTAATATTACGCCAAGTTGACCGGCGCTGTTGCCTCCCTATTTTCAGAAAAAGAGCCCCCGTATTTTTGCGCGCAAAAATACACCTCTCTTTCGATAGGTGCTAATACTATACCACACCCAGCGGTACAAGGTCAACACAATTTTAATATAATTTACCCTATTTTTTTAATTTTTTATTTGAATTTACCGCATAATTTCCCACGCAGCGATCTGCTTGCGTCTAAACCGGTAAATTTAACTGAAAAGCATAAAAATACCTTTGTTGGCAGAGGATAACCTTCGAATGTTGAAAAGTGCAGCTGGGAAAACCTGCTCTTGCGGACGCAATACTGCTGCGGTATTGCGTAGTATTCAACACGTGTTTGACACGTCGTCCTTCATAGGCTATAATATCCGAAAAAGTTTTTTATCTTGCGCGTGGATATCATGGGGGCGGTCATATGAGAATAATGGCAATAGACTACGGAGACGCCCGTACCGGCGTCGCTATTTCGGATATGAGCGGCACTCTTACCGGCAGGGCTTTTACGATACACGACACATATTTCGACCGGCTGGTACAGCGGCTTTGCGATGAGGCCGCCGAAAACGGCGTGTCTACTATTGTCCTTGGATATCCAAAAAACATGGACGGCACTCTTGGGCCAAGGGCCGCAAAGAGCGAGGAGCTGTCCAAACTACTTCGAGCGCGCACCGGTCTTGAAGTAGTTCTTTGGGACGAGCGCCGCACTACCGTCGATGCCCACCGCATTTTATCCGAGACCGGCCGCCGCGGTAAAAAGGTTCGGGACAGCATAGACTCCGTTGCGGCTTCTCTCATTTTGGAATCCTATCTCAACAAAATAAAATAGATTATTGATAAAATATGAAATTTGTAGTACAATATTTTTGATTTTATGTTTTGTGTCTTATACGGCGCAAAACAGGGTCGCACTAATCGGGGAGTTAGCGGTGCCCTATACCTGCAATCCGCTACAGCAGGGACGAATTCCCGTCCCCGGTCTTGTCTATGTGTCGTCTGCCCTTCATAAGAGGCGTTGAAGAAACGGTCTTGCGCAACGAATGCTCACGAACCATGTCAGGCGGGGAACCGAGCAGCATTAAGTGAGATTCTTCGTGTGCCGCAAGGCTGCCGTTTCCGAGCAGGCTGTGGAGGTACCGGACATATTGCATGATCAAAGACGGGTGTGCGGCCCTGTTATGCGCCGTACGCATTTCATCGAAGGGAGGAAACGAAATTTGTATCAGGCTCTGTATCGGAAATGGCGTCCACGCACATTTGACGACGTTGTTGGTCAAGAACATATAACGGAAACTCTCAAGCGCCAGATAGTGCTTGATCGTCTCTCTCATGCGTATCTTTTTACCGGTACCCGCGGCACTGGCAAAACTACCTGTGCCAAAATATTTGCAAAAAGCGTAAACTGCGAGCATCCTTCCGGCGGGAATCCGTGTAATTCCTGTCCCTCCTGTCTTGGTATAGACAGCGGCAGTATACTGGATGTGGTTGAACTTGACGCCGCCTCCAACAACGGCGTTGAAAATGTTCGCACCATCCGCGATGAAGCCATATATACCCCGGCTTCCGTACGGAAGAGAGTATACATCATAGATGAAGTTCATATGCTGTCCAATTCCGCTTTTAATGCGCTCTTAAAGATACTTGAAGAGCCTCCGGAGCATCTTATTTTTATTCTTGCAACGACTGAGCTCTACAAGGTGCCTGCTACTATTCTTTCCCGTTGTCAGAGACATTCCTTCAAACGCATACCGCCGGCTCAAATCGCCGGCAGGCTGAAATATGTGGCCTCAATGGAGCAGATAGATCTCACCGAGGACGCCGCCGACCTCCTCTCGAGGCTTGCCGACGGCTCTATGAGAGACGCTCTGTCTCTGCTTGACCAGTGTTCCTCGGGCGGGACTGTTGATTCCGATCGTGTCCTGTCCGCTATAGGACTTGCCGGCAATATGGAGATTGCTCGTCTTTTGTCTAGCATTTCTTCCGGAGATGCCGACAGCGCTCTTTCAATACTCAACAATTTATATTTAAACGGCAAAGATGTGTTGTCTGTTTTAGAAGAGCTCAGCACTTTGGAGCGGGATATCCTGCTGTGCCAGATAGCTCCTCAAAACGGCTCCGGTCTTTTAAGCGGAGGCTATGACCGATCTTCGCTGCTTTCCTTTGCATCCTCTATCCCCTCGGAGAAACTGCTTTCAGATATAGATGAGCTGCAACAGTCAATATCGGACATTGGCCGCGGGGGCAGTAGGAAAACCATTGCTGAGCTTTGTCTGATCAAGCTCTGCGGGATTTCTTTTTCAGTCTCCGCGCCTTCCGTCAGTCCTTTGCAGAGTTCCGTTTCAGTTTCCTCCGGAGATAACGAATCATGCGCACTTCCGGACAAAGCTCCTGAAGAGAGGTCGGCCGATGTTTCTTCAATCCCTGACGAAAACTCCGGTCCCGCTCCGCGGTCCTCAGCTGACTCAGAGAGACCAATGCCGGACGCCTCCATGCTGCTCACATCTCTGGAGCGTGTCCTCGACCCCATGATATATGTTCTGCTGTCCGATAAAACTCAGGCGGAGCTTTCTATAACCGGCAGTCAGATTACAGTCACCGCTAAAAATGCTTTTGTACCAACTCAGCTAGACGTTCCAAGCGTCAAATCCGATATTGAGAAATGCGCACAGACGCTTTTTCAACAGAACTTTTCAGTATCTGTAACACTGGAGAACTCAAGGCCATCCGGCAGCAGCAAACTTGACTCTCTTTCAAAATTTCAAAACATTAAATTTCAGTAAAGGAGAACGACCATGGCAAAAGGTGGATTCCGCGGCGGCAGCTACGGCGGCGGCATGAACGCAAACATGATAAAACAAGCGCAGAAGATGCAGCAGGATATGCTGAAGATGCAGCAGGAGATAGAGGAGACTGAATACTCTGCAACTGCTGGAGGAGGCGTAGTCACAGCTGTAGTCAGCGGCAAAAAGGAACTTGTTTCCCTTTCCATAGATCCGGACGCCGTAGATCCGGAGGATGTGGAAATGCTTCAAGATGTCATCATTGCGGCTGTAAACGAAGCCCTGCGCAAGGCAGACAGCGCAATGACCTCAAATTTCTCAAAATTGACCGGCGGTTTAAATTTGCCCTTCTAAAATCTTTAAAAATGAACGCTCCGGCATTGTATACAATGCCGGAGCGTTTTTCTCTATCCGCCGGATATTATGAATCTACATTCTTTCTTTTTTCCAATTCCTCTTTTTCAAGTACGGTATATGCCACCTTGCCAACGCCAGTCTTTGGAAGTTCCGAGCGCAGCTCGATCTCTACCGGCATGGCATACTTTGCAATGTTCTTTCGGCAATATTCCCACAGCTCTTCTTCAAGCTTTTTCAGGTCCTCAACTCCTTTGCGCGGCACAGCAAAGATCTTCACTGCCTGCATTTTATACGGATGCGGTATACCTATCGCGCAGCTCATCTGTATATCAGGATGCGCGTCAACAACATTTTCCAGCTGCGACGGGTATATCGAATAACCTGAAGATACTATCATCCTCTTTATTCTCTGCTTAAAATATACAAAACCCTGCTCGTCCATCGTTCCTAGGTCTCCCGTATGGAGCCACACCCTGCCGTCTTCGTGCAGGCGAAGAGTTTGTTTCGTCTCCTCCGGCATGTTTAAATATCCGGACATTACGGTAGGTCCGCTTATGCATATTTCCCCTATTTGACCATATGGCAGTTCTTCAGTTTTTCCGACGCCTACAATTTTATAAAGCATGTCCGGAAACGGCAAACCTATACTCCCCTCTTTTTCCAAGTGACTGGGTGTGAGACAGCTTGCGGTAACGCACTCCGTTGTCCCGTATCCTTCGCGAATACGTATTTTTGCGTTGTGCTGCTTTAAAAAAGCGTCGAATTTTTTCTTCAGCTCTATCGACAGCGAATCCCCTCCGGAAAACACGCCCATAAGGCAGCTTAAATCCGCATTCCCAAGACTCTCATTTTTTAGAAGTGCCTCAAACAGCGTAGGAACTCCCGCGATATAGTTTGGATGCAGCTTTTTTAAAAGGCCGGCATAGCTGTTAGCGTTGAATCTCGGCACAAGAATACACTCGCATCCACCTACGAGCATAGTGTGGATGCACACTCCAAGACCAAATCCATGGAAAGCAGGCATTACCGCCAGCATCGACTTGCCCGGTACTAGGCATTGACTCATCGCGTCCGTCTGTAAAGCCAACGCATTAAAATTCAGGTTAGACAGCAATATGCCTTTCATAGTCCCCGTTGTACCGCCGCTGTACAGAATGACGGCAGTCTCGTCGGCCTTTCCATGCCAGCAATACTCTCCTGTATACGACTGTCCCGCCTTAATAAACTCATCCCATATAATTACGCCCTCACGCGGCTGTATTTTAGGGTTTTTTCTCCCCTCTGTAAGCGTATATCCAACGCGTTTAAAGGCTCCAAGGGCATCCTTTATATTTGCAACAACAATATCCGGCAGCGCTGTTTCACCTCTGATGAGGTCAAACTTTTTGAAAAATTGATCCAGCGTGACAACCAATTTACTTCCTGAATTTTCTATAAAAAACTTAATCTCTCCTTCGCTTGACAGCGGATGAATCATTACCGCAACTGCACCGATCTTGTTTATCGCATAAAAGCAAGCCACTGTCTGCGGGATGTTGGGCAGGCACAGCATTACCTTGTCGCCTCTTTTGATACCCATCGCCGCAAGGGCTCTCGCGCACTGGTCCACTCTGCTCATCAATTCCCGATAAGTGCTTCTCTTGCCCATAAAAGAATAGGCTGTATTTTGAGGGTACTTCTGCGCCGTTTTTTCCACGCAGTCTATCATAGACCCATCCGGATAATCAAGAGAGTGCGGTACCTTTCCGTAATTTTCAAGCCAAGGCATTCTCATTTGCGCATTTCCTTTCTCTGGATTTACTTAATTTTACAACTCTTATCTCTCCGTGTCAACGCCGACGCTTATACAGCAGCTTTTGACAAAAATATTTACGCTATGATATACTTTATAAAAGCCTTTTGGCGTCCTTATCTGCTGTAAAATTTTTGGTGATGCACATGAAGCAATTTTTCTTACAATACAAAGCGCGTCACATCTGGCTTGTCAGCGTAGCCATCTGCCTCATATTGTTCTCCTTTTTTAAAAACATACGTCAGGCTATGAACTTTCTTGTCGCTATTACAAAGCCTATAAAACGCGTTTTAGGCAAATTCTGTTCTCTTTTCCCTTTCTCTGTAGCGGAACTGCTTGTAGTCTTAGCTATTTTAGGCATACTTTTCATTATAGTATGGATAATTATCCGACTTGTCCGCTGCGAAAAAAAGGTACATTTAGTATACCAAATACTCCTGACTTTTATTGCCTCGGCTCTTTCACTCTGGCTTGCCCTGTCTATTATGCTGGGAGCAACTTATTACTCCGATTCTTTTCAAGACCAAAGCGGCATTTACGCGGAGGCAAGTTCCGTCGAAGACCTGTACAAAACAGCTAAATACTTCGCAGAACAGGCAAGTACCGCAGCAGCAAAGCTCCCCCGGGATGGCTCCGGACAGCTCGATATAAGTCTAGACGAAATCTTTAATGCAAGCTCTGAGGTCTATTCTCAGGCGGAGCTCCAGTTCCCGTTTTTATCTATGCAGGAGCTGGTCCCAAAACGGGTCTTTTTTTCCAAAGTCATGAGCTACTTTAATTACACCGGTTTTTACTTTCCTTTTACTGGAGAAGCCAATATAAATGTAGATGCCCCCATATGTCTTATACCTTCTACAATAGCTCACGAACTAGCTCATCAGCGCGGTATTGCCTCAGAGCAAGAGGCCAATTTTGTAGCTATCCTTGCTTCCACCACAAGCGGAAACGAAATATATGAGTACTCTGGCTGGCTGCTGGGCTACATACATTTAATAAACGCCCTGTACAAACAAGATTACGACCTTTTCCTCGAAGTCTATCAGCTTGTCAGTGAACCCATGCTTGCTGACCTGCGCGCGAACAACGCCTACTGGGAACAGTATGAGACATCAGCCGCCGAAGTCTCTAGCCAAGTATATGATACAATGCTTAAAAGCTACGGGCAGTCTTTAGGAGTACAGAGCTATGGAGCGGTAGTAGATCTCTTGATCGCCTATTACTTGCCATGCTAAAAACAAAAATACGCCGGCCATCAGGCCGGCGTATTTTTAATCTTCAGGCTTTTTCTTTCAGCTCTTTAAGACATTTTTGGCATACATTTTTACCTTTATATACAACGACATCTTCTGAAGCACCGCAAAAGATGCAAGACGCCTGATATTTCCGGAGAATAATGCTGGAATCGTCAACATAAATCTCGACAGCGTCTTTTTCGTGAATATCCAATGTTCTTCTGAGTTCAATAGGCAGCACTATGCGCCCCAATTCGTCGATCTTTCTCACGATTCCCGTCGCTTTCATAAGATACCTCCTAAGTAATTTCTGCCCGCAGAGATAAATTCTGACAAATTTCTCCACCAGCTGACAATATTATATATCTTTGTCAAAAAATGTCAACCCATAGTCCTTTAATAATTTTTAGAATTTTTTTAATTTTGTCCCATACCTTTATAGAAGGAAAAACTTCGGAGGTCCTCTTTCATGACAATGTCTTTGATTTGGCTTTTTATCGTATTGTCGGCCTTCTTGGCCGGCCTTATAAACGGAAGTATGCCGGCAGTTGCAGAGGCCGCAATGACTGGGGCTGGTTCTGCGGTACAGCTTTGCCTTGGCATAGCCGGACCGATCTGCCTTTGGTCCGGCATATTAGAGGTACTTAAGGCTTCAGGTGCTCTGGATATGCTTGCCAAGCTTCTTGGGCCAATCAACCGTCTGCTATTCCCCGCGGCCTCGCTTGACCGTGAAACTCTACAGGCCATTTCGGCAAACATGTCGGCCAACCTGCTCGGCTTAGGGAACGCTGCAACACCGGCCGGAATAAAGGCCGTCGAACGCATGGCCTCTAAAAGCCCCGGTATCGCTTCAAATGACATGTGTACTCTTATCGTGCTGAATACCGCTTCAATTCAGCTTATACCTGTAACTGTAGCCGGAATACGTGCTTCTCTAGGCGCATCCGCTCCGTTTGATATATTGCCGGCGGTCCTTTTGACATCTTTAGTCTCCGTTTCCTCTGGACTGCTCGCGGCAAAAATCATGCGTCATTTTTGGTAATTGCCATGGATCTTTCAATAGTCGTTCCTTTGACGCTGGCAGGCGCGGGATTGTTTGGCCTATGCCGGAAAACTGATATATACACAGCGCTTTGCACTGGTTCCGGCGAGGGCGTCAAAGTGCTTCTCAGAATATTCCCTGCTTTGGTCGCCTTGCTTACAGCCGTTCACATGCTGCGAGCCTCTGGACTCTTAGATCAGCTTGTTTCCGTCTTTTCTCCCCTTTTTCATATGGTCGGCATCCCGCCGGAAACTGCCATACTCGTATTTATCAGGCCTCTGAGCGGCAGCGCTGCACTGGCCATAGGAGCGGAGCTCATGGCGCAATACGGCGTCGACTCTCTCATAGGCCGCACCGCCGCCATAATGCTAGGCTCTACTGAAACTACTTTTTATACTATATCCGTTTACTTTGGCGCTGCCAAAATAAAAAAGACCCGGTATGCAATACCGGCCGCCATCATCGCCGACCTCGTCGGCTTTATAATGGCGGCCCTGTTTGCCCGGCTCACATACGCGTAGGCGCGGTGATGCCTAAAATATTCAAGCAATTTTCAAGTACAACTCGTATACTGTCTATCAATTTCAGTCTGGCTCTCAAAACAGGTTCCTCTGTGCCGCGTATCCTATTCGCGCTGTAAAATCTGTGAAAGCGTGCAGCCAGTTCTACCAGATACCTGTTTATCCTAGACGGGTCATAATCTCTTGCAGCGGCGCGTATCTCCTCTGGCAGCAGTGCCAGCTGCTTTATCAGATCGATCTCGTGCTCGGTCGAAAGCTGCGACAAGTCTATATCTTTCACAGCATCTACGTCATGCCCTTCTTCTTTCAGCATTTCAATAAGGCTGCATATACGAGCGTGAGCATACTGCACATAGTATACTGGATTTTCACTGTCTTCCCTTACAGCAAGATCCATATCAAATTCCAGATGCGTATCAGGACGGGCGTTAAAGAAGAATCTTGCAGCATCACAGGATATTTCATCCAACAGATCTGCCAGCGATATCGCCTTTCCGGTCCTCTTGGAAACCTTGACAGTTTCTCCGTCGCGCACTAGGCGCACCAGCTGCATTATAATGAAATCGAGCTTCTCAGGCGCAATATTCAAGGCCGGGAGGCTCTTTTTAAATCTAATAGCATGTCCGTGGTGATCTGCACCCCAAACATCTATGACTTTGTCAAAGCCTCTCTCCTCAAATTTGTTACGGTGATAAGCGAGATCTACCGCAAAATAAGTATAAAATCCGTTCGAACGGCGAAGTACTTCGTCTTTTTCCGCTCCCAGTTCCGTAACTTTAAACCACAACGCCCCGTCTTTTTCATAAGTATATCCATTTTTCTCCAGCAACTTCACTGTCTCGGCTACATATCCGCTCTCGTGAAGTTCTGATTCGAGAAACCATCTGTCATAGGAGATCCCGTATCTTTTAAGGTCTCCTTTCATTTTATTTATATTGTAGTCTATTCCAAATCTCACCATCTTGCCTACATACTCTTCTCTAGGAAGGTTTAGCAGGCCGTCTCCGAATTCATCTCGTATGCGTTTGGCGAGCTCCTTTATATCGTCGCCGTGATATCCGTCCTCAGGAAATTCTACAGCATCTTCGCCTTTTAGCAGTTGTATATAGCGGGCCTCTAAAGACTTGCCGAACAGATCTATTTGATTTCCAGCATCGTTTACATAAAACTCACGCCAAACATTCCAGCCGTTTTTTTCCAGTATTGACGCCATAGTGTCTCCAAGCACACCGCCTCGAGCATTTCCGATAGTCATCGTTCCGGTCGGATTTGCCGACACGAATTCTACCATGACTCTCTGTCCCTTGCCGTCGTCTACCTCTCCGTAGTCTGTTCCCTCTTCTTCAATGGCTTTGATAACTTCTCTATACCAGTTCTCGGACAGCCTAAAATTTATAAATCCTGCTCCGGCTACCTCTGCTTTACAGAAATAACTGTTTTCCAGATCTAGCTTGGCTGTAATCTCTTCTGCTATCTTTCTTGGAGCCATATGAAAATTTTTGGCAGCGGCCAATGCATAAGAACATGCGTAATCTCCCATAGACGCATCTCTGGGCACCTCTACTACGCCTTGAAGAGTCTGTCCCCTTGGGAGCTTGCCTTCGGCAGCCGCACTTTCATATGCTTTTCTAACCAATTCGTCTATCTGCGTTTTGGCAGCTTCGATCATATTTATCATCTTATCACTTCCCGTAAGCTTCTTTTATGTTGATTCTAAATTCATTGCGGCCCAGATTCACATTGTCTAAATCCAAAAAATATTCTATCTTCATGCAGCCGCCGTGTTCGTCTAGTTTTCTAATTATGCGTTTGGTATCTACTCCCATAGTCGTTGAACCAAACGGAGTATCATATAAGAAAAAGTGTTTCCTCCCCTCTTCAAACACCATTTGCGAGTTGAGCTTTCCTTCCCGGACAAGAGTAGTAAACGCCTCCTCCACCGTAAATGTGGTTTTGGTTCCGGCAAGCCCCGTGAGTTCGCTCTCCATATACGAAAAGACAGTCTTGTCCTTTCCGTAGCAGTACTTGCCATCGGTTACAAACTCTATGGCCTCGTCGCCATTAGGAATCCCTACTATTGAGATAATTACATCTTTCATCTGTTTTTCCATTCTTATTTAAAAGTTTTCTGGATATATAATAAGGCATTGGATACGATAATACAAGTCCCTTGTGATTTTTATGTGGAAATTATTGGCGGTATGATATATAATAATTTGGGGCCAAAATTTCTGTAAGATCGGGCGGCCATCAAGTCCCTGCAAGGAGGCTCTATATGAATATTGAACTTACGAACAGCGAATTTCGGCAACTGCTGGATCTAGTCTATGTCGGAAATTGGATAATGAATTCGACTAGAGGAACAGACCGCATTTTGGAATATGATGATCTCGAATCTAAAATCTTTTCTCATTGTTTAAAATCAAAAATGTTTTCTCTTATTGAAATGGAAAATGGCAGCATCGTGCCTTCCCGTGCATTTCGCAGCGGCGGTATACACGAAGCTATTATGGACTATGAGGACACCGTATTTTACGAGATCCTTGCCGAAGAACTTGCACGCAGAGATATGAATTTTGAACCCATCAATTCGGAAAACTTCATCGAACTTACAACGCGCATCGATGAGTATATTGAGGAATTTGAGGAAAACGGCATAGAAAATATTTTACTTGATAAATAGACCAAACACAGCGACGTGAGAAAACACCTTCTTCACGCCGCTGTGTTCTGTATTTTCGCCTATTGCCTTGACTTCGTAAAAGTGACGAGCTTCTTATCTGCTAAAAAGCAATAAAATTACTCCGTAAAGCACGCTGCTTGCGGTTCCGTATACCAGTACTGGGCCTGCAATAACAAACATTTTAGCAGCCATTCCCGTAATAAAACCTTCGCTTTTAAATTCCATGGCCGGAGACACGATTGAATTAGCAAATCCTGTAATTGGGACAAGGGTCCCTGCGCCAAACATCTTGCCTAGATTGTCGTATATGCCTAATCCCGTCAACAATGCGCCAACAAAAACCAAAGTTATGGATGTGGCTGCAGCAGCAGATGTCTCATCAAGTCCTGCTGCTCCGTATGTGTTCAAAAGAAACTGTCCTACTACACATATCAGTCCTCCGCCTATAAATGCCTTGATCAGATTGGCGGCAATAGGAGACTTAGGTGCTCGTTCTTTAATATAACGATCGTATTCCTGCTTGGTCATTTTCATTTCAGAAACCTCCTTCGAATAGTTTATCTCTGATAACACAAACTATACAAACGAAAAGCATCTGTTTTTTAAATGACTTCCGCATTATCTGTTTTTTTAACAAAAAACAGTGCTTCTTTTTTTCAAGAGAAGCACTGTTTTACTCTATGTCTGTTAAACCAGCTCAATAACAGCCATTTCCGCTGCATCACCGCGGCGAGGCCCAATTCTCGTAATGCGAGTATATCCGCCGCTGCGTTCAGCATAACTTGGCGCAATTTCCTTAAATACCTTAGTCACAACATCTTCTTTCGTAATGAAAGCAAGTGCTTGACGGCGGGATGCTAAAGTGTTGGTCTTGCCAAGAGTTATCATCTTCTCGGCAAGCGGACGTACTTCTTTTGCTCTTGTGACAGTTGTTTCAATTCTGCCACTTTCCAGAAGAGCCGTGACCTGCTGTCTAAGCATGGCCATACGCTGATCTGTCGTCCTTCCGAGCTTTCTCGTTCCAGGCATTCTGTTCTCCTCCTCGTACAGAGTTTAGTTGTTGTCATCGCTTGCAAGAGATAGACCCATCATTGCAAGTTTATGAATGACTTCCTCCAGAGACTTGCGTCCCAGATTCCTTACCTTTATCATTTCATCTTCCGTTTTTTGAATCAAATCTTCTACGGTATTAATATTGGCACGCTTAAGGCAGTTAAAGCTGCGGACGGACAAATCAAGCTCTTCGATCGTCATTTCCAGCACCTTGTCCCTTTGCGTCTCTGCCTTTTCCACAACTGTCGACTTGTTGCCTATCGACTCGCTGAGGTCAGTAAAGAGCGTAAAGTGATCGCAAAGTATCTTTGCTCCCAACGATACTGCATCTCTTGCAGTAATCGTCTTATCTGTCCAGACTTCTACCGTGAGTTTGTCAAAATCGGTCATATTCCCTACACGTGTATTCTCTACTGTATAATTTACCTTCAACACAGGCGTATAAATGGAATCGACCGGAATCACGCCAATAATGCCCTGCTGATTTTTATTGCGTTCTGCGCTTACATAGCCTCTACCGTGACTCAAAGTAAGCTCCATGCTAAGCTGTGCATTTGGACCAAGGGTAGCAATATGCAGTTCGGGATTTAAAATCTCTACTTCGCCGTCGGACTTAATGTCGCCAGCACATACTTCACACTCGCCTGCAGCTTCAATGTAGACGGTCTTGGTTCCTTCGCAATGAAGTCGAGCAATAATACTCTTAACATTAAGGACAATCTCCGTCACATCTTCTTTAACGCCGGGAATAGTGGAAAATTCATGCGCTACGCCTGCAATTCGAATTGAGGTGACTGCAGTCCCGGGCAGTGAAGACAAAAGGATCCTTCTGAGGGAATTGCCCAATGTAGTACCATAACCGCGCTCCAATGGCTCCACCACATATTTGCCGTAGGATTCGTCTCCGGGCGTTTCAAAACATTCGATACGCGGCTTTTCTATTTCTACCATATAAAAATACCCTCCTTTTGTTGCATGTGCAACCAGCGCTGCACTTCTGTTATCAGCTTATCAATATCGAGGGTTTGTCTATTACTTGGAGTAAAGCTCAACGATAAGGTGCTCCTCGATCGGCAGATCGATGTCTTCCTTAGTGGGATGTGCGACAACCTTTGCCGTAAGAGTGTTTCTATCGTAATCCAGCCATTTTGGCGCCGGTCTAGACGCATTCGCTTCAATAACGCTCTTGATCTTATCGAGGCTGCGGCTGGAATCTTTAATAGTAATGACCTGACCCGGCTTTACAAGGAAAGACGGAATGTCTACCTTTCGGCCATTTACAAGGAAATGACCGTGTCTAACAAGCTGTCTGGCTTCGGCTCTCGACATTGCAAAGCCAAGTCTGTAAACCGTATTGTCCAGACGGCTCTCGAGAATGGACAGCAGGTTTTCACCAGTCTGACCTTTTCTCTTGGAAGCCATTTCAAAATAGCCTCTAAATTGGCTTTCAAGCAGACCATAGTAGCGTTTTGCTTTCTGCTTCTCTCTAAGCTGCTGACCGTATTCGGAAGCCTTACTGCGTCCCTGACCATGTTGTCCCGGAGCATATGCACGGCGTTCCAAAGCACATTTATCTGTATAGCATCTGTCGCCTTTCAAGAACATCTTTTGGCCTTCTCTGCGGCAAAGGCGGCAAACAGCATCGGTGTATCTCGCCATATTCTATTACCTCCTGTATTAGACGCGGCGCCTTTTGGGCGGGCGGCAGCCATTGTGCGGGATCGGTGTTACGTCTTTGATCATCATAACTTCAAGTCCGGCAGACTGAAGAGCTCTGATTGCGGCTTCACGTCCGGAACCCGGTCCCTTTACATATACTTCAACTGTCTTGAGTCCATGCTCCATGGCAGCCTTTGCCGCCGCTTCAGCCGCAGTCTGGGCAGCAAACGGAGTTGACTTTCTGCTTCCGCGGAAACCCATTCCACCTGCGGAAGCCCAAGAAATAGCGTTGCCATTCAGGTCGGTAATAGTTACCATAGTGTTGTTAAATGAGGAACGGATATGCACCGCGCCCTTTTCAATATTTTTACGCTCACGGCGCTTAGTTCTAACGCGCTGCTTTGCATTTTTAGGACTTGCCATTTACATACCCCTCCTTACTTCTTCTTGTTGGCAATTGTCTTCTTCGGACCCTTGCGTGTACGTGCGTTTGTCTTGCTGCGCTGACCTCTGACCGGGAGACCTCTTCTATGTCTGGTTCCTCTGTAGCATCCGATCTCTGTCAGTCTCTTGATGTCTAAAGCAACTGTTCTTCTCAGGTCGCCTTCAACAATATAGTTTCTGTCTATGCATTCACGGAGCAGAGCCTCTTCCTGCTCTGTCAAATCCTTTACTCTTGTATCCGGATTAATACCAGTCTCTTTGAGTATGTCGTTTGCCCTTTTTCTTCCTATTCCGTAAACATAGGTAAGTCCAATTTCGACTCTTTTCTCACGGGGCAAATCAACGCCGGCGATTCTTGCCATATTTGTCAATCAATCCTTTCGTAAAGAAACTTCAAAATAGTGCTTTCACATTTTCTTTAAATGCGTAGTTTAAAGCTTTCAACGATCCCCTGATCGTGAGACAACAAGGTTCTGAGCCGCCTCAGCCCAGCTGCTTGCCTTCCTTCACGAAAGAAGCTATCCTTGTCTTTGCTTGTGCTTCGGATTCTCGCAAATCACCATTACTTTTCCCTTGCGCTTGATGATCTTGCATTTCTCACACATAGGCTTAACTGAAGGTCTTACTTTCAACTCAAACCCTCCTTAAAAGTATGAATTGTTGGTTTATTTACTTCTCCATGTAATTCTGCCGCGCGTCAGGTCATACGGCGACATTTGTACCGTCACCTTGTCTCCCGGCAGAATCCGAATGAAATTCATACGGAGTTTTCCGGAAATGTGAGCCAATATTTCATGCCCGTTTCCAATGTCAACTTTAAACATAGTATTAGGCAATGACTCAACTACTCTTCCTTCCAGCTCTATTACATCGTCCTTTGCCAATTCAACAACCTCCCCGGTCTTTGCTGGAGCCTGCTCTATATTCCGCAAGCGTCTTCCTGATTTCACTGTCTGATAAGTTCGTTTTATGCCGAAGCTGCTCGTCGCCTACGGAAACCTGCTGCACATGCCGCAGATTCTTCTGCTTCGGATTCGCTATTCGGCGTTTTTTGCCGTCCGCAAGGATGACCCTGTTTTCAGTCACCCCGAGCACGAAAAAAACTTCACCTTTGTCATGGCCCGCCGTCGCTTTCACTAAACTGGCTTTTAGAATGTCCATATTCAGCATTCTCCATTTACAGTCGTTAAAATCTCAGGTTCGCCATGAGTAATCAATACTGTGTTCTCGTAGTGGGCTGACATCTTCCCGTCTAGGGTCTTGACTGTCCACCCATCGCTTAATACTCGAATTTTTGCAGTCCCCATATTTACCATGGGTTCAATTGCCAAAGTCATGCCTGGAATCAGCCTTGGGCCGTGTCCGGGTTTCCCGTAATTGGGAACCTCAGGCTCTTCGTGAAGCTTGGCTCCAACGCCGTGACCCACAAATTCCCGAACCATAGAAAAACCAAATGACTCTGCATATACTTGGATCGCATGTGAGATGTCAGACACTCGATAGCCTTTTTTGGCGAATTTGATCCCTTCAAAAAAGCTTTGCTTTGTCACTTGGATGAGCTGTTTAGCTTCATCACTGATCTCACCTGCAGCATAAGTGCCTGCGCAGTCACTGTGGAATCCGCCGATATATGCTCCAACGTCCACACTGACGATATCGCCTTCTCGTATCTTACGTTTTCCCGGTATTCCGTGTATCACTTCATCGTTCACCGAAATACATGCGCTCCCCGGATAACCGTCGTAATTCAAGAAAGATGGCACCGCGCCTTGACTAACAATATAGTCGTGAACTGCTCTGTCGATCTCCCTCGTAGATACGCCGGGCCTAACCATTTCCCCTGCCAAAGCACGGGCAGCCGCGGTAATTTTTCCAGCCCGGCGCATCAGTTCGATCTCATGCTCTGATTTTACATATATCATGTAAACTCACTTCAAAGCTTCAAGCAGTTTCTCGGTAGTAAGCTCAACTGTCGGCTGGTTGTCAACCAAAATGAGCTTGCCTCTTGCCTGATAAAAATCTTTAAGTGGCTCAGTTTCCTTGTGGTAAACTGCCAAACGATCCCTGACCGTCTCTGCACTGTCGTCTTTACGAATGGTCAGTTTCTCTCCGCAGAGGTCGCAAACGCCTTCGACTTTCGGAGGCTTGGACTCTACGTGATAAGTCGCTCCGCAGTTCAAACAAGTACGGCGACCGGTCATTCTCTTTTCAATGACCTCGTCTTCAATCTCAATCGAAACCGCAGCATCGATATCAATGCCATTCTGCTCCAGAGCTTCAGCCTGCGGGATAGTCCTTGGCATTCCATCCAAAATATATCCGTTTGCGCAATCCGGCTCTGCAAGACGCTCTTTAACTATTCCTATAATCACATCGTCAGGAACCAGCTTTCCGCTTTCAACATATTCTTTGGCTTTCAATCCAACGGGAGTTCCGTTTTTCATTGCAGCTCTGAGAATATTTCCTGTTGAAATTGTAGGAATTCCCCACTTTTTACTTAAAATCTCGGCCTGTGTGCCTTTTCCTGCGCCTGGGGCGCCTAACAAAATCAGTTTCATTAAAACCATCCTCTACTTCTTATTCAAGGAATCCTTTATAGTGACGCAAAAGCATCTGAGATTCTAGGCTCTTAACAATTTCAAGCGCAACGCCTACTACAATTATGATCGACGTACCGCCGAGGGCAATGCCCGCCACATCGCTAACGCTGCTGAATATCAACGGTAGCAATGCGATGATGCTCAGGTAAATAGCGCCAAACAAAGTGACTTTATTCAAAACTTTCCTAATGAAATCTACTGTCGGACGTCCTGCACGGAATCCCGGGATAAATCCGCCGTTCTTTCTCAGGTTATTTGCAACTTCTACTGGATTAAACTGCAATGTGGTGTAGAAGTAGCTGAACGCAATGATGAGCAGGAAGTATGCGATCATATATACCACAGACGTGGTGTCGATTGCTTCAAGGAACTTTGCCCAAAAGCTTCCTTCAGCAGGAGCTGGCAAAAATGCCGCGATAGTAGCAGGCAGAGAAGCTATAGACTGCGCAAATATAATCGGTATAACGCCCGCCATATTTACTTTCAAAGGCAGATGCGTGCTCTGTCCGCCATACATCTTTCTTCCAACAACTCTCTTTGAATACTGAATAGGTATCCTGCGCTCTGCATTTGTAACAAACACGATCAGCACGATAATCGCAATTACTCCCAAAATAATTCCAATGAGAGCATACCACTTCAGCGAACCGTTCATGAGGTTTTGAACCATCATTATCGTTGCAGACGGCAGTCTTGAAATTATACTTGCAAACAAAATAATGGATATTCCGTTTCCAATTCCAAATTCCGTTATCTGCTCGCCCATCCACATCAAAAGCGCCGAGCCAGCGGCAAATGTCATTATGATGACGATGCCCTGCCAAATTCCGCTTTCGATAAGCATGTTGTTGTTTTTAATCAGGAGATAGAAAGCCAAGCCCTGAAGTAAGCCGATACCAACAGTTGCATATCTGGTTATACTGGCTATCTTCTTTCTGCCTTCCTCTCCGCCTTCTTTTTGCATTCTCTCCAATGCCGGAATAGCAATGCACAGAAGATTCATGATGATGGAAGCGTTGATATACGGCTGGATGGACAAGGCAAAAATCGTAGCGCTCGAAAATGCGCCGCCCGACATCGCGTTATACAGTCCCAAAACGGTGTTGCCCAGAGAGTCAAAATAACTGCTCAGCATATCAACATTAATATACGGAACTGGTACTGAGTTGCCCAATCTATACAGCAAAACGATAAACAGCGTAAAAAGAATTTTTTTGCGCAGCTCATCTATCTTCCATGCATTACGAAAGACCTGAAACACCTATACCACCTCTACCTTTCCGCCTGCAGCTTCGATTTTCTCTTTAGCAGAGGCAGAAAAAGCAGACGCACGAACCGTCAGTTTCTTTGTAAGTTCACCATTTCCAAGGATTTTAACTCCATAACGGCATTTTGACAGAAGCCCTGCCGCCATCAGCTCTTCAGCTCCAACTACAGCGCCGTTTTCAAACTTCTCCAACGCCGAAACATTTAAGCTCTCCAGTGGCTTTGCGAAGATATTATTGAATCCTCTTTTAGGGATACGTCTTGCCAAAGGCATCTGTCCGCCTTCAAATCCGATGCGGACACCGCCGCCGCTGCGAGCCTTCTGACCCTTGTGACCACGGCCGCCCGTCTTTCCGTTGCCGGTACCCGGGCCTCTTCCCTTACGTTTAGCCTCTTTTACGGAGCCCTTTACAGGGGCAAGTTCATGTAATTCCATTCTTGCGCCTCCTATTCTTCCGTAACCTTGAGCAGATAGCCGATCTGAGCTATCTTACCTCTAGTCTGTGCGTTATCGGGCTGTATGGTTTCGTTGCCAATCTTTTTCAGCCCCAGAGACTTGGCAGTTGCAATATGCTTATCCAGTCTGCCATTTAAGCTCTTGACGAGCTTGATCTTAAGATTTGCCATTTGTTTAAGCCCTCCTATCCCTGAATTTCTGCAGGGGTCTTGCCTCTGACTTTAGAAACTTGCTCGGCGTCTCTCAGAGTCCTGAGGCCTTGCATAGTCGCCGCAACAACATTATGTGGGTTGTTCGAGCGCAGGCACTTAGTACGAATATCCTTAATACCAGCAGCTTCGACAACTGCACGGACGGCACCGCCGGCTATAACGCCAGTACCGGGAGCCGCCGGCTTGAGCAGAACTCTACCCGCGCCTGCGCATCCGATAATCTCATGCGGAATCGTTGTGCCGGAAAGAGTAATGGTTACAATGTTCTTCTTGGCGTCGTCTATGCCCTTGCGAATCGCTTCGGAAACTTCAGCGGCCTTTCCAAGCCCATAGCCTACGCGTCCCTTTCCATCTCCAACTACGCAAAGAGCTGCAAATTTAAAAATACGTCCGCCCTTTACTGTTTTGGATACTCTGTTTAGGGAAACAACGGTTTCTGTGAACTCTGAAACCGGAGCTTCAGCCTGCTGTCTGTTATTTTTATAAGCCATTATTGTTTCCTCCTCCGATTAAAGCTTCAAGCCGCCCTCGCGGGCGCCGTCTGCCAAACTCTGCACACGTCCGTGATAGACATAGCCACCACGATCAAAAACAACTGTGCTGATGCCCTTGGCAAGAGCGCGCTCGGCAATAGTCATTCCGACTTTCTTTGCCGCCTCGCAGTTGCCGCCGGTACCTTCAAAGCCTTTTTCGGACGAGGATGCTGAAACCAGAGTTACGCCGTTGACATCATCTATGACCTGAGCGTAAATGTGGTTCAAACTTCTGAATACATTGAGTCTGGGTATCTCAGGCGTACCGGAGATCTTTGCCCTTACTCTCTTATGACGTTTAATACGCTGCGCTTTTGTGTTGGGTCTTTTAATCATTTAGGCACACCTCCCTTTACTTGCTACCGGTCTTGCCTTCTTTACGGCGAATGACCTCTGTTGCATACTTAATTCCCTTGCCCTTATAAGGCTCAGGCGGTCTTCTTTTTCTGACATCAGCTGCAAACTGTCCTACGAGCTGTTTGTCGATTCCATTTATAACGACTTTATTGGGATCCGGCACATCAATAGTGATCCCCGGTATCTCATCTATAAAGACCTGATGAGAAAATCCCACGTTCAGCACCAGCTGATTTCCCTGCTTCTGTGCTCTGTAACCTACGCCATTGACTTCCAGCTCTTTCTTAAAGCCGTGCGTTACGCCTTCAATCATATTGGCAACCAGTGTACGAGTAAGTCCATGCAGAGACTTGTGAAGCTTGTCTTCGCTCGGTCTGGAAACTATAATCTCTGATCCCTGCTGTTCAATCTTCATATCTGGATGAAGCTTGTGGCTCAGCTCGCCTTTCGGCCCTTTAACGGTGACCAAATTGCCTTCGCCAAAGGAAACTTCTACTCCAGCCGGTATTGAAATGGGGTGTCTTCCAATTCTTGACATATTCCTTTACCCCCTTACCATACAAATGCAAGGACTTCTCCGCCGACATGCTGGCTTCTAGCCTGTCTGTCAGTCATAATGCCCTTTGACGTAGAAATAATAGCGATTCCCAAACCTTTCAGAACGCGCGGTAACTCATCCGCTCCAGCATAAACCCTCAAACCGGGTTTGCTGACTCTCCGCAGTCCGGAAATGACCTTTTCTTTGCCTGCATTGTACTTAAGGGTAACTCTTATAACGCCTTGAGTACCATCTTCGATAACTTGATATCCCTTGATATATCCCTCTTCCAACAGTATCTCGGCTATAGCCTTCTTCATGTTGGAAGCAGGTATGTCAACGGTATCGTGCTTTGCGGAATTGGCATTGCGAATTCTGGTAAGCATATCCGCAATAGGATCCGTAATTTGCATGATTTGACCTCCTTAAAGAGTTACAGACGATTCGTCTGTTTTCGCAGCGAGGTATCAGGGACAATTCCTGACTTTCGCTGTCCTTTTTATATGCTAAATGCGGTTTACCAAGAAGCCTTCTTGACTCCTGGTATCTGGCCTTTATAAGCCAGTTCTCTGAAACAAATACGGCAAATACCGTAGTTTCTCAAATAAGCATGCGGACGTCCGCAGATCTTGCACCTGTTATAACGGCGTGTAGAGAACTTTGGCTCTCTCTGCTGCTTTAAAATCATAGATTTTTTTGCCATTTATCGTATCCTCCCTTAATCCTGCGCAAACGGAGCGCCTACCAGTCTCAGCAGCTCTCTTGCTTCTTCATCAGTCTGTGCAGTAGTACAGATAACGATATCCATACCGCGGATCTTTTCGATCTTATCGTATTCGATTTCCGGGAAAATCAGCTGCTCTTTGACGCCTATGGCATAGTTGCCGCGGCCGTCAAATGCGTTAGGATTGATTCCTCTGAAATCACGTACGCGAGGCAGCGCTATGTTTATAAATCTGTCAAGGAATTCCCACATCTTATCATGACGCAGCGTTACCTTAACGCCTACCGGCATACCTTCTCTTACTTTGAAGTTTGCAACCGACTTCTTAGCGTGCGTAATGACCGCCCTCTGTCCGGTAATAGCAGATATTTCATTGACTACAGAGTCAAGAACCTTTGCATTGTCCCTTGCATCGCCGCAGCCGACATTGACAACTACTTTTTCGATCTTGGGGATCTGCATCGGGCTCTTGTATTCAAACTTAGCCATAAGAGCAGGAGCAACTTCATCGATATATTTTTGTTTTAATCTCGTCATTGTGCTTTTCTCCCTCTCTTATATTTCTGCGCCGCACTTCTTGCAAACAGTCACCTTTGTGCCATCTGCTTGAATCTTATGTGCCTTGCGGGTAGGCTTTCCGCACTTTGGGCATACGCGCATGACCTTGCAGGCATATATCGGAGTCTCAATCTTGAGAATTCCGCCCTCTTCTCCCTGCTTTCTCGGCTTCGTATGCTTTGATGCGACGTTAACGCCTTCAACTACTACCTTGCCATTCTTTGGATCGGCGCGCAGTACTTTACCCTGCTTGCCCTTGTCCTTTCCGGCAAGAACAACTACTATATCGTCTTTTTTTACATTCATCGTTTAAGCCCCCTTATATAACTTCGGGTGCCAGCGAAAGGATCTTCATGTAATCCTTGTCGCGAAGCTCTCTAGCCACAGGCCCAAAGATGCGAGTGCCTCTCGGGTTCTTGTCGTCCCTGATAAGCACTGCCGCGTTTTCATCAAAGCGAACATAGGTCCCGTCTGCGCGGCGCACTCCCTTGGCAGAGCGCACTATAACGGCTTTAACGACGTCGCCCTTTTTAACAGTTCCGCCCGGTACGGCTTTGCGAACAGATGCGACAATCACATCGCCGATGTTGCCGTACTTTCTTTTGGAGCCGCCCAAAACGCGGATACATTTAATTTCTTTGGCGCCGGTATTGTCGGCAACCTTCAGATAAGTTTCCTGTTGTATCATTTGGCAGCCTCCTTACTTTGCTTTCTCAATAATTTCAACAAGACGCCATCTCTTGTCCTTGGACAGCGGACGGGTCTCCATGACCTTGACTCTGTCGCCGATGCCGCACGTATTGTTCTCATCATGGGCTTTGAGCTTGTAAGTCCTTTTAATGATCTTTTTATAAAGCGGATGCGCTACGCGGTCTTCGACAGCGACAACTATCGTTTTGTCCATTTTGTCGGAAATAACTTTTCCGACTCTGGTCTTTCTATAAGTCGTTCTTTCGTTCATCTGTCTTCAACTCTCCTTAACGCTCAATCTGCTTTTCGTGCAGTATGGTCTTGACTCGGGCGATATCGCGCTTTACTTCCGCGATCTTAATTGGATTATCCAACTGATTCGTCGCATGCTGCATTCTAAGCATAAATAAATCTTTTTTCAATTCTACAACTTTTTTCTCAAGCTCGGCTGCACTCATGGAACGGACTTCTTTAGCCTTCATCATTCCTCACCACCTGTCTCGGATTCGCGCTTTACGAACTTTGTCTTGATAGGCAATTTATGTCCTGCAAGACGAAGAGCTTCGCGAGCGGTTTCTTCTGGCACACCGGCAATTTCAAACAATATTCTGCCGGGCTTTACAACTGCTACCCAATACTCCGGAGAACCCTTACCGGAACCCATACGGGTTTCAGCTGGTTTCTGGGTAACCGGCTTGTCTGGAAAAATCTTTATCCAAACTTTACCACCGCGGCGTGTATAACGAGTCATCGCGATACGAGCCGCCTCTATTTGATTGCTTGTGATCCACGCCGGTTCAAGAGCCTGCAGGCCATATTCGCCGTAATTGACTTTATTGCCTCTGGTAGCTACGCCTTTCATGCGTCCTCTGTGAACTCTGCGGTATTTTACTCTTTTAGGCAGAAGCATTGATCAGTTTCCTCCTTCTCTGGGGGCCGCGGGATTTCTGGACGGTGAACCGCCGTTCCTGCCTCCGAAGTTTCCTCCGGATCTGGCTCCGCCTCTGTTATTTCTGTTGTTCGGACGATTGCCGCGTCTGCGGTCATTGTTCTTTCTATCGTTTGCGCGGTTCATATCCATTGTTCTCGGGGTGGTCCTCAAGGTCTGATTGAGAACTTCTCCCTTGTATATCCAAACCTTTACACCTATACGGCCGTAAGTGGTAGCCGCTTCTGCAAAGCCATACTCTATATCTGCTCTTATGGTCTGCAGAGGAATGGTTCCCTCGTGATAGCTTTCGCTTCTGGCTATTTCAGCGCCTCCAAGGCGTCCGCCTACGGTGACCTTAATTCCGCGCACGCCAAGACGCATCGCTCTGGACATGGCGTTCTTCATAGCGCGGCGGAAAGAAATTCTTCTTTCAAGCTGAGAAGCGATGTTTTCTGCTACCAGCTGCGCATTTGTATCCGGAGTTTTTACTTCCACAATGCTCAGGGCTACAGGCTTGCCGATCATCTTCTCAAGTCTGAGCTTCAGCTTCTCGATCTCGGCGCCGCCCTTGCCTATAACTACACCGGGTCTGGAGCAGTGCAGATAGATCCTGACCTTTGCGTTATCTCTTTCGATCTCGATCTTCGGAACGCCCGCGGAGTGCAATGTCTCCTTCAGGAATTTGCGGATCTTATAGTCTTCTACGATCAGATCTCCTGCTTTGTCATTTCTCGTATACCAACGGGAGTCCCAATCCTTGATGACGCCGACGCGCAGGCCATGCGGATTTACTTTCTGTCCCATACTCTCACTCCTTTTCCTTCACAACGATTGTTATATGAGATGTTCTCTTCAATATACGGTTCATTCTGCCGTGAGCTCTCGGTCTGCCTCTCTTCAGAACAGGGCCGGGATCGGCGTAGACTTCCGAAACAAAAAGGTTATCCGGGTTCATCTCAAAGTTGTTCTCTGCATTGGAAACTGCGCTGTGAAGAATCTTCTGCATTATCTCAGAAGCGGCTTTAGGAGTCTGCATCAAAATCGCCGCCGCCGTCGTTGTGTCTTTTCCGCGAATGAGGTCGCAGACAATTTTCACTTTGCGGGGAGAAATGCGTGCAAATTTATATTGTGCTCTTGCTTCCATGTCTGCTTGCCTCCTTATTTACCAGTCTTGCTGCCGGCGTGACCTCTGTAAGTCCTCGTCGGTGCGAACTCGCCGAGTTTGTGTCCGACCATGTCTTCCGTGATATATACCGGGACATGCTTGCGGCCATCATGTACCGCTATTGTATGTCCGACAAACGACGGGAAGATGGTGGATGCGCGCGACCAAGTCCTGAGGACTTTCTTGTCGCCCGTTTTATTCATTTCGTCGACCCTTTTAAGCAGCTCAGGCGCGGCAAAAGGGCCCTTCTTAATGCTTCTACTCAAAATAATTGCCCTCCTTACTTATTTGGCGCCGCGGCGCTTTACAATAAACTTGTCAGTCGGATTCTTTGTCTTTCTTGTCTTATAGCCAAGTGCAGGCTTGCCCCAAGGAGTGACAGGTCCCGGACGGCCTATCGGGCTCTTGCCTTCACCGCCGCCGTGCGGGTGATCAACAGGGTTCATAACAGAACCGCGGACCGTAGGTCTCCAGCCCATGTGGCGCTTTCTTCCGGCCTTACCAATGGCAATGTTTTCATGGTCAATATTTCCGACCTGGCCTATAGTGGCCATGCAGTTTGTGCGGATATATCTGACTTCGCCCGAAGGAAGTCTGACCTGTGCCATATCTCCCTCTTTAGCCATAAGCTGAGCAGATACGCCGGCTGCGCGCACAAGCTGGGCGCCCTTGCCGGGATAGAGTTCAATATTGTGGATAATTGCACCGACCGGGATGTTCGCAATTGGAAGGGTGTTGCCCGGCTTGATATCTGCGTTGGGGGATGCGATGACAGCATCTCCTGCCGCTATACCGACCGGAGCGATAATGTATCTGCGCTCTCCGTCGGCATATTCTACAAGAGCTATATTTGCGGAGCGGTTGGGGTCATACTCTATACGCACGACCTTGCCTTCTACGTCTGCCTTATTTCTCTTGAAGTCGATAATCCTGTATTTCTTCTTGTTTCCGCCGCCTCTGTGACGGACAGTGATACGGCCGTAGCTGTTGCGGCCGGCATTTTTCTTCAAAACCTCTACCAGACTTTTTTCGGGCTTTGCCTTCTTGTCAACTCCGTCAAAACCGGAGACTGTCATATGACGTCTGGAGGGGGTAGTCGGTTTAAATGTTTTAATGGACATTTATTACACCATCCCTTCAAAGAATTCGATGGTCTTGGAATCCTCTGTGAGCTTTACGACAGCCTTTTTCCAACCGGCAGTCTGGCCCGCGGGATATGCTCCCATCCTTTTAGCTTTGCCGCGTACATTCGTCGTTGAAATCTTCTGTACTTTTACGCCGAACGCCTCTTCAACGGCCTTCTTGATCTCTATTTTGTTGGCATCCTTGGCAACTTCGAAAACATACTTCTTTAAATCGGTATGCTCCATAGACTGCTCGGAAATAACAGGTCTAATCAAAACGTCATAAGCGGTTTTCATTACGCATATACCTCCTCAAGCCTGCGGAGAGCGTCCTGCTCAATAACAAACTTCTTGCAGTTCAAAATCTCATACGGACTCATGATCCCGGCAAAAGTAGTTGTAACTCCGGGGATATTGCGCGCGCTCTTGACGACGTTCTCCTTCATTTCAGATGTTACAACGAGCGCCTTGCCAGCTACGTCTATAGCCTTGAGGAACTGGCTGAAATCTTTTGTCTTGATCGCATCCATATTGATGCTGTCGATAACGATGATATCGCTGCTCTGGGCTTTCGCGGACAAAGCGCTCTTCATCGCAACAGCTTTTACCTTCTTGTTCAGAGAATATCTGTAACTTCTGGGCTTGTTGGCAAACGCGTTGCCGCCGTGCGTCCACTGAGGAGCTCTGGTGGAGCCGTGGCGGGCATTACCCGTTCCCTTTTGTCTCCACGGCTTTCTGCCGCCTCCGGAGACCTCTCCGCGCGTCAGATTGCTCTGCGTGCCCTGTCTTTGATTAGCAAGATAATTCTTGACCGATTCGTGAAGGACCGCTTTGTTTGGCTCGATCCCGAAAACGGCCTCGGAGAGCTCAACCTCACCGACAACCTTGCCGGCCATATTGTAAACCTTAACTGTAGGCATTTAACTCTCTCCTTTCTTAGCCTCTTGCAGATTTCTTCTGCGGGTTTGTGCTTACGGTCACGACCGTATTCTTGATCCTGTTGTGTTTAGCTGTATTTCTGACATAGACGATTCCGCCTTTAGGTCCCGGAATGGCTCCGCGGACTGCTATCATGTTCAGCTCCGGATCTACCTTTACTATATCCAGATTCATGACTGTCACCTGCTCAGCTCCCATGTGGCCCGCTCCAATCTTACCCGGGAATATACGGGAGGGGTCAGTGCCGGAACCCATGGAACCTGCATGCCTGTGAACAGGACCGCCGCCGTGAGAGGTCGGGGTGCGCTGTGCGCCCCAGCGCTTGATGACGCCGGCGTAGCCTTTACCGCGGCTGATGCCTGTAACGTCCACTTTGTCGCCTTCTGCGAAAACGTCAGCCTTCACAACATCTCCGACGTTCATCGAGCCAGCGCTCTCCAGTCTGAACTCTTTCAGATATTTCTTTGCCGAAACGCCAGCTTTTTCAAAATGGCCTTTTTCAGGCTTCGTCAGCTGCTTCTCCTTCGCATCTTCAAAGCCGAGCTGAACCGACGCATACCCTTCTTTATCAAGGTCTTTTTTCTGGACCACGACACACGGACCGGCTTCGATTACAGTCACCGGGATGACTTTACCGGTCTCATCGAAAATCTGTGTCATACCGACTTTTTTTCCGATGATTGCTTTTTTCATTCAGTATTTCCTCCTTAAAGGTTATTGGTTGACGCGCTGCCGCGCCAACTTGACCCGTCTGCCCGCAAGACGCAGACAAGGTTGTTTGCTTTTTTAAAGTTTGATCTCTATCTCAACCCCGGCCGGGATCTCGAGGGACATCAGAGCCTCGACCGTCTTCTGAGACGGATTCAGGATGTCGATCAGGCGCTTATGCACTCTTCTTTCAAACTGCTCGCGGCTGTCCTTATATTTGTGGACTGCACGCAGGATCGTTATAATCTCTTTTTGGGTCGGAAGAGGGATGGGGCCGGATACCTTGGCGTCCGTGCGCTTCGCAGTCTCAACAATTCTCTCTGCGCTCTGGTCTATGAGCTGATGGTCATAAGCCTTTAATCTGATCCTGATCATTTTACTAGTTGTTGCCATTGATATATTTTCCTCCTTCGTACTTGTCTGCGGCAACAAATCCGCAAGTTTGTACGGATGAAAAAATCCGTAAACTCAGCCGTGCGTATCATTTCGCCTCAAAAATGCAGCCGGCAAAGCTGCCGGCCGATCTCTGCTTCGCCGATATACGCAGTATATCAGCTGAGACACAGATGTTTTCCAGCCGCCCGATTATCGGACATACTCCACGGAAGTTACCCCGGTCAAGCCGGGCAATCTCCCGCTTCAACGCATTGCGCTCAAATGGACATACCTGTTCCACAGGCGCTTATGTAGAATATCAAAAAAAGACCGCTGTGTCAAGAGGCTTTTTCATATTTTTTCTTTTTATTTCAAGCCGTACCGGCAGGGATGCCTCACTTGTTTTTACAAGTCTATGTCAAAAAAGTTTATTCCGTTTTTTAGCGTCAGTTCCGCTGCTTTTCCCGGGGATATTCCTCTAATTTCCGCCAAAACTCCAACTGTATACTGCAGCATGGATGAATCGCAGCGCTTGCCTCTAAGCGGAACCGGGGCCATATAGGGGCAGTCCGTCTCCACCATTATCCTGTCATCTGGCAGCCATTTTGCGACTTCCGCTGCACGCCGGGCATTTTTAAATGTAAGGGCCCCCGTAAAGGAAATGTACCAGCCGCGGCGTATCAATTCTTTGGCCGTCTCCAAGCTTCCCGAATAGCAGTGGAATACTCCGCGGACATTTGGAAAAGCCCGTACGGCGTCTATGCAGTCGGCATGAGCCTCTCTGTCATGCACTATGACCGGCAGATCCAACATGTCAGCCAAACGCATCTGCTCATAAAAAAGCTCAATTTGTTCTTTTTTCGTATCTGCCCCATAGTGGTAGTCGAGTCCTATCTCTCCGATCGCGCGCACTTTGGGATGCGACGACATTTTTTTTACTTCTTCTATGTCGCCGGGCATCATCTCGAGTACGCTCTGCGGATGGATGCCCACGGCGGCATATACCCAGCTGTATTTATCGGCATAGCTTACAGCAGCTTTCCCAGAGGCAATGTCGCACGCCGGATTCATCACCAGTTCCACACCACTTTCATGGATCAAGTCGAATACCTGTTCCCTGTCGGTTTCAAATTGTTCGTCATCATAATGAGCATGAGTATCAAAATACATAAATATTCCCCGCTGTATCCTATTTATTGTTTGAAAAAAGACTTGAAATTTATTTTTAACTATGGTATCATACATTTTACCAAAAAACAAAAGTAAATTTTCATTTAAATATTCGTGGGATTTTCCCATTTTGAAAGGAATGTTTAGTTTGACTTTATTTATTACTATTCTTCAGTTGATTTGTGGTTTGGCTCTGCTTTTAATAGTTTTGTTCCAATCCGGAAAAAGCTCCGGCTTGTCCGGTTCCATCGGCGGTGTGGCTGACACGTTCTTGACCAAGAACAAGGCCAAATCCATAGATGCAAAGCTTGCAAAAGCCACAAAATGGGTCGCAGGCGCATTCGTCGCTCTTACTATGGTATTGAGCATAATCTAAATGTTCTGTCTTTTTAAAGCGGGAGCTTGCTCCCGCTTTTTGTATTTAAAAGCAGAATAAACTGGAGCTCAAGTCTTGAGCTCCAGTTTATTCTTTTATTTGTTTATTTTGCAAGATAGGCCATTTCCGGCGTCCATGAATACGCCTCTGCCCACTGATAATTGCTGTCCTGCAGCTCCTCCTTGGCATATGCCGGAGTGAGCTGGTCATACCATCCCATGACAGGAAGCTGTTCGTTGAGGAAATATCCGACAGCTTTATATGCAGTCTCTATATTCTCCTGTCCAACTGCCAGAGCTGCATCATCCAGCAGTGTCTTCCATTCCGGGAACTTGTCATATCCTCCGGTCGCCTTTTCCCATCTTGGAACAAGACGAGACAGGCTAAGCCCCGGATTCATCGCTCCGATACCGCCTCCGCCGATAGCTATGCCAGAAAATCCTTCTTCTTTAGTAACGGTATTAAACTGGTTCAGTTCCATTGTGCGTATCTCGGCGTCTATTCCTATGGCAACAGCATATGACTGCATCGCTACCGCCTGTTTGTCGCTCTGCGGGCGCGTCAGCAGCTCACAGCTGAAACCGTCCGGATAACCCGCTTCGGCAAGCAGCGCCTTTGCCGCTTCTACATCATAATCATATGTGGAGTACAGCTCGTCGTCTTCCAAATGTCCGTATATACCGACAGAAATGTACTGATCTACTCCGTAGCCCAATCCTTCTGTCAGGGCAACAGCGGAAGAATCGCGGTCGAGGCCCATATAAAATGCCCTGCGGACTCTTACATCTGAAAACGGAGAGTTTTCGTCAGCTGAATTTACGAGGAAATACTGCTGGGTAGCTCTGATACCACTTTCACTAGATATCTTTTTGACTCCTGTGAGCGCCTCTACCTGAGCCATGTGCGCACCTGTGCTCGCGCTGAAAATATCCAGCTCGCCATTGATGAACGCAGTAAGCTGAGTGTTTGTATCCGTCATAAGCATAAAGGTTATTTTGTCAAGATACGGAAGTCCGTCCTGCCAGTAATCATCTCTGGCTGCGTAAACGATTGAATGTCCCAGTTCGTAGCTCTCTACTACAAACGCACCTGTTCCTATCGGATTCGTAGCGGCCCACTCGCCTCCGTTTTCCTCAAAAGCTTTTTGAGACATGATATGTACCTGGCTCAGAGTCTCAAGCCTGTCGTTGGCATAGCTGTCAAAATACATTACGACAGTGTATTCGTCTGTCGCTTCAAACTTAGATGGGCTGCAAACTTCTGCATCCTTACCGGAAGCAATAAATTGCTCCAGAGTCCATACCAATACATCGGCATTAAAATCACTGCCGTCCGAGAATTTTATGCCTTCGCGCAATTTGATGGTAAGTGTGTTGTTCTCGGCGTCCTCAATGAATTCCTCTGCCAAGAACGGAGTTACGCTGCCGTCAAGATTTAGTCTTCCAAGGTGTTCGATGGCGGGCTCCATAGTGACCCATCCGCCTTTAGCTGTTACTTCCCATGGCACCATACTTGAAATAAACATACTCGTTGGAATGGTTATTTCTCCGCCCTTTCTGTCCTCTTTTTGACTGTTGTCGCTGGGATCTGCGATTGATCCAGTATTCTGCGGATCTGCACTTGGGCTTGGGGTCGGATCTGACTCTGCGCAGCCGGCCATCAGGCCTATCAACATGCATAAAGCCAAAATGATCGTCAGCACTCTTACTTTCATCTATTATTCCTCCTCCTAAAATTTATGCTTTTTTATATTTCCTCTATTCCTGCCCGCAGTATGTATTGCTTGCCGGACTGCGGTACAAACATTCTGGAAAGCCCGTTCTTTTTCTCCATGACCTCGTTTATTTCCTTGGCCGTCTTCTGCGGATTTTTTGTCTTATGGTGATGGCACATAAACGCAGTCATGCCTGCCTCTGTATCGTCCATACACTCAATAAGAGCATCGAATGCCTCTGGGAATCTGTCTATCAGTGTAAGCTGACGTATGAGAAGAGTGGGGCGGCTCTTATAGAACGCATTTTTGGTAAGCGGGACATATTCTCCCTGTACAAAGGCTATGCGAATGCCGCCCGGAACTTCAAGCATGAAATTGGTATTGAAGCATGAGCCAAAAATATTGCTCTCTGTAGGCTCCATTCCACCTCCTCCGAACCTTTCTGCAAATTTGCTGTAGGGAACATCTCCTATAGTGGGCACATGTGTACCGGGATACATAGATATTTTAAAATCTCCAAAGTCATATGTCGCAGGCTGGGTATAGGCGAGCATCTTTCTAATGGGAAGATCTCTATCCTTTGCCAGCATAACAACAGATGCCTCATGTACCATAACTACAGGATTAAATAGATCGCACACTTCTTTCAAACTGTCAACATGATCTCCATGCGTATGCGTAATGCACACATAATCACATCTTTTTAAATCTTTAGGCGTAAATCCAGAGCCAAATTCCTTCCATTCAGGGCTCTTTTCAACATCTGGTAGCATGGGATCTATAAGTAATGTTTTTCCGCTTTGAAATTCAAACTCAAAACAATTCTCTGTAAACCAACGAAATTTAATTCCCTTTTCTTTGAAAACATCCATATTCAATATCTCCTTCACCTTTTATTTGTTTTTCAGCATATACCACGAATCTGTGCTTGTAAAGCAACCCTTTTTTGTTATTTTGCAAACTTTTTGTTCTTTGCACACAAAAAAAGCAGTAGAATTTCTTAAAAGAAATTCTACTGCTTTTTTGTTTTTACAGAGAAAGCGGCGTTTTATCTTCGAGGTATTCAAAAAACCTCTTCACCACTTCTTTTTTCATATTGTCTATTGATGCAGTAAAATAATAGTCTACGATATGCGGAGGCAAAAACCGTTTGTAACAGATGTCTTTCGGAGGCTCCGCTCCCGGCGTCAAAACATCTGCTCCCGAAAAGCTTAATGCAAAACCGTTTTCAACGCTTAGCTCCCTTATGCTCCTGTTTTCCTGAACATAGATCATATTCGCACTCTTTGCCCCTATGCTTTTCAGATACTCTTCCATATAAGTTTCTGGACCGGCAAATATAAACAGTTCATTTAATATGTCTTCGTCAGTAATCTCTTTTTTATGTGCCAAAGGATGAGTTCTTCCCATAACGAGCAGATATTCTCTTTCAAAAGCTAAAAGCTGCACATATTTTTTCTCGCCCATTTTATTGGGAACGATAGCTACATCAAGCTCTCCGTCTTCTAATTGTTTGCGATTTCGCAGCAGCTTGTCTTCAAAAAATTTTACACTATATTGGGGGTGCTCTTTTTCAAAGTCTTCACAAATAGCTTTAAACCGCTCACTCCAGCCCGGGATATCCTGAGGTATCCCAACTCTCATTGTACGCGACATCTTCCTGTCAAACCGTTCTAGGCTGCCGCTCAATTCTTCAACATACCTAACTATCGGCTTGGCTTCATCATAGAAAAACTGCCCAAACGGGGTGAGTTTCATTTCTCTCGGCAGGCGTTCAAACAGCTTAGCTCCCAGTTCATCCTCCAGTTTCTTTATTCGCTTACGCACACCCTGCGTAGTAATATACATGTCCTCTGCTACTTTTGTAACGCTTTTTATATCCGCAATACGTAAAAATGTATCGATCTCTTCAATAGTCATAATACATACCTCCTTACAAAGCAGCCTTTATCATGGGCCGCTTGTTGATGTATTACGTCATTCCAAAGACATCAACAGATCGCCAGTGTTTACCATAGCTCCAGCTGTCACCGAGATCCCTCTTACAGTTCCCGCTCTCGGGGCTACAACCTCATTTTCCATTTTCATAGCCTCTAGGACTATAAGCACTTCATTTGCCTGCACACTTTGTCCCTCTTTCACCGGAATGCTGAGAATTGATCCCGGCAGAGGAGATGTTATTGGCTCCGCCCCTGCAGGCGCAGCAGCTGCTGCTGGTGCTGGTGCTGGTGCTGGTGCTGGTGCTGGTGCCGCTGCTGGCGCTGGCGCAGCTGCTGGCGCTGGTGCAGCTGTTGGCTCGGCTGTCTTGTCGTATTCGTTAAGAACTCTGGCCTCGCCCTTTTCTACTTCGATTTCATATACTCGGTTGTTGAGCGTAATTTTATACTTCATCATGCACTCTCCTCAGTCACATCTTTAATAGAAATGAAAGTCAGCTGATCTATGCTTACTTTCAATTCATCTGCCACAATAGCCATAAGCATGGCCGCTGTTCTCTCCGGAACTCCAACAAGAGTGATCTCTTTCATGGCCTTCGGAGCCGGTCCTGCCATTTGGACGGGGGCCGGTACGGGCGGTGCGGCCGAAACTGCTTCAGTGAGCTGCACTCCTGCCGGCGCCTTAACAGCGTCTATTTTGTCAATGAGTTCTTGTCCCAGCTTGCGGAAACTTACCGCAAAATAAAGCATACACAGCACGAATGCCGCAAGTATGCCGGCTATCGCAAATTCAAAGTTAGTCACTCCCAGCCCCTCCTTACAACAGCTCTATACTATAAAAAGCTTTCACTTCTTCTAATTCCGGCTTTTTATCTCTATTCTCAAAGAAAGTCTTTGCAACTTGAGGGAAAGCAATATACGACAATACATCCTCGTCATTTTTTGCAAGCTCACCTATTTCCGCTTTTGCTTTATCAAAACACGGCTCAAGCGTATCGGCAAATCTTCCGCTTATTGGTTCTTCATCGCCCAAAACTTTCTTCTTCAGTTCCTCGTTTACCGGTCCAGGTGCTTTGCCATATTCGCCTCTCAAGTAGGCTTTCACTTCCTTGCCAACGCTTTTGTACCGTTCGCCGAGCAGGACATTTGTGGCCGCTTGAACTCCCACCATCTGGCTTGTCGGCGTGACCAGAGGCGGATATCCAAGGTCTTTGCGCACCTTTGGAGTTTCTGTCAGGACCTCATCAAGTCTGTCCATGGCATTTTGCGCTTTCAGCTGCGAAATCAAGTTGGAGAGCATTCCTCCCGGTATCTGATATATCAATGCATCTGAGTCAGTCGCAAGCACTGCCGGATCTAAAAGACCTGACCGGATATATTTTTCCTTTAACGGTTTGAAATAATCGTTTACCTTCTTCAGCACTTCGTGGTCAAGCCCGGTTTCATATCCCATCTGCTCCAGTGCATACGCAACAGATTCCGTAGCTGGCTGCGATGTTCCTCCTGAAAAGCTGGAGATCGCCGTGTCGATAATATCAGCCCCCGCTTCCACAGCTTTAATGGCCGTCATATAGGCAAGACCCGTCGTGCAATGTGTATGAAGTACGACAGGAATGTCTATGCTGTCCTTTATCGCACTTATAAGATCATAGGCTTCCTTGGGCCCCATGATACCGGCCATATCTTTGATCGTAATGCTTTGGACGCCCATGTTTTTAAAATCTTTACTCAGTTCGATATATTTTTCTATCGTATGGACAGGACTTGTAGTGTAGGAAATTGCTCCAGAAGCTATAGCCCCGCATTTAAGCGTTTCATCGACTGCAACTTCGACATTTCTCAGGTCGTTGAGCGCATCAAATATACGAATAATATCTATTCCATTTTCTACAGCATGCCTTATGAACATTCTGACAGCGTCGTCGGGATAGTGCTTGTATCCAAGCAGATTTTGTCCGCGCAAAAGCATCTGAAGTTTTGTATTTGAAACCTTAGCCTTTATCTTGCGCAGTCTTTCCCATGGATCTTCGTTCAAATACCTCAGGCAGGCGTCAAACGTAGCTCCTCCCCAGCACTCGATTGAATAATATCCAGCCGAGTCCATGGTTTCAAGTATCGGCTCGAAATCTTCTATCGGCATACGCGTGGCTATCAGTGACTGATTTCCATCTCTTAAAACTGTTTCCGTAAATCTTACTTGCATAACTCGATCTCCTATTATAGCGGTGATTTTTTGATCTTGGCAAAACGTCTGGGATATTTTACATCCGTTTTCTCCACCTTGGATACAACTATAATGCTCCTCCGAACACCTCCGACTTCAACACTTTTCGCTCCTTCTAAGCGTCCACCCAGCTTTTCTATCGCTTTTTGTGCTTCTTTGACTTCTTCCTCGCTTTCTTCCGCCTTCATAGCGAGAAAACATCCTCCGACTTTGACAAACGGCAAACACAATTCGCTTAGCATGTTCAGTCTAGCTACAGCCCTTGATACCGCGATGTCGTACTGTTCTCTATACTGCCGGAGTTGAGCAAGCTCTTCTGCGCGCGCATGTATATACTCCGTATCAGGAGAGAGCTTCAATATCCCACCCAGCTCTTTCAAAAAATCTATCCTTTTGTTTAGGCTGTCCAGCAGAGTCAGCCGTACAGACGACACGGCAAGCTTTATCGGCACACCGGGAAATCCGGCGCCTGTCCCTACATCCACAACTCTTTTCCCCTCAAAATCTACGGCTTTAAGCATTGTCAAGCTGTCCAAGAAAT
Source organism: uncultured Oscillospiraceae bacterium (assembly GCA_944385275.1). Lineage (GTDB taxonomy): Bacteria > Bacillota > Clostridia > Oscillospirales > Oscillospiraceae > CALWWP01. The sequence continues at coordinate 49,327 of CALWWP010000007.1, read as the reverse complement.
GTCTGACGGCTATCTCATCTGCGCCGTGTACTGCGGTCAAGTTTGTCTTCTCATTCTGTTTTTCAAGGAATTCGGCATAAATCTCAAACCTTTTGCACACATCCTCGTCTACAGTGATACCGAGTGCTGCAGCCCCGCTAAGCAATAATTCTTTCAATACACTTTCCCGCCGTTCTATAGTTCTAAGGAAAGCCTACTTATATAAAGACTTTCCAAAAGTATTCCGAATGCAAAGTCCGGTATCTACTACTATATTCTATCTTTAGAAATAACTTCTATTCCGCCAAGATATTTTCTCAGCACTTCCGGCACTACTACACTGCCGTCCTTCTGCTGATTCTGCTCTACTATTGCAGGCAGTATCCTCGAAGTTGCAAGCCCCGAACCGTTCAGCGTGTGAACGAATTCTATTTTGTTAGTACTCTCTCTCTTAAAGCGTATAGATCCTCTTCTGGCCTGATAATCTCTCGCGTTCGATACCGATGAAACTTCTTTATATCCGTTCATGGAAGGTATGTGGATCTCTATGTCATACGTACGCGCCATAGAAGCGGAACAGTCTGCAGCCGCCAATTTCACAGTGCGGAAATGGAAGCCCAGTCCCTTGACCAAAGCCTCCGCCTTGCCAACCAGCTCTTCAAATGCAGCATCGGAATCTTCCGGCCTCGTATACTGCACCATCTCCACCTTATTGAATTGGTGTCCTCTTACCATTCCACGTTCGTCCGAACGGTAGCTTCCAGCCTCTCTTCTGAAACACGGAGTGTAAGAAATATATTTGCGCGGCAGCTCAGCCTCAGTCAAAATCTCATCCCTGTGCAGGCTTACCAGAGCAGTCTCAGCCGTAGGAAGCATAAATCTTCTCTGAGAATCTTCGGCGGTATCAAGCCAATACACATCCTGTTCAAACTTTGGGAACTGGCCGGCGGTCAGACCTGCCTCGTATCCCAGCATGTGCGGCACGAGCACCAATTCATATCCGTCTGCCAAATGCGTATCTATAAAGTAATTCAAAAGTGCCCACTCAAGTCTTGCGCCAAGCCCTCTGTATACCCAGAAGCCGTTTCCGGAGAGCTTTACTCCGCGTGTATAGTCGATAAGCCCAAGCTCTGTGCACAGGTCGACATGGTTCTTTGGCTCAAAGTCAAATACGTGAGGCTTTCCATAATAGCGCAGCGGCTCGTTGTTTTCCTTGCCTCCCGGCTTCAGATCCGGATCCGGAAGATTTGGCAGGCTCAGCATGAGGGATCTGTATTCCGATTCTACTTCTCTGAGCTCTGCGTCAATCTCTTTGATATTATCCGACAGTTCTTTCATCTTAGCCAAAAGCTCTGTCGTGTCCTCGCCGTTTTTCTTCATTACCGGGATCTGCTTTGAGGTCTTGTTCTGCTCTGCCTTCAGCCCTTCTGTTTTAAATATTATCTCGCGGCGCTTGGTGTCAAGCTCCAGTATCCTGTCGATCTCAGCCGAAGCCTCATACTCTTTCGCTGCAAGTCCGGCCTTAACTTCTTCCGGATTCTCTCTTATCCGTTTTATATCCAGCACCTTATTTTCCCCCTAAACAATTCGTCTTCATATATTTTCCGTCTGCATAACACTTGGCGACTGCAGCTGATCAACATCCTGTTTTTCATGAACACACCAAGACAAAATAATGATCAGTATCATCACCGAAACCAACGTCATAAGATAGCTAAACACCGAATATTTCGCCTTTGCTGGCTTATTTGTCTCGCCGTTAGTTTTTTCCCGTCTCAAAGCTCTGTTCCCCTTTTCTTGATCAATGATTCAATCTCGGCGATCAAATCATCGAGATCGTCATTTCCGTAAAACTCCAGCTCTAGCCTGCCTTTTTTCTTGCCGGCCAAGATCCTGACCTTTCTTCCAAGCCCTTCTCCCAGCCGCCGTTCTATCTCTTCCAGATAATTTATCTCCTCTTTCGCCGGAGTCTTATTTCCTTTTGTAAATTTGTGCGACAGCGTCTCCGCCTGCCGCACGCTGAGCTTTTCAGCCGCTATTTTGTCCGCCAATTTTATCTGCAGTTCCTCGTCCTTTACCGACAATATGGCTCTCGCATGGCCAGCGCTGATGCTTCCGTCTTCCAGATATCCCCGTACTTTCTGGGGGAGTGACAGCAGCCTCAGCGCATTTGTCACTGTAGGCCGCGCTTTTCCGACCCGCTGTGCAGCTTCTTCCTGCGTAAAATTGTAATCTTCTATTAGAGAGCGGTATCCTTCAGCCTCTTCAATAGGATTCAGATTTTCTCTCTGCAAATTTTCAATCAAAGCCAGTTCCATTGCCTTTCTGTCGTCCGCTTCTACTATGCGCACAGGGACCTTGTCCAGTCCGGCTCGTCTGGCCGCCCGCCATCGCCTTTCTCCGGCAATTATCTGATAGTACCCCGAAGCGAGCTTTCTCACAGTCAGAGGCTGAATTATTCCATGCTCTGCAATGGATTCGGCAAGCTCATCAAGTGCCTCGTCATCGAAAATCTTTCTCGGCTGATTTATTCCCGCTTCCACTTTGGAAATAGGAAGAAAAACGCAGTCCATAGAGTCGCTTTCCAGCGCGGCCTCTCCGAATAGGGCGCCAAGTCCGGCTCCCAGTCCTTTTGCCATATCTCAACCCTCCTCTATGCGTTCTTTTTCAAAAGTTCTTCCGCCAGCTCCATATACGCCTGTGCCCCTCTCGATGCGCGGTCATACGCTATGACCGGCTTTCCGTGGCTCGGCGCTTCACTTAGCCTGACATTTCTAGGTATAGCTGTTTTGAAAACCGCTGTTTTGAAATAGCGCTTGACCTCAGTCGCGACCTGCAGCGACAAATTGGTCCTCCCGTCATACATAGTCAAAACTATACCCTCGATCTCTATTTCTGGATTCAGACCCCTGCGTATCATCCTGATAGACGTCATCAGGTCGCTCAGTCCTTCCAGCGCAAGGTACTCGCACTGCACAGGGATCAGTACGCTGTCCGCAGCGCAAAGCGCGTTAAGCGTCAAAAGTTCCAAAAGCGCGGGGCAGTCTATAAAAACGAAATCGTATTCGGGCTTCAGCGGTTCCAAAGCCTTTTTTAATATAAATTCCCTGTCCGCCACGCCCACGAGCTCTATTCCTGCGCCAAACAAAGCCTTGTTGGATGACAATACATCTCCGTATCTAGTCTTGACTATCGCCTTGCGAGCGTCTACGCCATTTATTATAACGTCGTATACATTTGGCGAAGTATTGTTCTTATCTACGCCCATCCCAGAAGAGCTGTGGCCTTGCGGGTCGACATCCACTATGAGGACTTTTTTTCCAAGAGAATGAAGAGCACAGCACAAATTGACGCCGGTAGTAGTTTTCCCGACGCCTCCCTTTTGATTGAACATTGCAATCGTTTTCCCCATCACTGTCTCTCCTTGTAATTTCGTTTTATTATAGCACACTTACACCTTAATTCAACCGTTTGTTTGTAAATTTTTTTCAGCGCAGCCGTTTCGCTTTAAAAACACGCATATGTTTCATGTGAAACTTTTTATCTCTTGTCAAAATAAAGTTTTACGTGAAACATTGCTTTTTGTTGAATACATGCTATACTATATACACATTATAGTAAATAGTTTTGTTCAGGGAAAGGAGCTGTTTTTTATTATGACAAAGTACACTAACCCGACCATGGAGGCCATTTTAACAAGGCGCAGTATCCGCGCATATTCTGATGAGGCTTTGACCGCCGAAGAACTAAAGGACATACTTGACTCGGCTGAGTGGGCTCCCACCGCCAGAAACGAGCAGGAAACTATGTTTATTTCACTGGAAGGTCCTGCCTTGGACGAGCTGCTTGCCGGCTTTGGCAATCCCGGCGCTGTATATGGCGCAAAAAACCTTATCCTGATATATGCCAGACAATCTTTTCCATACTTTGAAATAGACAGCGGTATTGCCGTCCAAAGCATGGCGCTGGCAGCTAAATCTATTGGGCTTGGATCCGTGATCGTAGGCTGCATCCGTGAATACCTGCGCGGAAGTGAAGCCGACAAATGGAAAAAGAAATTTGGAGTTCCCGAAGACTACATTTTCACCATCGGCATCGTAATAGGCCATCCGCTGAATGACACCCCTCCAAAAGACCGCAACCCGGGGCGCGTAGTTTCATTTTAAAATGTAAATTAAAATCAGAGGCAAGGGAAATCCTTTGCCTCTGATTTTATGATAAAAACATATCTATGTCTTCCAATGTCAGCCCGTCGTGCAGCCACAAGTTAAGACCATATGCCAGAAGCTTTGATATATCGTGTATGCTCGAATCGATTTCCTTTGGCGTAACTATTATTCCGCCTCCCAAAAGATGTTCCGGAAGCTCGTTTTTTATCCCATTTTTTTCCAATATATCCGCTACCAGCGTTTCTGCATCGACTACTGTCGGCACCCCTATAGATACGACTGGCACTCCCAGCGTTTCTCGGCTGAGTGCTGCGCGGCTGTTGCCTACTCCAGATCCCGGTACAATTCCCGAATCTGTGATCTGTACTGTTCTGCATACACGAGAAAGATTTCTGGACGCCAGTGCGTCCACAACAACTATAACGTCCGGCTTAACTCTGTCGCATATTGCCTGTACAGTCTCTCCGCTTTCTATTCCCGTTGTTCCGAGAACACCGGTTTTTATTGCGCTTACCCGTCGAAACTCGCCGAAATGTTCCGGAACAGAATCCACCAAATGTCTCGTTATCAAAATACTGTCCACCGTCTGTGGGCCAAGGTCATCCGGTGTTATTGCCGGATTTCCTAGTCCGGCCACAAAAATGCTGTCGGAAGCTTTAAGCTCGTAGACCTCGGACAGCTTTTTCTTTATCGCCTCTATTCCCCTTGAAAACGAGTCCTCTTCCTTACGTATCACGCTGTCAAGATCTATAGTTATATAGGTTCCGCGCGGTTTTCCAAGAGCCTGTTCGCCGCGTTCGTCTAAAATCCGCACAGTCTCTGTGTGAAATCCGTTTTCATCTGACTCTGAGGCCTTGACTCCACGAAGCTGACCTGTGGTCCTCGTGTCTTCCTGCCAGATCTCTTTTGCTTCAACTGCAAGGTCTGTTCTTTTGGACATGGTGTTTCCCTCCTGCATTTTTTATTATTGTTGCAGGAAAGGCCTCAATATATGCAATGCCGAGTCCCTGTACAGGGTCAATATTTTGTGGGACAAATAATTTTTCTTAAAATTTTGAAAAAAACTCTTGCATTTTTTCTGTTTTAATGGTACATTTATCTTCCGAGTGATGTTTACAACACCATATTTCGCTTGAGGAGGTGAGTTATTTGCCCAACATTAAATCGGCAGCAAAGCGCGATCAGCTTGCTAAGCTCAGAAACATGAAGAACAAGGCCAGAAAATCCGAGCTTAAAACCAACATCAAAAAGTTTGACGCCGCAATAGCAGCAGGTGAAACGGAAGGCGCAAAGGCTGCATACAAAGTTGCGGTCAAAACTATAGACAGCGCCGTTTCCAAGGGTCTTTTGCACAAGAATAATGCAGCGCATAAAAAGAGCAGGCTCACCATACAGCTCAATAGCGTTACAAAGTAAGAATAATTGATCTTTGAAATGAAAAGGATGCACTGCAAGGTGCATCCTTTTTGATTTCCCGGGCAAAATCTTATCTGTATTTCCAAGGAGGATCTATATGCTTAAAATAGAGAATTTAACAAAGCGCTTCGGTAACAACGCCGCCGTTGACAATCTGTCCATCCATATCCTTCCGGGTGAAATATATGGATTTATCGGACACAACGGAGCGGGCAAGACTACTACGATCAAAGCCTGCTGCGGTATCATGCAGTTTGACTCCGGAGAAATCTATATTGATGGAAGCTCCATACGTACCCAGCCTCTGGAGTGCAAGAAGAAACTTGCATATATCCCAGATAATCCTGACCTATATGAATTCCTATCAGGAATCAAATATCTTAATTTCATTGCCGACGTCTATTCCATCGATAAGACTGTCAGGGAAGCGCGTATAAAAAAGTACTCTGATCTATTTGAGCTGACCGGCGACCTTGCCCAGCCCATATCCGCTTATTCACATGGTATGAAGCAAAAACTGGCGATAATATCCGCTCTTCTCCACGAACCAAAACTGATAATAATGGATGAACCCTTCGTTGGCCTAGACCCCAAGGCTTCACATCTTCTCAAGCAGCTGATGCGTGAGCACTGCGACAATGGGGGCGCAATTTTCTTTTCAACACATGTCCTGGACGTAGCAGAAAAGCTTTGCGATAAAGTCGCCATCATCAGGAGGGGAAAGCTTGTAACTTCCGGCACCATGGAAGAGGTGCGCGGCAACGACTCTCTGGAAGAGGTATTTCTCGAACTGGAGGAAGGCCATGCTTAAGATTTTAATAAAAAACAGGATATCGGCGCTGCTGTATTCCCTGTTCAATACCGGAAGGCGGGGCCGTCAGCGCACCAAATTGGCATCCGCAGGTCTCTTTATATTGCTGCTCTATGCTGCAGCTGCGTTTATAATGCTTTTTGGCATGATATTTTCCCAAATCTGCCAGCCATTTCATGCGGCCGGACTCGATTGGTTTTACTTTGCCTTTACAGCTATCCTAGCTTTCGCCCTTATGTTTATAGGAAGCGTATTTGCGACGCACAGCCAGCTCTACGAGGCAAAAGACAACGAGCTGCTCTTATCTATGCCCATCCCACCGCGAGCTATCCTGTTGAGCCGTATGATATCCCTTCTCCTGCTAAACTTTATTTTTGATCTGATTGTCGCAATACCGGCCGGATTCGTATATTTTACTTCTCTTCAAACCGATGTTTCCAGCTTGTTTTTCTTCATTCTTGTATTTCTTTTCCTTCCGCTCCTTTCTTTGGCGGTATCCAGCGCTTTTGCATGGCTGATTTCGCGCATAAGCGCAAGGATAAGAAATAAATCTCTTTTCGTTACCCTGTTCTCTTTCTTGTTCTTGGGCGCATATTTTTATTTTTACAGTCAAATGAACAACTATGTCCAGCTGCTTATTCTAAACAGCTCTTCCTCTGCCTCTAAAGTAAGGGCGTTTGCCGCCCCGGTCTACTGGCTTGGCACTGCCATCGCGGATTCAAACGTACAGTATCTGCTCTTGGGCCTTTTGTGCGTTATAGTTCCCTTCATAGTCGTTTTCTTGATATTGTCGAATACTTTCATTAAAACTGTAACTGTAAAGCACGGCGCTGCCAAAGTGGTATACAGAGAAAAGCCTTTAAAAGTTTCCAGTCCCCAAAAAGCGCTGCTTCAAAAAGAACTGCGTCAGTTCCTGTCCTGTCCAACATATATATTGAACGCTTCTTTGGGCATAGTTTTCATTTTTATAGGCGGAGTATTTTTGCTCATAAAAAGCGACCTTGTGCTGCAGTTTGTCTCGATAATACCAGACAGCTCCGGACTGATACCCGCTATCATAACGCTGTTCCTCTGCGGAATGGCTACTTTAAACAACATAACAGCTCCGTCTATTTCTCTTGAGGGCAAAAGGCTTTGGATAATAAAGTCCATACCGGTCTCTCCTCTCGATATATTGACAAGCAAGCTGAAGCTTCATCTGTTCTTGTGTATTCCTCCAATACTGTTTACGGCTGTAATATCCGTGTTTATTTTCTCAAGCTCGGCTGTCAACGCCGTGTGTATGATATTCCTTCCTATAATGGTGACCATTTTCTGCGCTCTGCTCGGCCTTATAGCGAATCTAAAGTTCCCCCGGTTCGATTGGATATCGGAAACAGCCGCTGTAAAACAGGGAGCAAGCGTACTCATAGCCATATTCGGATCAATGGGAGCTGTATTGCTTCCGGTAATAATCTACTTTTTCCTTCCGGCTTCGTTCTCTTTAGATGTGTACCTGTTGTCATGCCTTGTCGTATTTACGCTGGCCTGCGCCCTGCTCTACAGATGGCTTACCGTACGCGGAGTCAAAGTATTTGAAAGCTTATAATAAAATAGAGAGGTATTTATCTATATGAAGATCGTTGAAAAGCAAAGGAACAGCCGCATGTGCATAATCTGCGGCATGGACAATCCGTACGGTATACAGGCTCCGTTTTATTCAATGGAAGACGGGAGCGTCGCATCAATATTTTCCTTTAAAAAAGAACATCAAAGCTACCCCGGCCGAGTGCACGGCGGGATGATAACGGCTATGCTGGACGAACTGGGCCTTCGTGCTCTCTGGGTCGCCTCCCCTGAAATAATGGGTGTGACTATGTCTATCGAGAGCCGTTACCGCAAGCCTGTCCCATATGAAGTTCAGTTAAAAGGTACAGCGCGAATTTTGACAAATTCATCACGTTTTCTCAAAAGCGAAGCCTTTCTTACGGATATGGACGGCAACGTGCTTGCAGACGCCGTTCTCAAGTATTTAAAGCTGGATATTTCCCAAATACAAGCTGGCGTGACCTATCACGAAGAAATGTGCTATTATCTGCCCGACGGCCTGACCGAACTGTAAGGAAAATCTCTCCCAAAAAAGAACCGTCTGACTTTGCAAAGTCAGACGGTTCTTTTTTATTATGTCAGATACAGGGCGTCGGGCAGTCGCTGCACGGAAGAAGTTCCTTTTTCATGACCTTCCTTATGCCGTCCTGTCCGTTTAAAAATACCGGTCTGTTTTCTCCGCTGGCCAAAACCGTATCCTCTCCAAAATTCTGTATGCCCTGCATAACTCCAAGGTGATTTGACGCAAGCTTCCATCCGCGTTCCGTCATTATATAGACAGGTATTTTCAACCCCACCTGCGCAATGGCTTTTGGTTCAATATACTCTTTTACCGCCTTCGAAGCGCATGACCAGATGATATCCGAATATTTCTGCATCTGCGCGGCAGTTTCCTCTGCTATCCCTGTTGAACACAGACCCAGCCTGTACACCTCGGCTCCATATTTTTCCGCCAAATTTTCAACTTCGCCCCAAAGCCGGTTGTCATGGGACGCCAGAGAGACCGCCACCCTGCGGTATCCCCGTTCAAGCGCTTCCTCAAGCCCGGCGATCTGGTCTATTCGCGCAGTATACGGGAAAACCGGAATGATATTTTCTTTTTCAGCCGTTTCCATTATGTCCCTAGCCGGGCTTGTGTAGAACAGGCCCGTCATCCTCTTGACAGCTCCCTGAGTGGCTTCAGCCGTAGTCGTGATGATAGTTCCCAAATTGTTCGATACTATGACAGCCGCATCGATATGGCCTGAGCGAAAAGCCGAAAAAAGCATTTCCGAAGCTCCGAACAGTACATTGGCTTCGCACGAATTGAGAGGCCTTTTTGTGTCAAAATACCCTCCGTCTATAACGACTTCGTTGATAAGACGGCACATGAGCTGTCTCTGCTCGTCCTCCGAAGATCCTTCCAAAGTCTCCAGCAGGCGCTGAGCTGTCTCTCCGCCGACCTCATTTAAAAGTTTTCTCATCAGAGGACAGTATTTTATGGGGATAGGAGTCGCATGTACGGCGCGAAGCGGCTCTCCGGCAAGCAGTATATAGCTTCCGAACATACGAGTGATGTGCATCGGATATTTTTCGTGGTATTTCCTCACCGCTTCTTTTACTTGCAGCTCCCCACCGGGAGTATTTTCGACTAAAACATCCCCTGTATCCAGCTCTTTTACGGTTCCCAGTCCCGGTTCCTGCGTCAAAAACTCCGCCAAAGTCTTTTCAGGATACTTGATTTTAAAATCGTCCCAAAATTTTTTGTCCGTCTCAGATGGAAAATATCTTTCAAACGGCACAGCCTTTTTTAAAACAACTACTCCTCTGTCAGAAATGTTAAACTCAATCCCCATAGACGCTCCCCAGCTTTTCTTTTGTACTCTGCCTCGCGTTTGCAAGCATAAGCTTTATCCTGTTTTCCTGATTGACTCTAGTCGCACTCGCGTCGTAATCTATCGCAACTATATTTATTTCGGGATTTTTGTCCTTGAGCGGCTTCATCATGCCCTTCCCGCATATATGGTTCGGCAGGCATCCAAAAGGCTGAGTACAAATAATATTCTTCACACCGCTGTCTGCAAGCTCAAGCATCTCAGCAGGAAGCAGCCAGCCCTCTCCCATTTTGCACCCGACGCTGATATTTTCCTGTATGCGCTCAGCCGTCTCTTCAAATGGAGCCGGCGCGCGGAAACGTCCGTCTTTCTTAATAAGATCTATCAGCTCTCTCTGTTTTCCCAGCAAATACTGGTATACCCACTTTATAACTGGATAGGCCAGCTTCCTTTTTCTGTAAAATTTATAGTCGATCAAGTTGTTATACACACAGTACAGGCAAAAATCTAAAAATCCCGGTATAGTGACCTCTGCTCCCTCGTCGACCAAAAATTGCTCCAAGTTGTTGTTGCCGAGAGGCGAGTACTTTACGTATATCTCACCGACGATACCCACTCTGACTTTTTCCTCGTCTGCCATCGGTATCTGCGCAAATGCGTCCAAGATCTCCTTGTATCTCTGTTTTGCCTTGCGGAAAGAAACGCCGTTCTCCTGCATCTCTTTTGCAAGCTCGACAGTGTACTTCTCCGCCAGCCTTTCTGTATCTCCATGGTTCAGCTCATACGGCTTGCACTGGTTTACCAGAGACAACAGCAGGTCTCCAAACATGACTCCGTAGACCATCCTGTGCAGGATCGGCAGCGTGAGCTTAAAGCCGGGATGATCTTCCAAATTGTTAAGGCTGAACGAAATCACCGGAACATATCCGTATCCCGCCTTCTCAAGCGCCTTTCTCAACAAAAATATGTAATTCGAGGCGCGGCATCCTCCGCCGGTCTGAAACAGAATGAGCGCTATCTTATGCGGATCGTATTTCCCGCTCTCAATCGCGTCAATAAACTGACCGATTACTAAAATAGCCGGATAACAGGTATCGTTGTGCACATATTTCAATCCCGTCTCCACAATATGTTCTCCCTGCGTTTCCAGCAGATCTATCTTGTATCCGTAGTTTCGCAGTACCTGAAGTATCAGCTTAAAATGTATGGGCAACATATTCGGCGCCAGTATCGTATATTCTTTTTTCATTTCTTTGGTAAAAGAAATATAATTTTTCTTGGTATTCATCAACAAACTCCTTTTTCCTCTAAAGCGCCCAAAAGACTTCTCAGCCTGATCCTCACAGCTCCAAGGTTAGTGATCTCATCGATCTTGAGCTGAGTATAATATTTCCCATGCTTTTCCAAGATCTCCCTGACCTCGTCAGTTGTAATTGCGTCTACTCCGCAGCCAAACGACACCAGCTGTACAAGCTGCGTATCCTCGTGCTCAGACGCGTATCGGGCAGCTCTGTAAAGTCTGGCGTGATACGTCCACTGATTTAGAACCCGGACATTCTGAGGCTCAGCCAGGTGGCAAATGCTGTCCTCGCTCACCACCACGAAATCCATTGACAGGGCAAGCTTATCAATACCATGGCAGATCTCGCTGTCGATATGATATGGTCTCCCAGCAAGGATCATTATTCGTTTTCCATGCTTCCGCGCCCAGTCAAGCGCTGCCTCTCCTTCCTCTCGGACACTTTGCCTGTACTTTTCATAGGCTTCAAAGCCCTTATTTACTGCATGTCTGGTCTGTACCGCAGTAAATCCTCCGCCATAAGCCCTGTTGAGATAAGAACACAGCTCCTTGGCCAATTCTCTCTTATTGTTGATATTTAAGTACGGATAGAGAAACTTGACTTCTTGCAAACTGTCCATATTCCCGGAAAGCAGCTCTGAGTAATACGCTACGACCGGACAGTTGTAGTGGTTGTCAGATACCTTTTCGTCTACATTATATGTAAGACAAGGATAGAAAATAGCGTCTACTCCGGATTGTATCAGTTCCTCTATATGCCCGTGCATGATCTTTGCAGGATAGCAGGCCGTGTCTGACGGAATAGAAAACTGTCCCAGTTCATAGGTACGCCGCGTAGACATTTTGGAAACTTTGACTCCGAATCCCAGCGCTGTAAAAATACCATGCCAGAGGGGAAGCAGCTCATACATTCCCAAGGCAAGCGGCAGGCCCACTGTCCCGCGCTGCCCCGTTGTCTCCGGCAAACTCGTAAGATAATCTCTTTTAAAGGCATACAAATTCGGCAGCTGTTCCTTTGGCGCCGACATACCCATGCCTTTTTCGCACTGGTTCCCGGAAATAAAACGTTTGCCGTCGGCAAAAGTGTTTATAGTCAGACTACAGTGATTTGTACAGCCCTTGCATACCGCGGATCTGGCACTGTGCGTAAACGCTTTCAGTTCTTCTTCATTTAAAATAGAAGAACTCTCAAGCTTCATGGAATAAAGAGCGGCGCCAAAAGCTCCCATCAGTCCGGCAATATCCGGGCGAATTACAAAATGATTTAGTTCCTTTTCAAAAGCGCGCAAGACCGCGTCATTGTGGAATGTTCCGCCCTGTACGACTACATTTTCACCCAATTCAGAGGCACTCGACACACGTATGACCTTGTAGAGGGCGTTTTTAACTACGCTTATCGAAAGTCCGGCTGAAATATCCTCTACAGTCGCGCCTTCCTTTTGAGACTGTTTCACAGAAGAATTCATAAAAACAGTACAGCGGCTACCGAGGTTTACTGGATGTTTGCCCTTGAGACCCTGTTTTGCAAAATCCTCTATGGTATAGCCCATGGATTTTGCAAACGTCTCCAAAAACGACCCGCATCCCGAAGAACACGCTTCGTTGAGCATTATGCTGTCAATAGCTCCGTTGCGAATCTTAAAACATTTTATGTCCTGTCCGCCTATATCCAGTATAAAGTCTACCTCCGGCTTAAAGTGTTTTGCCGCTGTATAATGAGCTATTGTCTCGACTATGCCCAAGTCTACAGAAAAGGCATTTTTTATCAAGTCCTCACCATAGCCGGTGACTGCGCTGCCGGCTATCTGTATCTTATCTCCGCACAGCGAATACAAATACAATAACTGTTCTTTTATAATACTCACTGGGTCGCCGTGGTTGGACGCATAGTAGGAATACAAAATATTTTTATCTTCCGATATCAATACGAGCTTAGTCGTAGTGCTGCCGCAGTCGATACCCAAATATGCCTTGCCGCTATAGCTTTCTATAGGCCGGCGCGGTACCGTTGCCTTACTGTGCCGCGATACGAACTCCTCGTACTGCTCTTCACTGTCAAACAGAGGCGGCAGTCTGTCGTCCAACCCGCCCGCATCCGCATTTTCTATCCTTTTGATTATCTCATCCAGACTGTCAAAGCCATCCAGCTTTTCAGCGCATGAAGCCACTCCTATAGCAACGGTAAATCTGCCGTAATCGGGAAATACCGCATTTTCTTCGGAAAGTCCCAGCGTGCTCTTAAAACATTCGCGAAGTCCCTTGCAATAGTAAAGAGGTCCTCCTAAGAACAAGACCTTTCCTCCGATCTTGCGCCCTCTTGCCAGTCCTGAGATCGTCTGATTTACAACAGCTTGGTAAATGCTTCTTGCAATATCTTCTTTGCGTGCTCCCTGGTTCAGCAGAGGCTGGATATCCGTCTTCGCAAATACGCCGCACCTCGAAGCAATAGGATATATCCTCTCATAGTTCATACTGAGCTTATCGAGTTCATCTACGCTCACATCCAGCAATGTAGCCATTTGATCGATAAATGCTCCCGTACCTCCTGCGCACGAGCCGTTCATCCGCTCGTCTACACCGCTCTTATCAAAGAAAATTATCTTGGCGTCCTCTCCGCCGAGCTCTATGACACACGAAGTATCGGGTTGCAGCTTTTTTACGGCTTCTCCTGTCGCAAATACCTCCTGCACAAATGGTACGTCGATCTCTTTTGCGATATCTAATCCGGCAGAACCGGAAATAGCGGCAGATACCCTGCCGTTTACCAATGGTTTCATCTGCTGCAGGAGCTCTATGAGTTTTTCCCGTACCTGAGAATAGTGGCGCTCGTATCTTTCAAAAATAATATTACCATCAGCAAAAAGTACAGTTTTCGCTGTTGTGGAACCAATATCTATTCCTAACGAATAGTGCATACCAAATCACCTTCACAAACTTCTATTGCAGCAGAAAGCAGCCGAACCAACTCTCTGGAGTCTTCCTCTCCTAATCTGCGCAGGACTACGGCCATATTTTTAACTCTGTTTTTATACCTTGTCTCAACAACGTCAATACCGTCTTCCGTAATGCAAACATGTATTTTTCGTTTATCCAAGCTGTCCTCACACCGTTTTATAAGGCGTTTTCGTTCTAAGCTCTTCAAAATAGATGCTATTCGTCCTGTGCTGATTTTAAAGAACTCACTCAAAGCCCCTGCCGAAACCCCATCCTTTACAAAACGCAGATATATGAGTATCCCCATTTCTCCTCTGGTCATATCATAAAAATTTCTGTCCATCGGCAAGCGTGCCAGCCGTATAATATCAAAAAACAATTCTTCAGCTAACTTTTCGTACTGCATATCTCTTCTCCCTGCCTACAACATGTGTGAAGGCAAATATCTTATACTACAAGATAAATATTACAACCTACAAAATAATTGTCAAGCGCATTTACAGTCTTTTAACACCTTTTCCAAATATTCTTCATTTTTAGACCTTATTTAGACCAAAATATCCAACATTTTCTTGTATATTTTTAACCTATGCAAAAAGCCGGGACTGAATAAAGTCCCGGCTTTTTGTAAAAATTTTAATTGAATTTTCTGCTTTCGGCAACTGCGAGCTCATCGCATCTGTTGTTATATGGATTTGATGCGTGTCCTTTCACCCATATGAATTTTACGCTGTGTGTCTGCATCAACTCAAGCAGTTCCTGCCAAAGGTCCGGATTTTTTGCAGGTTCCTTTTTGTTCCGCATCCACCCGGCACTTTTCCACTTCTCTGCCCAGCCCTTATCGACAGCATCTACAACGTACTTTGAGTCGCTGTATATTGTAACCTTGCATGGCTCGTGCAGTGCTTGCAGAGAACGTATAACGCTCAAAAGCTCCATTCTGTTGTTTGTTGTCTTCGCCTCTCCGCCTGACAACTCTTTTTCTCTTCCGTTATACGACAAAATGGCAGCCCATCCCCCGGGTCCCGGATTTCCTGAACAAGCTCCGTCTGTATAGATCGTCACATTTTTCATTCAGTTTCTGCCTCGTCGTCAGAATCCTTTTCAATGCGAGTGACCGAAATGACACGCGAACCGTTGGCAACACGCATCAGACGTACTCCCTGCGTAGCTCTGCCGTAGCAGTTTATATCCGAGGCTGCCATGCGGATTATTGTGCCGTCGTTTGAAATTATCAATACATCGTCCATATCGTCGACGATTTTAACAGCTGCGACAGGTCCCGTTTTTTCCGTGATATTGTAGTTCTTTTTGCCTGTTCCGCCGCGGCTCTGCGGCTTTTTGTCGTCTTCTTCACTTCCGCGCAGGTATTCCTCGATCATCGTGCGTTTTCCATAGCCGTTTTCAGTAATGGTCAGAAGGCTCCCTCCTTCACGGCATTTGACTGCGCCAACGCACCAGTCTCCTTTTTTAAGCGTTATCCCGCGGACGCCAGCAGCTGTCCTTCCGGTAGGACGAACATCGTTTTCATTAAAGCAGATAGCTCTGCCGTTTCTAGTTGCCATCAGTATATTGTCATTTCCGTCGGTCTCCTTGACTGCAATGAGTTCGTCTCCCTCTTCCAGCCTAAGCGCACGTATTCCAACATTGCGGATATTCTTTAAAGCCTCGACTTTCATCCTTTTTACAGTTCCATTGCGGGTCATCATGACAAGATATTTGTCCTCGGTAGACATGTCGCGGAAGTGGAGCATCGCACTGACCTTTTCGTCCTGCTCTATGGGAAGGATATTTATTATATTCGTACCCTTCGCCGTTCTGCCCGCCTCAGGTATGATATATCCCTTTTTCCGGTAGACACGGCCAAAATTGGTAAAGAACAAAATATAATCATGTGTAGACGCGGCAAATACCGTTTCTACATAATCCTCCTCACGTGTAGACATAGCAGTGATACCGCGCCCGCCGCGTTTTTGAGCACGATAGGTATTTGCCGGCATACGCTTTATATATCCTGCATTCGTCAATGTATATACACAGTCTTCTTCATCTATCAGATCTTCTATGTCTATTTCATCTTCGACAACGGCGATCTCAGTGCGCCGCTCATCTCCGTAACGATTTTTTATATCGGTCAGTTCTTGGATAAGAGTGTCCTTTTTAAGCTCTTCAGAGCCAAGCAGACGAAGATATCCCTCTATTTTTACCTGAAGCTCCTGATACTCATTTTCTATCTTTTCGCGTTCCAAGCCCTGCAACCGCTTGAGCTGCATGTCCAAAATGGCCTGAGCCTGTATCTCAGACAGGCCAAAGCGTTCCATCAGCTTTTCTCTTGCATCGTTGTATCTGCTTCGGATTATATGGATGACCTCGTCTATATTGTCACAGGCTATCCTCAGGCCTTCTAAAAGATGAGCTCTCTCTCGCGCTTTCTTCAGATCAAATTCTGTACGCCTCGTAATTACCTGAAGCTGAAAATCTATATATTCGTCTAATATTTCCTTAAGAGACAAGATCTTCGGCTGTTTTTGGTTGTTTACCAGAGCGAGCATAACTATTGCAAATGCAGTCTGCAGCTGAGTGGAAGCGAATAGCCTGTTGAGTACAACCTGCGGATTTGCATCACGTCTGAGTTCTATAACTATACGCATACCGTCTCTATCAGACTCGTCGCGAAGTCCGGAAATACCATCTAATCTTTTGCTCTTTATCTGATCGGCAATGGATTCGATGAGCCTCGTTTTGTTCACCTGGTAGGGGATCTCGGTCACAATGATACGCGTCCTGCCTTGACCGAATTCTTCCATCTCAGTGCGCGCACGTACCTTGATTCTTCCCTTGCCGGTCGCATAAGCCGCTCGGATGCCTGCTTTGCCCATAATAATTCCTCTGGTAGGGAAATCCGGACCTTTGATGTATTCCATCATGTCGTCTAGCTCTGCATCTGGATTGCGAATAACGCATATGGTCGCATCTATGACTTCATTTAAATTGTGAGGAGGTATATTTGTTGTCATACCAACAGCAATACCTGCCGAACCGTTTACCAAAAGATTTGGGAAACGAGATGGCAAAACGACTGGTTCCTGTTTTCTCTCATCAAAGTTTGGGATATAGTCTATCGTATCTTTTTCAATATCCCGAAGCATTTCATTTGCAATACGCGCCATTCTCGCCTCGGTATAACGGTAGGCAGCAGCAGGGTGTCCGTCAATGGAACCAAAGTTTCCGTGTCCGTCTACCAATGGATAACGCAGTGAAAAGTCCTGTGCAAGACGTACTAAAGCGTCATATACTGAGCTGTCTCCATGCGGATGATAGCTTCCGAGAACCGCACCGACAGTAGTTGCCGATTTTCGGAACGGTTTGTCGCTGCCAAGACCATCTTCATACATTGTGTACAGGATACGGCGGTGGACCGGTTTTAATCCGTCTCGAACATCTGGCAGAGCTCTTCCGACTATAACTGACATTGCATAGTCTATATAGGCCTTTTTCATTTCCTTTTCGAGCTCTACTACTTCTATCTTTTGATCTGGATAGGATATATCCTCAGTAACTTTGTCTTTCTTACTCATATCGTCTCACCGTCCTCATATGTCAAGATTTTCTACATATTTGGCGTTCTTTTCTATAAATTCTCTGCGCGGATCAACTTTTTCACCCATAAGTATAGTAAATATCTCATCGGCAGCAAGGGCGTCAGCCATTTTGACCTGAAGCAAGGTCCTTGTAGTAGGATCCATAGTAGTCTCCCATAACTCATGCGCATCCATTTCACCAAGACCCTTGTTTCGGCTGATCTCGACCTTTGCGTTGAGATCTCCGCCCTTCATCTCCGCCGAGATCTGATCTCTCTCTTCATCACTGTACGCATATCTGGTCACTTTTCCGCGTACCAGCTTATAGAGCGGAGGCTGAGCAGCGTACACATATCCATGCTCTATCAAAGGCCTCATAAACCGGAAGAAAAACGTCAGAAGCAGAGTACGGATGTGGGCGCCGTCCACATCAGCATCGGCCATGATTATTATCTTGTGATAACGCAGTTTTTCAATATCAAATTCATCGCCTATACCAGCGCCAAGCGCTGTGATAACAGGCATGAGCTTTTCATTGCTGTAAACTTTGTCCGCACGTGCCTTTTCCACGTTCAGCATCTTGCCCCACAGCGGAAGTATTGCCTGAAAACGGCTGTCGCGCCCTCCTATTGCAGAGCCGCCAGCGGAATCGCCCTCAACTATATATATTTCCGTTAAAGAAGCATCTCTTTCATTACAGTCGGCCAATTTCCCGGGTAAAGTAGAGCCTTCTAAAATATTTTTCCGCCGTGTAAGATCTCTTGCCTTACGCGCCGCTTCCCTGGCGCGGGAAGCCATCATGGCCTTATCCAAGATAATCTTTCCAAGAGTCGGATTTTCTTCCAGATATGCTCCAAGCTTTTCTGTAACGAGACTATCGACTAGGGTTCTGATCTCAGAGTTTCCAAGTTTTGTCTTAGTCTGTCCTTCAAACTGGGCTTCTGTAAGTTTAACACTTATTACCGCAGTAATACCTTCTCTGACATCCTCACCCGTCAGCTTGTCATCGCCCTTT
Organism: uncultured Oscillospiraceae bacterium; assembly: GCA_944385275.1. Lineage (GTDB taxonomy): Bacteria > Bacillota > Clostridia > Oscillospirales > Oscillospiraceae > CALWWP01. Next base: position 30,721 of record CALWWP010000007.1, on the reverse strand, counting down.
AGCAGATTATGTCTCTTTCCGTAATCATTAAGCACCCTCGTCAGGGCCGTCTTAAAGCCTGTTTCATGCATACCGCCTTCTGTGGTGTTTATATCATTGGCAAAAGACATTATGACCTCGTTGTAGCTGTCTGTATACTGAAACGCTATCTCCGCTATACTGTCGTCTTTTTTACCTTCTATATATACGACCTGTTCATGAAGCGCCGTTTTATTTCTATTTATAAATTCAACAAAAGAACGGATACCACCTTCATAGTGCATTACCTCTTCACGTTCTTTTCCAGAGCGCTCATCTTTCAATACTATACGTATACCGGCATTCAAAAACGCCTGCTCACGAAGTCTGTTCTGAAGTATTTCAAAGTCGTATACGGTATCTTCGAATATCTGGCTATCCGCCTTAAATGTTATCTTTGATCCATTGTTTTTGCCAGTTCCTATTTTGGTTATCGGCTGTGTCACATTGCCGCGCTGAAATTTCATCTGCCATATGCTCTCGCCGTCGCAAACCTCGACCTCTAACCATTCAGAAAGAGCATTTACTACAGAAGCTCCTACGCCGTGAAGTCCTCCGGATACCTTGTAACCGCCGCCGCCGAACTTACCGCCGGCGTGCAAAACGGTGAATACGACTTCCAGAGCGGATTTTCCGGTCTGCTCCTGAATACCTATAGGAATACCACGTCCGTTGTCAAAGACCTCGATTATGTCTCCCTCTTTGATAGTCACTTTGATATCAGTACAGTATCCGGCTAGAGCTTCATCAATGGCATTGTCTACGATCTCATACACAAGATGATGAAGTCCCCTGCTGGAAGTAGTGCCTATATACATGCCTGGACGTTTTCTGACAGCCTCTAGTCCCTCTAATACCTGAATCTGAGACGCATCATATTTTTGTTCAACTCGTTCTAATGTATTTTCTTCCATATTCTCACCTATCTATCAATCAAACACATTGTTTTCACTTCGTTTTAAAAGAGTCGCAGACGACAACTGAGACAAGTACACCGTATGCTTTCCATTTTCCTCACACAATACAAAAGAGCGGGGAAGCTCGCCGCTTACGTCGTAAACTCGGCCTTCTTTTTCCGCTTTTTCCAAAAACTTACGAGTGATATGGGAATAACTGCAGTTGTCTAGTTCAAAAATACCTATGATTATTTTCTGAGGAACTACTACATTTTGCCCAAGATGTAAATACATTAAATAATTGCCCCCTGCTTGACCGTTATGATATTTCCATTTGTCTTTTCCGTCAATTCCGAACCCTCGCAGCATGTTATAAATACTTGACCATCTGTTATCCTATTGAGTACAAAATCCTGTCTTACAGAGTCAAGCTCACTGAGGACATCGTCTAAAAGCAAGACAGGATATTCGCCGCAGTCATTGTAATTTATTTCTCTTTCTGCTAACTTCAGTGACAAGGCAGCTGTCCGCGCCTGACCCTGAGAGGCAAATATTCTGGCTTCGTTCCCGTCTATACAGATCATTATATTGTCTTTATGAGCTCCTGAAAGACACTGTCCGGCGTCAAGTTCTATAAATTTATGGGCGATTTGATCTTCCATAAGAGCCTGGAATATCTGCTGTCTATTCAAAGCGCTTGGATCTTCCATCGTCTTTATAGTCTTATACTGTAATGTCAGCTTTTCAGAGCCGTTCGTGATATCACCGTGGATAGCAGGAGCTATTTCATTCAGGCGTTTACACCAAAGAGCGCGGTGTATGATTATCTCAGAGCTTACTTTTGCGATACGGATATTAAAATCGTCTAAAACCGAAAGAAGAGAATTTTTTTCTCTGTGATCTTTTAAAATCCTTGTCTTATGCTCATAAAGACGGGTAAATTCAGATAGGGCAGCCGCATATTTAGGTCTGAGCTGGCATATAGCTGCGTCCATAAAACGTCTCCGTTCACCCGCACTTCCTTTTATCAGCTGAAGATCCTCCGGACAAAATAGAACTGTATTGAATCTTCCGGAAAGCCCGGCCGAGGTTTTCTGCCATATGCCGTTTACATATATCTGCTTTCTTCCGGTTCTTTTAGAGATTATTTCGATATTTGACTCTCTGCCCTGTGCTACGATATGAGCTTTTATCCTGAAATTGTCAGAATTGAGATTGATAATACTTTTATCTCCTCGTATCCTGAAAGAACGGGCTGAAGAGAGATAAGAAATGGCCTCGAGCAAATTTGTTTTTCCCTGTGCGTTTCCGCCGGTGATTATATTTATACCCTCCGAAAAGCTTATATCCGCGTTTTGATAGTTTCTGTACCCATCCAGATGAATATGATCAATGTACATTACCTACCACCGTAAAACATTTTTCTCTTATGCAGACGCTGTCTCCGTTATATAATTTCTTTCCCCTCTGCGTACACCGTTCTCCGTTTACGGATACGTGACCATCTTGAATAACTAATTTGGCTTCTCCGCCGGTCTCAACTGCCCCGCAGAATTTCAAAAAATCTCCTAATTTTATATATTCAGTAAAAATCTCTACCTGTTCCATTAAAATTCTCCAGCTTTCAGTCTTACAGGCAGGACCATGTAGATAAATTTATCCGTATCGTCTGACGGTACTATGATACACGGCGAAATACCTGTTGTAAGCATGAGCTTTAAACTGTCAGATGGAGCCGCCTTAAGTGCATCCAGTAGGTACTTGTTATTAAAGCCTATCTCAAGTTTTTCACCATCTCCATCGACCATGCACTCATCATTTGCCTTTCCTAAGGTCGTCACGGTAGAGAGATACAGTACTCCATTATCGAATAGGCAACGGACTGGACTCTTTAGTTTGTCGCTGATTATAAGTGAAACACGTTCAACAGAACTGATTATATCGCGTTTATTGACTTCTATGATGTACTTGCTGTTTTGAGGTATGGCTTGACGGTAATTTAAGAATTCTCCCTCAAGCCTTCTAGAAATGAGTTCGGTATCGTCTACTACAAATGAAATATGTTTGGTTCCTAAAGTTATTTTAACCAATTTATCCGTATCAGACATAATTTTTTCGATCTCTAAAAGAGCAGATCCGGGAACTACGAAACTTCCATTTTCCATTTCCGAAGATTCTATCTCTTCCTTGCGTAGGGCCAAACGGTAACCGTCGACGGACACGATGGTGAGAGTCTTATCTTCAAGTTCAAACAGACTTCCGGTATGTATTGGTCTGGATTCGTTGTCGCTTATTGCAAATATGGTCTGAGAGATCATGGATTTCAAAGTACTTTGTTTGGTTGTAAAAAAATCTCTTCCATCTATTGATGGGAGTTCGGGATAATCCTCTGCTGAAGAACCTATGATCTCGAATTTACTCATTCCACATTCTAAAGTGACTATGTATTTTTCATTTGAAGTAATAGTTATTACATCGTCCGGAAATGAGCGTACTATTTCTGAAAATAGTCTGGAATTTAAGACAATACTGCCGGTTTCCGTGATTTCAGCCTCTACTTTGCTTCTGATACCTGTTCTCAGGTTGTATCCGGACAGCAGTAGTTCTTCATACGCTTCTATCAGAATACCCTCTAAAGATGGTATAGTACTTTTTGAGGCTGTTGCTCTTGAAGTAACGGATATTGCCGAAAGCAGGGAGGCCTTTTCACATGAAAGCTTCATTTTTTGTCCGTCCTTTCTGAAATACTGGTATAATTAAGTAAATAGAGAAATATAATTTTAGTTTTAGTCTTAGTATTCTGTATTCTGTGGAAAAGTTGAATATTGTTGATAAACTCTGTATTTTTTGTGTTTGTAACGATGTGGATAATTTTTGTGGATATCCACAGGAAAATTGACTTAAAAAATTTTCCACAGTTATTTAACTGGTTTGTCCACACAGCAGTGTGGATTACAGTTTTGAATTTATGTTCGTTGTTATGTCTTTTATTATCTCTGCGAATTGAAGAGAAGACTGTATGGATTCCTTTACTTTTTCAGTAGCGTGCATTACCGTTGTGTGATCGCGGTCAAAAATAGCGCCTATATCCTGCAGCGAAAGACCTGTAAGTTCGCGTATTAGATGCATTGCTACCTGTCTCGCGAGCACTACGTTTTTGACTCTGCTGCGCCCTGTAAGTTCTTTTGGAGTCAGAGAATAGTAACTGGCGGTCTGTTCTATGATAAATTCCGGAGTCGGAAGGTAATCCGGTTTTTTTCTTATGACGTCTTTGATTGATTTTAAAACAGACATTTCGTTTACATTGCTGTCGAGCAAAGCGCTGTATGCTTCTAATTTTTTTACTACTCCTTCTATTTGACGTACGTTGCTTGTAATATTTTCTGCTATATATGAGCAGATTTCGTCAGAAAGAATGATACCATATTCTTTGGCCTTGTATTTGACTATTGCTACGCGTGTTTCATAGTCTGGAGCTTGGATATCTGCGAGAAGACCCCACTGGAAACGGGTCTTTAAACGCTCTTCAAGCCGCTGTATGTTGTCTGGAGGCCTGTCGGAGGCCAACACTATCTGTTTTCCAGATTCGTACAGGGTGTTGAAAGTATGGAAGAATTCTTCCTGTGTCTGGACTTTTCCTGCAATGAACTGAATATCATCTACCATAAATAGATCTGCGGAACGGTATTTGTCTCGGAATTCAATGTTTTTACCGGTTTGGATTGCATGTATAAGTTCATTTGTGAAATCGTCACCTTTGATGTATACTATTTTTTTGCTGGGATTATTTTTCTTAAAACGATTGCCTATCGCATACATGAGGTGAGTTTTTCCAAGTCCGGACGCCCCGTATATAAACAGAGGATTGTATCCGTCACTAGAACCATCTGCAACTGCTATTGCGGCTGCATGGGCAAATTTATTTGAAGGGCCTACTATAAAGTTTTCAAATGTAAATTTGTCTGTGGTAAAACGGGATTTTTCTTCTGAAGAGACGTTTTGATATTGAGCAAGCCCGTCATCGTCTAAGACCGCGATCTCAAAGTCTTCGCAGAAAAGTTCTTTCAGTGCTTCGCATATCAAATTGGAAAAACGAGATTCTATAATATCTTTTTTAAACGGAGCTGATGTGTGAAGTATGAGTAAGTTGTCTTTCAATTCGACGGCTTCACAGTCGCTGAACCAGGTGGTTATCGCAGTTGAAGTCAAATGTGATGCAAGATATTCTAAAACAGCTTTCCAAACGTCAGCTGCGGTATTCATAGTATCAGTCCTTTCAAAAGGAAATTCAAAGCTTAAAAAGTACTTGAAGAACTAATCTATTATAGCAAAAAGTTGTGAAATTTGCAACTTTTCTTAATGCTTTTAATATAAAAAGTTAAAACAAAAAGGGCACGATTATCGTGCCCTTTTTGTTTTAAAATCGATAAGATATTATGAATAGACTTCTGCAGGATCGACAAGCTCGATATTGTTTTCTGTCAATACTTTGGTGGCGTTGTCGATATCCCTTGTGCCGATAATGACATATGCTTTTCCACTGACAGGAGATACGAAGGCATAGCCGTATTCGACCATTACATCAGATTTTGCAAGTACGGAAATGACTTCGTGAAATGCGCCGGGTACGTCGTTCATTCTGATGCCCAGAACATTTGAAATGTTGACGATAAAACCTTTTGAACGAAGTTTTTCGGCTGCAATATCCGGATGGTTTACAATTAAGCGGATTATGCCGTAGTCGGACGAATCTGCAATGCTGAGAGCGCGGATGTTGATATCCTCGTCTTTGATTATCTTTGTCAGTTCGGCAAGAGAACCCACATGATTTTCAATGAAAATTGAAATTTGCTGCAAACTCATGGTATATGCACCTCCATTTTATAGCTTGCGTTTGTCTATGACACGTACAGCTTTTCCTTCAAAACGTTCAATGCTCTTTGGGGCGACAAATTTGACGTTCACAGCGATGCCAAGCGTAGATTCGATTGCTGAACGTATCTTCTTGTTGAGAGCCTCCAGCATTCTTACTTCGCCTGTAAACATGGTCTCAGTCAATTCTATTAAAACAGTAAGTCTGTCCAAAGGCCCTTCGCGTTCGACTATAAGCTGATAGTGGGGCTGCAGACCTTCAAGCTCCATAAGTACGGATTCGATCTGAGACGGGAAGACGTTGACACCGCGGATAATAAGCATATCGTCTGTGCGTCCTGCCGGCTTAGACATTTTTACAAGTGTTCTTCCACAGGAGCATGTGCCAGTTATTTTGTGCGCGATATCACGTGTGCGATAACGTATCAGCGGCAGAGCTTCTTTGGTTATGCATGTAAATACGATCTCTCCTTGTTCGCCGTCAGGAACAGGTTTTCCGGTTTCCGGATCAATTATTTCGAGCATGAAATGGTCCTCGTTGATGTGCAGACCGTTGTGCTCCGTACACTCAAATCCTACGCCCGGGCCGATGACTTCGGACAGACCATAGATGTCAAATGCTTCTATTCCAAGTCTGCGTTCGATCTCACGGCGCATATTTTCAGTCCAAGGCTCTGCACCAAAGAAGCCCTTTTTAAGAGAGAGCGATTCCAGAGGTATGTGATTGTCCTCAATATACTCAGCAATAGTCAGAGCATATGAAGGAGTGCAGAGCAGGAAAGAGGACTTGAAGTCCTGCATTATCGTGACCTGACGGCGGGTATTTCCGGTAGAACACGGTATGGTTGCGCAGCCGATGGTCTCAGAACCTACATTTCCACCGAGACCGCCGGTAAACAGACCGTATCCATAGCTTATCTGGCCTATGTCGTCCTTTGTAACGCCGCCGGCACCCAGAGTTCTGGCCATGACTTCGCCCCAAAGGTGTATGTCGTTTTTAGTGTATCCGACTACGGTTTGTTTTCCGGTAGTGCCTGAGGAAGCGTGTATGCGGACGACGTCGCTCATTGGAACGGCGAACAGGCCGAAAGGATAGTTGTCACGCATATCCTGTTTTGTAGTAAAAGGAAGCTTTACAATGTCATCTGCAGTGCGGATATCTTCGGGCGAGATACCGGCCTGCTGAAGTTTGTTGCGGTAAAAAGGAACATTTTCATATACTCTTTTTACCATTGCGGAGAGTCTTTCACCCTGAAGAGCGCGCAGCTGCTCAACGGGCATGGATTCTGAAGCTGGATTGTACATGGCGTTTAGATGATCCTCGTGATCCATCCGAATGGGTCTTCTATACGGCCCCATTGAATGCCAGTAAGGTAGTCATAGAGCTTGCCCGTGAGCTCGCCGATTTTGCCGCCGTTGATTATATGATGCTTATTGTCATAGTATATTTCACCTATGGGAGAAATAACAGCTGCGGTACCGCTTCCCCAAGCTTCTTCAAGCTTTCCGCTTTCAGCAGCTGAAATGAGGTCGTCAACTGTGATAAGCTCTTCAGAGCAGGGAACTCCCCAGCTCTTCAGGATCTCAAGGCAGGAAGACCTAGTTACGCCCGGAAGTATGGAGCCTCCGAGAGGAGGAGTGATAACTTTGCCGTCGATCTTAAACAGGACGTTCATAGATCCGACTTCTTCTATGTACTTGCGGTGTATGCCGTCTAGCCAAAGTACCTGGGAGAATCCGGCTTTTTCTGCCTCTTCTCCGGCTCTTAAAGTAGCAGCATAGTTGCCGCCGGTCTTTGCATAGCCGGTTCCGCCTTTTACGGCGCGGACGTCGCGGCTCTCTATATAGATGCGGACAGGGTTAATGCCTTCTGCATAATATGCACCTACAGGGCTTGCTATGATAGCAAAAATGTAGGAATGGGAGGCATGTACGCCTACGTGAGGCTCAGTAGCGAAGACAAAAGGTCTGAGATATAGGGAAGTATCCGGAGCGGAAGGCACCCAGTCCTGATCTACTTCGACAAGGGTCTTCAATGCCTCAAAGAAAAGCTCCTCGTCTATTTGAGGTATGCTGAGGCGTTCGCATGAACGGTTCATTCTAGCAATGTTCTCTTTCACACGGAACAGCTGTATCCCACCGTCTGCACGGCGATATGCCTTCAGACCCTCAAAGACTTCCTGAGCATAGTGCAGGACCATTGAGGCAGGATCGAGCATAAACGGTCCGTAAGGTACGATGCGAGGATCATACCAGCCTTTGTCCGTGGAATAGTCCATAACGAACATGTGATCTGTGAAGTATTTGCCGAAGCCCAGTTTGTCGGGATCCGGTTTTTCCTTCAAAATTGCCGGATGTGTGATTTTAATTGTTTCCATAATAAAAACCGCTTTCTTAAGTTTATTATTTTTTCTCTCCCAAAAGGAGAGTGGGATCACTTAGATATTTTTTAATTTTCAAAGAGCTCAGCCGCTTTTTTCAAGACTTTGGGGATCTTTATGTGCTGCGGGCAGTAATCTTCACAGACTCCGCAGGAAAGGCAGCTGGAGGCTTTGCCGCCGTTGGCGGTGCGCATTCCGTATGTACGCTTTGCATTCGGAAGGCTTTGGAAACGGCTGTAGTCGTTCAGCAAAGCAATTATGTCAGGCGTATTTATCTGCTGGGGACAGGAAGTCATGCAGTACTTGCAGGCAGTGCATTCAATAGTGGGAACTGCGTGCAGGGACTTTATGGCAGCTTCCAAAACGGACTTTTCTTCTTCGCTGAACGGGCGTCTTTCGGAAGCTGTTTTAAGGTTGTCCTCAAGCTGGTCCAGAGCGGACATGCCTGACAAAACTACGATTACGCCTTCGAGTGAAAGTGCAAAACGCAGCGCCCATGACGCAATAGAGCTGTCCGGATCGTAGTCTTTAAAGATTTTTTGAGTTTCGGGGGCAGTAACTGCGAGAGATCCGCCCTTGACAGGCTCCATGATAGTAACGCCTTTGTTGTGCTTTCTGACCACGTCATAGCATTTGTGGGATTGGACTTTTTCGTTTTCCCAGTCGATATAGTTGATTTGAAGCTGTACGAACTCTACTTCCGGGTGCTCTGTAAGTATCTTATCCAGTACGTCTGCCGTGTCGTGGAAAGAAAAACCTATAAATTTTGCACGTCCGTCGGCCTTCAGGCTCTTTAAAAAGTCAAAGCCGCCTGTACGCTGGACCATTTCGTATTTTTCTGCGTTCATACTGTGTAGTAAGTAGAAGTCGAAATAATCGACTCCGCATTTGTCCAGCTGGGTTTGAAAGGTCTTTTCATAAAATGAAGAATCTTCGATTTCCCAAAGAGGCATTTTATCGGCTAACAGATAGCGATCTCTGGGATAGCGAGAAGTCAGCGCAGCTTTGACGACATTTTCAGATTCTCCGCCATGGTACATAAAGGCAGTATCAAAATAGCAGAAACCGGCGGAAATAAATTTGTCTACCATTTTTTTTACCATCTCAATGTCCACGGATTTGTCGTCGGCGGGAGATAATTTGGGCATACGCATGAGACCAAAGCCGAGCTTTGGAACATCTTTAACAGGACACTTTATTTCCATGATAATTTACTCCCCTTTCATAAAAATTCCATAGAAAACTAATATGTTAATGTACAGTATAGCATACTTTTTTGCAAGGTACAACTTGCAATATAAAAAATATAGGGGGACAAAAGTTTTGAAAATTTTGTTTTTATGCTATAATTACAAAAAATATTCTTCGGGATAGTAGAAAAGGAGGCTCGGGGCGGCATGAACGGCCTTATATCAAGACACTACAAAATGATTTTGATGCTATTACTCGTACTGGGGGCGGCTATTAGACTAGTCGCCTTGGGTGACTTGCCTGCGGGCCTAAATCAGGATGAGGCGTCCGCCGGGTACGAAGCTTGGGCTTTGCTCGACTCGGGAATAGATAGAAATGGAAACAGCTGGCCGGTGCTGTTCGTTTCATGGGGAAGCGGCCAGAATGTACTGTATTCGTATTTATCCATGCCGTTTATTGCTTTATTTGGACTTAACGAGTGGTCGCTGCGTCTGACAGCAGCACTGTTTGGTATCCTGACCACATATGTTTTTTATAAAATTGCAGAAAAAACGAGGGGAAAGCTTTTTGGACTTGCGGCACTGTGTGTTATTACAGTAAACCCTTGGCACATAATGATAAGCCGGTGGGCACTTGAAAGCAATCTTTTGCCGGGACTTCTGCTTCTGGGTATCTGTTTCATCATCCTTGCTGACAGCGATAAGAGATATTTGTTTGGAGCTGCTGCTGCTTTTGGAATTTCGGCATACTCGTATGGGACATCGTTTTTGTTTCTTCCGGTTTTTCTCTTGTCTGCATTGGTCATTATGTATGTACAGAAAAATTTGGAATGGAAATATTTTTTGCCTGCCGCAGGGTTGTTTTTGATATTGATCTTTCCGATAGCTCTTTGCAATGTGAGAAATGTGCTTGGAATGGGTGATTTACGGATACTGGGGATGACTCTTCCGGCACTTACGGAAACAAGGCAGACGGCTACAACTGTATTTGCCGGCGGAGGGCTTTCGGATATGCTGAAAAACTTTGGCAGCCTTTTAAAAATACTGTGGGCACAGTCGGATGGTCTGCCGTGGAATTCCATTGAAATATGGGGATTGTTTTGGGGACTGCCGGGACTAGCTCTTTGTGTGCTTGGCATAGTCAGGACTCTGATAAAGAGGAAGAAGGGCGAAGAATTCTTACTGGCAGCACTTTTTACGAGCTTTTTTGCCTCGCTTTTCATTTCGGTAAATATAAACCGTATCAATATGATATTTTTGCCGCTTATATATTTTCAGGCGGTAGGCATATGGGAACTTGTGCAGATACTCCGCGGGAAGGAGATGGCTGCGGTTTTAGCGGCCTCCGCAGTGTGCGGAGCATTGTTTTTAAAGAGCTATGCTACAGATTTTCAAAGGGATATATCGGATCCATTCTTTGACGGCTTGGGAGAAGCAATAGCCTATGCATCGGAGCGGGATGCGGAGAGCATATATATCACTGACCAAGTCAACTCCCCGTATATTTACGCACTTTTCTATGATCCCATACCTCCAGGGGAGTTTGTCCAAGAAGTACAGTACGAAGCGCCGGATGCGGCGTTCAGACGGGTTTTATCGTTTGGCCACTATAGCTTTGGAGACGATCCAAAGGACGAATCTATACAGATACTATACAAAAATGAATTGACCGGAGGAGAAAATATAGCAGCGGAATTTGGAAACTATGTTGTTTTGGAGAAATAAGACGATGAGATTTATTGATCTGACTCATATACTAGATGAAAATATACCAGTTTGGCCAGGTACGGAGCAGCCGTCGCTCACCGTGGCCGCTACATATGAGGAACATGGATTTAGAGAGATGGAGCTGCGGTTGACGTCGCACACAGGAACTCATATGGATGCTCCGGCACATCTGATGCCGGACGGAAAAACTTTGGATGAATTTAAGATAGAACAGTTTTGCGGCAAGGCGTTAATTGTGGATATTCGAAAGGGACATACCGGTGTAAAGATTGCGGACACAGAGGTTTTTAAACAAGCTGATTTTCTGCTGTTTTATACGGGCTGGGAAGATTTTTGGAATACAAAAGGATATTTTGAAGGTTTTCCGGCAGTTCCTGAAGGTATGATAGATATGGCTGTCAAAGCAGGGAAAAAGGGAGTGGGAGTAGACACGTTAAGTATAGATGCCGCCGATTCTGTGGATATGCCGAATCACAGGCGTATTTTGTCTACGGACAGCATGGTAATTGTGGAGAACCTGTGCAATTTGAAGGGCCTTGCGGGACAGCTGATAGAAGTGTGTTTCCTGCCGCTTAAATTTAGAAGCTCTGATGGAGCCCCTGTAAGAGCAGTTGCGCTGCTTGATTAAATAAAAACAGCGGACCGTTTTAAACGGTCCGCTGTTTTTGATATTTGATTAGTCTGCAAAATATGCAAGATGAGGAGTCCACTGGAATGCCTGTACTTCAACCATGCCGGTGCCATACAGATTATCGGCAGTGAAATAAGAAGCAGCGTAGGTGTACCAGGGCAGATGCGGAAGCTCTTCGTTGACGAAGGTGTAGATTTGGCCGAGGTACTCGCACTGCTCTTCAAACGTCGGAGCAGACATTGCCTTTGCAAGCAGCTCGTGTGCGTCGGTGAACTCTACCATGGAGCCCTTCCAGCGGGTACGCTCCGGCCCAAAGATACGGCCGTAGTAGGTTGCCGGGTCGTAGGAAGCGACAGAGCCTGCGTTTATAGCGACGTGCTGGAACGAGGAGTTAACTGTGGTTTCAGTAAAGGTCGCGCTGTCCTGCATACTGATCTCGGAATTTATTCCGGCGGCGTCAAGATAGGACTTGAGGGCAACGGCCTGCATTTCAAAGTTGCTGTTTACATAAACTGTAGTATCGAAACCGTTCGGATAGCCGGCTTCTGTCAGAAGTTCTTTGGCCTTTTCAACGTCGTACTCGTACGCGTTAGGAGCTTCAATGTAACCATAGCTGCCTTCTACGCAGATCTGGTTTACGCCCATTCCAAGACCTTCTGTCAGAGCAGCTGCAGAAGCGTCACGGTCTATAGCGTACATAGCTGCCTGACGGACGCGAACATCGGCAAACGGGCTGTTTTCGTCTGCGCTGTTTACGCCTATGTAGAAGAAAGATGCGGTAGCAGGAGTCAGCTTGGAAATGTCTTTCAGACTGTCATTAGCGCTGAGCTGTGCGACTATAGAACCGCTGCTGACCTGTACGCCGTGAATCTCGCCGTTAGTGAGGGAGGAGACCTGAGTGTTTGTGTCAGACATTACGACAAACTCTATGCTGTCGAGATAGGGGAGACCCTCCATCCAGTAGTCTTCGTTCTTGACGAACTTGAGGCTGTTGCCAGCGATGAATTCAGTCTGAATGAAAGGACCTGTGCCTATAGCGTTGGTAGACAGGTAGTCTTTGCCGTTTTCTTCAAGAGCGGTAGGAGACAGCACATGTACCTGAGAGATGGTCTCTACCCATGTGTTCATGAAGGAGTCGAAGTACATTACAACTGTGTAATCATCTGACGCCTCATAAGAGGTCGGAGAGCAGATGTTTGCCTGCCCGCCTTCATCGAAGTACATGTCAAAGATTTTTACAAGGGCGTCGGCATTGAAATCAGAGCCGTCGTGGAATTTGATGCCCTCTTTCAGCTTGATGGTGAAAGTGTTGTTTTCGGCATCTGCTTCCCAACTTTCGGCAAGGTGCGGCGACCATGAACCGTCGGTCTGCTGGATTCCGAGAGGCTCAAGCGCCGGGCAAAGATAAATCCAGTTGCCCTTGGCTGATGCGCCGGGGGTAAAGAAATCTGTCGGAAGAGAAGTTGCGGCAAGTACAAGGTCTCCGCCGTACTTGGCTTCGTCTTCTGCGCCCGGGTCAGAAGTCTGATTTACATCACTGCTTGGATTAGGGGCTTCGGTGTTGCTGCCTGCGGTAGGCGTGGAATCAGCACCGTTGTCGGAGCAACCTACAAACAATGCAAGAATCAGACATACAGCCATAAGCATAGTCAAAATTCTCGTCTTCATTTTTATTTTCCTCCATTTAATAAAATAGGCAACAATGCCAGAACTACCTCAATTATACTATTGAAGCATATGCTAGTAAATAAACTAAATAGGAAAGATTTTAAACCACAAGAAGAATATATTGAATTTAAATTTAAAAAATTTCTATATTTAGTTTGTACACAATATACTTGCCTAGTTCGACAAAAAGAGAATATAAAATAATTTTTGAGTGCTTTTAGGCTTCTGAAAAATATGTATAGGGCGTAAAATAATAAACTTATTGTAAAAGTTTTTAAACTAAAGCTTTACCGCTGGGGAAAAAATATGGTATATTGTAACCGTATGGAGGAAGTCGTATGCATATACAGGATGTAGAATATTTTTTAACAGTTGCAGATTCTAACAACATTTCAGAGGCTGCGGAAAAGCTGTTTATTACTTATCAGGGCCTGTGGAAAAGCATGACACGCCTTGAAAAAGAACTTGGAAGGGTTCTTTTGATAAGAAGCACTAACAATCGCATAGAGCTTTCTGAATTTGGAAAGTATTTTAAGGAAAAGATAGCTGGGAAGCTTGTAGAATATTATGTTGAGGCGCTCAACAGCTCGAAGATGTTTGAAATTTATGAAAACAATCATTTGAGGATAGGGCTGCCAAAGGGAGACTTCCCGAACAGAGCAAGGGTACGCAAGATATTTTATCAGTTTAGGGATATGCATCCGGAAATGAATATCGAAGGAGTAGAACAAAAGCTCGCAAAAAATAAAGAGGACGTTCTCGAGGGAGTTTTAGATGCGGGTTTTACCTTTGACGAAGAGCAGGACACGCAATTTAAAAAAGTATATGGATACAGCCGCGAATATTATATAGGAGTCGGGAAAAATCACAGGCTTGCCGGACGGAAGTCAGTTACAGAACCTGATATTATAGGAGAAACATTTTTGCTTTCCGGCAGCGATGCATTTATGAAGCCGTATTTAGAGCGCATTGGGGTCCCAGAGACACAGCTGATCATTTACGGTCCCAAGGATGCACTGTATGAACGTTTGATTTTTGAAGAAAATATAGTGGTTATTTTTGCAGTTGAAGAGAATCAGGGGCTTGAAGGTATTGTAAAAGGCATTCAGATCATACCCTTTTTTGTCCCGCTGATTTCCAATATATCTCTTGTCTACAACGATGTGCCCACGAACAAAAAGATCCTCGATGAATTTATAGAATATTTTGAACAAGAAAACAGGAGCAAAGCATGAATGATGGAAGCAATGAACTGAGGCTTGCCGTATTGATAGACGCTGACAATGTGCCGCGCGATTGCCTCAAGGGGATAATGGAAGAGATCGCACTTTACGGCACGCCGACTATAAAGCGCATATACGGAGACTGGACATCGCCGAATATCGGGGGATGGAAAACGGCTCTTTTGGAAAATGCAGTTACCCCGGTCCAGCAATATGGATATACTACTGGCAAGAATTCAACAGATTCCGCAATGATAATAGACGCAATGGATATACTTTATTCAGGTAAAACAGATGGCTTTTGCATTGTGTCCAGCGACAGTGATTTTACGCGGCTTGCTATTCGGCTCCGCGAAGCCGGAATGAAAGTGATAGGAATAGGAGAGAAAAAGACGCCGGGTGCGTTTATTGCCGCGTGCGAAAAATTTATATACATAGAGATAATACGGCAAAATATGTCTGCGTCTATGGCTGAGGAGAATGAAAACGAAGAGGAGAAGCCGGCCAAAAAGGCTTCGTCGCGGAGCAGAAAGCAACCGGCAAAGCTGAAGCTTCCGGACAATATAGTGAAGCTGATAGTATCGTCCGTAGCAGATATCGCAGACGAAGACGGATATGCTTTTATGGGCGAGCTCGGCAGCCTGCTCATCAAAAAACAGCCCGACTTCGATCCGCGTAATTTCGGATTCAGAAATTTGACTTCGCTTGTACGCTCCGTCGACCGATTTGAGGTCGATGTGAGACAAACGGCGGACGCGCATATAAAGCATATTTATTTAAAAGACAAAGAGGCATAGATGTTTAGAAGACCTAAACGGAGGAGAAAGGGGAGCTTTTTGCTGCTTTTTCTTTTCCTTGTAGCAGTAGTTGCCATTTACGGAGGCAATACCAAAATATCAGTAGAAAAATACACGCTTTCGTATTCAGACTTCCCCGAAGCTTTGAGCGGATTCAAAATAGCGCACATATCAGATCTTCACGCAGCGGAGTTCGGGGAAGGCAATGAGAAACTAGTTGAAAAAATAGAAGAGGCGGATCCGGACATTATTGCGGTGACGGGGGATGTGATAGACGAAGCCGGTCAGCTGGAAATTATCAGGACTCTGTTCACGCGGCTCGTTGAGATTGCCCCAACGTATTTTGTGTCGGGAAATCACGAATGGGCCTGCGGAGAGGCAATAGAGCTGTTTGAACTTCTGGAGTCTGTCGGGGCGACCGTGCTGCGCAACGAATTTGTGATCATTGAGGGCGGAGAAGAGAGCTTTGTTTTGGCCGGGATAGAGGATCCGAACGGCTATGCGGATATGAAAACGGCCGCGGAGCTCATGCAGGAGATAGAGGCCGCCTGTGGAGACTGCTATACTCTGCTGCTGTATCACAGAAACGACAGGCTGGAGGAATTTGCATCTCTTGGATTTGATACTGTGTTGTGCGGGCACGCTCACGGCGGGATAGTACGCCTTCCTTTTACAGATGGACTGATAGATCCCGCAAGGGACTGGTTTCCCACCTATACCAGCGGGATATATAGCTTTGAAGGCACGGATATGCTCGTGTCGCGCGGACTTGGGAATGTTGGAAATACATTTAGAGTTTTAAACAGGCCGCATTTGCCGGTGCTGACTATACAAAAGGGATGAATTTATGCACGAAAAAATTACACTGCCAAACGGAGTTAGGATCGTTTTTGAACGCATAGATCATGTTAGATCCGCGTCTGTTGGATTTTGGATAGGCACGGGTTCCCGATATGAGAAAGCTGCCGAAAACGGCGCGGCGCATTTTATAGAGCATATGCTGTTTAAAGGCACTCAGAACATGAAAGCTGCGGAGATAGCGTCGGAGGTAGACCGGCTCGGAGGGCAGGTAAATGCATTTACCACGAAGGAAATGACGGCGCTCTACGGACGGTTTCTGGATGTACATTTGCCATACGCTTTGGATATTTTGTGCGATATGTTCTTTTCCTCTCAATTTTATGAGAAAGAGGTCGAGGTGGAACGAGGAGTGATCTGCGAAGAGATCAGTATGTACGCAGACACCCCGGAAGACCTTGTTATGGAGAGGCTTTTTGGCTCAGTATTCAGAGGATCGCCGCTTGCGAGGCCGATATTGGGTACAAAACGCACTCTTGAGAGGATGTCTGGAGAATTTTTAAAAGAGTACCAGACGAATACATACACGGGAGATAAAATAGTAGTGGCTCTCTCTGGAAGCTTTAACGACAGGGACGTGGAGTACCTCAAGCAGAGATTTTCGGCCGTACAGCCGAGCAAAAAGTCAAGAGAACTTGCGGGGCGGTACACGCCTTCCGTAGTTCTGAAGAAAAAGCGTATAGAGCAGAATCATATCTGCCTAGCTTTTCCCGGGCTGGACTTGTATGATAAAAAGAGGTATGCGTTTCAGCTGATGAACAGCATTTTCGGCGGGAATATGTCGTCCAGACTTTTTCAGCATTTGCGTGAAGAACTTGGGCTTTGCTATTCCGTCAGCTCATTCGGCGTGGCTCATAATGATGTGGGGCTTTTCTGCGTAGCGACGGCGGTCAGCAAGGATACGGAAGAACTTGCCATACAGGGCATTTTAAAGGAGATAGAACGTATTAAAAACGAGGGAGTCAGCGAAGAGGAATTGGCCCGCACACGCGAGCAGGTAAAAGCAAATGTTGTCATGGGCCTTGAATCTACGCAGTCGAGGATGAACAGACTTGGACGCAATGAGCTGCTGTTCGGATATATAAAGGATATAGATGACGTCATATCCGAATATGACGCAGTGACCTGCAGCGAGATACACGAACTTGCTGTGCAGTGTATGGATATACAGCGTATGTCTTTCTCCGCTGTGGGAAATTTGAGAGAAGCATCTGAGTATAAGAAATTTGAAAGATAAGAGCCGAAGCGGCTGCCGGAAAACCGGCAGCCGCTTTTGATATCTGCGGATCATGATTTTAATTTATAAAGTCGTCCCTCCTGCACTATTACGCCGCGCCGGAGAAGATCTTCGAGCAGCTGACGTGCCCTCGGAACAGATATGCCGAGGAGGCGGGCGGCATCTGAGAGCTTGCAGGAGATATGGTCTGTAAGATATTCCAAGAGAAGCTGTATATCGTCTGAGGAGTAGTCAAGCATCAGCGATATTACGGTGCGGTCCGGATTTAAGTATTCTTTGATATTTGGCTCACGCCAGCCCTGACGGCTCCAGACGTCGTGGATATTGGCAAGGCCAAGGCCTTTGCTCGTGCCAACTCCAATGAGGTTAAACATGCGTATCAAAATGCAGTTTCGGGGATCAGAGATACCGCGGCTGAGCGCGGCGTCCGGACTGATGCGAAGCACGCCGGGGTTTTCTATGACTACACGGTCAGCTGTTTTTCGTATAACAAGTCCTTTGCGGTCGTAGTAATCTGCGTGCATCAGCGCGTTTGCGAGAGCTTCTTTGAGCGCGGAATCTACAGAGGAAGGACCTTGGACGCAGGGAAGATCCTGAGAGATCCTGTTGTAAGTCAATAAATAGAAATCCAAAATATTTCCGCTCCAAGTCCCGTCGTCTGAACGGATATGTATATTTTGATCCTGGTAGTCCAGAGAATAATGGGAAAACTCGCGCATGATCTGATCATAGCGGCCAAACATGAGGAGACCCGCGGCGGTTGGATGCAGGCGCTGATCTTCGCCCTGTACTGCGGCAAGCAAATATAGAAGAAGCTGCTCGTTTTGAAGTTTGGCCAATTCCGGATCCAAAAGGTGCAGGCGGTATCTTTCTATACTGCCGGAGTCAAGTGAATCCAGACCCATGTGCTCCAGACTGTGGCTGTCCCGGGAAGAATCCTCGCGGTCTCTGAGCATTGTCTGTACTTCTTCGGGAGTACAGTGGTAGTCGCCGTCTCCGTTGCGCCTGTACGATCCGGAAAAAGGATCCGTGCCGATATAGACAGGTTTGTCGTGCCTGTTGGCGCGCGGCACCTCTATTACAACGATCCGATTGCCCTGACTTTCGACTATTTGTACGTTGTTTTCAGTTAAAATATTTACACTTATTTTTGAAGGGTCTCGCAGGGTCTCCCAAAATTCTTCCACAAGCGCTTCGGGATTCGGGAGAGGGACAGTTCGGAAAAATTTATCGCTCTGTTCTATGACTCCCAGAAGGATAACGCCGCCGAAAGAGTTTGCAAAAGCAGAATAGGTCTCCCAAAGGCTTTCGGGAAAACCACCCTGAGCCCTTTTCGCCTCTAACCTGTTGTTTTCACGGTATTTGCCTATGTCTTTAAGGTCGATCATGCGGGAAACCTCCTTTGCAGTGTTTTGAGAATGCTGTCGCTCTATTATATCACAGCGCGGGAGAAACTGCATCAAAAAGACGGGGCGAAGCTTTTAAAAGAAACTTCGCCCCGTTTGATACAGCTCAAAAAGTATTTAGATAGAGAGGAATGTCACGCCATCTCTTCCGCTTAAATACTCTGCTTCGCGGCCATGGCACGTAAACAAGATTATCTGCCGTTTTTGAGACAGTTCAAGAAGCAGCTCAAGCGCGGCCTCCATGCGAGCGCGGTCAAAGGTCATCAAGGCGTCATCCAATATGAGAGGACAGGGTTCTGAACCGTCGGGCTGGGTGAGCTCGCATATCGCCAATCTGAGAGAAAAATACAGCTGATCGAGAGTTCCGTCGCTTAGAAGGAGGCTGTCGCGGCTAGCCGACTCCGAAGATGGGACGGTTTTCGCGTGAAGGCTTTTGTCGAAAAACAGATGCGAATATTTCCCTGAAGTAAGTCTTGAAAATATATCTGCCGCGGCCTGTCCCAAAAGCGGGGAAAAACGGTTTTGGATCTCGGTATTGGCTTCACTCAAAGTCTGTATGGCAAGTGTGATTGCAGAATGTTCTTTTTTTGCGTTCTCAAGAGTGTGCACGAGCTCGGAACGTCTGGACTGAAGCACCAGAGGATCGCCTGTAGTGCGCAGCTCGCCTTCGATAGAGGCAACAGACGACCGAAGGGAATTGAGTTCGCGCTCAGAATATCGGAGAGACGAGGAGAGCTCCGCGCGGCTGTGAGGCGGGCGAGAGACGGTTTTTTGCGGATCGAAATCAGGGTCTTGACTGTGTGTCTGAGACAGAGATTCGTATAGCTGTGCCGCTACTTTCGCCTTTGTAGCAAGATCTGAATACTCATCCCACAGCTGTTCGAGAGAGGATAAGAGCGGCGAAGCGGTTTCAAAAGTGACATTGGCGTCTATGCTGCGCAGCTTTTCAAGGAGGGCATTTTTCGCCGTACGGGTCTCTTCAGCCGCGTTTTTGGAGGCCTCCTCCGCCGCGGCAAGGGCCACAGACGCGGAGTCCGACTGATAAAGAAGCTGTTTGTATTCTCCTAGTTTGGAATACAGTTCATCGAGGGTAGAGACGCCGAAGCCGGACAGCACAGAGGCTTTTAGCTTCTGATTTTTCTGGGAGATCTTTTTGCGCCTAAAATATAGTATGTATAGGACAAGGGAGAGCGCCGCGAGCGCACCCGCAGCGATGAGACCGGCGAGATTGGAAAAGAGTACACCGTAAACACCGCATGAAACAAAAAGGACAAGAGAAAGTACCGCGGCCCAAAGGAGCGATTTAGCGGGGGGAGAAGAGATTATATCTGCTTGGCGATAGTCGGAAGAAGCTTTTGAGACCGCGGCTTCCGCGTCCGACGCGCTCATGGGAGAAAACCGGCTCAGCTTTAGGGACTCAGAAATTTTGTTCAAACGCTCACTTTCCGCTTTTGCCGCAAGATCTGGCGATTCATCGGGGAGCTCGGTAAGAGAATTCAGAGAATACCGAAGCGCGTACAGGCTTTCTTTGTCCGATATGCCGGACGCTGAAAGCCGGTCTCTCATCTTTATACAGCGCTCCTTTAAGTCCATGCAGGACGCATAAGCATTATACAGCTGAAGTTGGACGTCGTAATGGTCGGCCTTGTCGTGCATTGCAAGCTCGGCTGTACATTCGTCATGGTATATCTGGGCCTGCTGCAGTTTTTCGCGCAGTTCGGCAAGGGATGTTATGCGGTCTTCTATGCTGGCGAGCTTTTCATCAATCTCTTCTAGCTCCTGTTCACAGCGAGGGATGAGCCCTGTAGTTTTAAAAAGACGTTTGCGCATCCAATCACGCAGTTTCTTGTCGACATCGGTATACGAATTGCTTTCATCTCCAGATGAAATTAAAGACGATATCCTCTTTTCCAGCTCAGGAGTCTGCGATACGGCCATATCTGACTGACGTATAAAGGCGCTGCGGGTGAACACGCCGGAACTCATGCCGGTAAGCAGTTCTCCTGCGTCTGATGAGGTCAAGCCTTCTACGGGCTGTGAAGTGTTTTCATAAACCGCCGAAAAGACGCCGAATGGCTGACGAGGCTTGGAAAGGCGTTCCAGCGTAATAAGCTGTCCGTTCCAAGAAACCGTCATGGAGCCGCTCATAGAGGCGTCGTTCCACGGCTGATACCGATTTTTATCTGAAATATATCCGGTTTTATCGCGGTCTGAGGTGTTTATGCCGTAGAGCATCGTGCGGATAAAAGCGCACCAGGTGGATTTGCCGGCTTCGTTTGGGGCTTGTACAATGTTCAGATTCTCTCCAAGTTCGATCTTAGCATTGCTAAGTTTGCCAAAAGAGGCGGCCATACGATAAATTTTCACAGGCAGATCTCCTCTCCGTTTTCAAACGCGGCAAGTCCGTAGCGCACAGCGAGAACGATTTGATCGCGCTCGGCTTCCGACTTGGCGTCGGAATACTGCTTTTTGAGCTTAGATAAAAACAGCCCTTTGAGCGTATCCTCGCCGGCGCCGTCCCAGATGTCTCTTCTGGGACGTGTTCGGTCACGGACTGTCAGCGAATAAAACTTGTCAGAAAACTGTTCGGCGATTTTTGAGGGGGTTATCGTCTTGTCATAGCTTCCAGAAAAAATCACACGGTAAATGTCGCGGTCTGAGCTGGGAGGAATCGCGGCACGCAGTGCATCCGCCGCATCCGCAGCTTCAGTCAGGTCGATGTCCAGTATGCGGTATTGTCTGGAACAGATCGGGATAAAACGCATGTCGCAGATGCCCTTGTTTATCGACCCGAGCAGAATTCCTTTTTCGCCCAACTCATCAAAGCCACGTCCCTCGGGACAGCCGGGATATGCGTAGTATGTATCCCCGGCGCGCGCGGGCAGCTGACAGCTGTGTATGTGGCCAAGAGCAAGATAGTCCAAGTGTGAGCGGGCTATGTCGTCTTCGGATATGGGACAGTACTGACTCGACGGGTTCATATCTCCGTGCAAAACCATGAGATTCAGAGAATCAAAATTCGGCAGGGAAAATCCTGAAAGCAGGCCGGGTGAATACGGAGCGGTAAAGGCGGCTCCCCAGACAGTGCAGTTCAGCTTGGGAAAATAGAATTGCTCAAACTGAGAAGCCGAAAAGATGTGCACATTGGATGGAAATGTCAGGGAAGCATAGGGGGAAGAAGAACAGTAGTAGTCGTGATTGCCCGGAGCGATGCATATCTCTGCATCTATTTTTTCAAAAGCTGACGTCAGCAGCTCGGACGTTTCATAGGACGAGCGGGTTGAATCAAGCAGATCGCCGGCAAAAAGAACGATGTCGACCTGTTCTTCGGCACATAGCTCCACGATGCGGTGAAGTAAAGCGCGCTGTTCCAGCCGCCTTTCTGCGGCCTTTTCGGCAGATAGAGATTCAAACGGCGAATCCAGATGCAGATCGGCCGCATGCAGAAGTTTGATCAAATCGCAGTCCTCCTTATTCTATAATTCTTATAGCTTCCGCCGATTGGCAGAGGCCGGTCTCACGGTCTATGGAAAATACGGCCCCCTCCAGCTTCGCAGGCCCCGATGCGGTCTCAAAGCGGTAAGCCGGATTCCCCAAAAACATGTCTATGGATTGCTGTGGGACGACACCGAGTACGGATCGGGCAGGTCCGGTCATTCCAAGGTCTGTGATATAGCCCGTGCCTTTGGGAAAGACGGAGGCGTCCGATGTCTGCACATGCGTGTGAGTACCCCAAACGGCAGATACTCGTCCGTCAAGGTAATAGCAAAGAGCAAGCTTCTCGCTCGTGGCCTCGGCGTGCATGTCTACTAGTGTAAATTTTGCCTTTTGCTTTGAAAGAACAAGATCGGCGGCAAAGAAGGGATTGTCTGGGCCAAAGTTCATGCCGCACCTGCCCACTAAATTGATGACTAAAACATTTCCAAAAGCGGTTTCAAACAGACCAAAACCCCTGCCAGGGGATTGAGGAGCAAAATTCTGAGGTCTGAGTATATATTGGCACTCTTCCAAATAAGGGAAAATTGCCGATTTTGAAAAGGCGTGATTGCCAAGGGTGATCACGTCAGCTCCGGCGTTGAATATGTCGTCTGCGTTTGCCGGAGTAAGACCAGTGCCGGCGGAATTTTCGCCGTTTACCACGGTAAAATCAATGTGAAATGAGCGGATAATTCCCCTCAGCCGTCTGCGGAGAATATCCAGTCCGCTTTTCCCGACTATGTCGCCAACGGCCAAAATATTTATAGTTGTCATAGGTATCACCAAGACCAGTATAGCTTGAAAAAAAACAAAAAGCAAGAAAGGACAAAATGCTTTCCCCACAGAAACTCTGAGGAGAAAGCATTTTTGTTACCATTTGAGAATAACGTAGTTTCCGATCAATGGGAGCTGTTTTGCTTTTCCGAGGAATGCATTTACGACTCCGATAATGCAGCAGACCAGCAAGAAGATGTATGAAAGAGCGCCGGCGATCCACCCGAGTATGGGGACAATAAACATAAGAGAAGAAATTATGCCTGCGAAAATTAGAATCAATCCCTGATTTATATGAAATTTTATATACGCAGAATCGGGCTTTGCAACGAGTGGGATCAAGATAAACAGGCTAAAATAGCATAGTACAGACAGAACTTTGTTTTCCTGAATGTCAGCAGGATCAAAAGTAGAGCTGAGGTCAGAAGAACCTGACGTACTGACAGGATTTCCGCATGTGGGACAGAACTTTACTCCGCCGCTTATTTGGGCGCCGCATTTTGAACAAAAAGCCATAGTGTTTCCTCCTAATCAAACATGAAAGGTAAATAATGGATATCTAAAGATCCTAAATAAAAGCTCTCTGCCGTCAAAGTAGATGAGCCACAGATAAAAACAAACCGCGATGATAAAACAGATTATAAAAGAGATCAGCATTATTATCAGCATCGCCCTTGCAAATCTAGTTTTTGTGATTTTTTGACATCCGCCGCAGGCCCAGATGATGAGAAGGACCAAGTTGACGACGGGAACAGCCATAAGTGCAAAGATCCCAACAAAGCCAGCAGTAGTTATAGAGGCGTACTTGCTGTCTTTTGGCGGTTCTGCTTCTGCCGTAAAGCTGGGCACAGGAGCCTGAGGCTGAGAAGGAGCCCGATGATCGGCTACGATAGTGCCGACAGGAGCTGAAGGGCTTGTCTCAGAAGCGGCCGCATTTTCAGGCGTGGATGTTTCTGTCGGAGTTTCCTCGGCAAAAGTGGCAGCAGAAGGTTCGCCGCATTCCGGAGTAGGTGTGCTTTCCGGCGGTGCAGCAAACGAAAAACCACATACTGTGCAGAACTGAGCAGATTCGTCAACCGCAGCGCCGCAATGGGAACAAATTTTTGTAGCCATATCAAAATCCTCCCTCTATTCTTTTTATAAATATAGCATAGGCGAAAGATGGTATATTTGTCAAGAGCAATTTCAGTTGCGATCAAACGGACTTCTAAGAAGATTTCCCAGGCAATAATTAGGAACCCACACAGGAAAGTATGGGCTCCTTAAAATTTTACTCCGCGGAGATAATATAATTGTAAACTGGCTGACCGCCGTTGATAAGAGAGATGTCGCCGTCGGAAAACTGTTCTGAAAAATATTTGAGGACTTCGCTAGCCTCGTCTTCAGATGCGCCGCCGCCGTAGTATATAGTAATAAATTCGTGGTTTAAAGACTGGAATTTATCGGCCACCTTTTCAAACAGCGAAAAAAGCTCTTTGTCCGTTGCAAGAAGAGAATTGTCCAAAAGGCCCAGATAGTCGCCCTCATAAATCGTATGTCCGTCAAAATCTGAATCACGCGCAGCGTGAGTAATATGTACGGTGTGTACATTTGAGATGGCCTCAGACATCGTCTCAGTCAGCTCTTCAAGAGGGAGGCTGGCGTCAAATACAAGCATAGCGGAAATGCCTTGAGGAATGGTTTTGCTCGGTAGCACTACGACGTTTTTGCTTGTCAAGTCGTTGCACTGCTCAGCGGCCATGATAATATTTTTATTATTAGGCAAAACCAATACTGTTTCAGCAGGTATACGGTTTATTGCCTTGAGGATGTCGTCGGTCGAGGGGTTCATCGTCTGCCCTCCAGACACGATCTGATCTACTCCGAGATCAAAGAATACAGAAGTCAATCCTTCTCCGGCACATACCGTCACTACGCCGAATTCCTTTTCAGGCGCCGCCGGCTGATCGGAGTCCTGAAGAATGGTCGTCTCCGAATGCTGCTCGCGCATATTCTCTATCTTTACAGTCAAAAGGCTGCCGTAGGTCAAAGCTTCGGTCAAGACTACACCTGGACTGTTTGTGTGAACATGCACCTTTATTATCTCGTCGTCATCAACCACTACTATGCTGTCTCCGAGCTCAGATAAAAACTGCCTCAGTTTAGAGGGGTCTTTTTTATTTTCACGAGAGACGATGAATTCCGTACAGTAGGTAAAGATGATATCCGCGTCGTCAAAAGCAGAAAAATCGGCTTTGTCGTGAGTTGCTGTACCGATAGCGCTGCGGTCGTACAGCTCGCCGTTTAATGCGGCTAGCATACTTTCCAAAATATAAAGGTAGCCCTTGCCTCCGGCGTCTATGACTCCGGCTTTCTTTAAAGTGGGATTTTGATTTGTGGTCTCAGCCAAAGCTGTTTTTGCGGCTTCTATAGTCTGAGCAAGGCAGTCTTCTATAGAAGTATTTGCAGAGGCTGACTGCATCGCAGCAGCAGCGGAAACGCGGGATACAGTGAGGATTGTGCCTTCTGCTGGCTTCATGACCGCTTTGTATGCTGCCTCTACGCCCTCGCCCATAGCCTGAGCAAATTCCATGGCATCCAGTTCGTCTTTCCCGCGCACTGATTTAGAAAAACCTCTGAAAAGCAGGGACAGGATGACGCCGGAATTTCCTCTGGCGCCGCGCAGAAGAGCACTGGCTGTGAGTTCCGCCAACTTGCTGACGGATGAAAGATCTGCCTGCTCCAAAGGTGACACTGCGGAGTTGATAGTCATGCTCATATTAGTTCCCGTATCTCCGTCTGGAACAGGGAATACGTTTAAATCATTGATAAGCTGCTTGTGCGCTTCGAGCGAAGTTGCAGCGTTTATTATCATGTCTTTGAAAACAGCACCGTTTATACACTGCTTCAAATCAACCACCTCTTTCGAATCAGTCTTTCATGACGGCATCTACAAATATATCGACAGAGCGGATCTCTACATCTGTATATTCAGATACTTTGTAGCGTACTTCGCTCATGATGGAATCGCAAATCACGGGAATGTTTACCCCGTTGCGTATGACTATATGGAGTTCTATAGAAATGGTACTGTCATCGTGATAGGTAATGTAAACACCCTTGCTCATAGCTTCGAGGCGAAGCAAATGAACCAGTCCGTCACTGACTGAACGCATAGCCATACCGCGTACGCCAAAACAATTTGTGGCGGCAGCACCGACTAAAGTGGTCAAAACATCTCCGGAAATATTGATAAGACCCTTATCGTTTTTGAAAGTTACCATAAAAAGCCGCTCCTTTCTACCAGTGTGCCATTATTTGTAATTAGCATTATAGTATATATTTTGGTAAAGCTCAAGAAAAATATTAGTTGAAATTCATGTAAATAAGGTGTACACTAAAGCTAAATATAAAAAGGAGGAGAACTGCATGAAAAAATATGGTCCGCTCATTAGCTTTCTTGCCGCGGCGGTCTGTTTCGCAGCGGCAATCAGCCTTGTTTTTGTATACAAACAGCAGATCGCAGAATTGACAGAGGAATTCAAGGGTAAAGTTCAGAATTGGAAATACCATCGTATAGCTGAGGCAGAAGCCCAGGATTTCGAAGATCTTTAAACTGTAAAACACGTTTAAATCAAAGCTCCCCGTACTTCACGTACGGGGAGCTTTTTATGTGTTTACAGCATAGTGCGTCGCAGTTCTTCGCCGGAAAGAGAAGAAAGATAGGCCGGAGGAACGTCAAACAAAGTTTTACATCCGGTAAGGCCTTCTGAATACATTCTTGCGGCAGCACGGGCACACGCAACTAAGATACAAGAAGTGAATTCTGGATTTGAATCCAACTTAAGACTGTATTCGATGGTTGCATTGTGTTCATGAGCAAGACCGGTTTTGCCGGATCTTATCACAAAGCCGCCGTGAGGCATGGCGCTGTGATCTCTGTCCAGTTCCTCCTGAGAAATAAAGTGAACTGTTGTATCGTAGTCGGCAAAATAGTTTTCCATGGTTTTGATCTCATGCTCTATACGCGCCTTGTCGGCCCCCGGAGCAGCAACGACAAAGCACTCTCTGGTGTGCTTTTCGCGGGTGGTCAGCTTGGGAGCAGAGCCGCTGCGAACCTGCTCCAGAGCAGAGGGAATAGGTATAGTGTACTGCTTGGCATCGAGTACTCCTTCTATGCGGCGAATGGCGTCGGAGTGTCCCTGGCTGATGCCTTTGCCCCAGAATGTATAATCGGCGCCGTCGGTCAATATGACATTTCCAAGCAGACGGTTGAGAGAAAACATGCCCGGATCCCAACCGGCAGAGATGATTGCAATGTGACCGGAGCTTTTCGCGGCAGCATCAACAGCGGAAAAATGCTCGGGGATTTTTGCGTGGGTGTCAAAGCTGTCGACGATGTTGAACAGCTTGACAAACTCCGGGCTTTGCTTGGGAAGATCGGTAGCACTGCCTCCGCAAAGTATCATGACATCTATTTCGGAAGTCATGTCCTTAGCTTGATCAATGTGGTAGACTGGAGCAGAAGTGGCGCTTTTTAGTTCCTCTGGTGCGCGGCGTGTAAAAATACCGGCGAGTTCAGTGTCGGGGTTATAGGAAATGGCGGCTTCTACTCCGCGGCCTATGTTTCCGTAGCCGACGATTCCAATGCGAATAGACATATTTTCACTCCTTAGAAGTTGTTGTATAATATTGAGCAAGTGCGATATTTTACCCGCAGACAAAGATCATTCGATCTTTGTCCCGCAGTTGCTGCAAAATTTGACGTTGTCCGAGAGTTCCGCACCGCAGGACGGACATACCTTAACGGCCGTATAGGATTCGATCTTTGTACCGCATTCTTGGCAGAACTTCGTGCCATGGCTGTTGGCAAAACCGCAGGATGGACAGATCACGGCGCCCGCGGCAGCTTTCGCGGCCTCATTTTCCGCCTTTATGCGCTCTATTTCGGAGCGCGCTTCGCTGATGCATGCCTTGTGCTCGTCTATAGAGGCAAAAAACTCAGCAGCATCGGGGTCTGGCACGAGGCCGGCAGTGTATTTGTCATAATAGACGGCGCCTATCTGTTTCATCAGCTCAGAAATTGCCGCGGTTTCAGAGTTTATTTTCGAGTTTAGCTTACCGATTTCAATGGCATCGGCAGTTTTGTCTGTAATATTTTTTGCAAAATCGTTTAGTTTGTTGAGCAGATCCATAGAAAATCCCCGTTTTCATTGAAGTTGATGACCTCATCGCTTAAAAAAACACAGAGGTAATACACAATAATTATATCTAATTGAATGAGAACTGCAAGAAAAATTTTTGTTTTCCGCAATAAGTAACAGGAAGCCGCCGTAGAGGAGGCTTCCTGCAAAGAATTTACCACTTGCCGTCTCTTTCATAAACAATGGTTTTGCCGGTTTTAGGATCTATGCCCTGACGATCGAGAATGACATCTCTCTTCTTCGAGTTCATCAGATTACCCCAAACGGTTTTGTCAACAAAGCCGCTGTAGTCAGAAGGATTTTCGAAGTTTGCACCGGAGTGGAAATTGGTCTGGTTTTCGTGGCTCGCAAGAGTGATATCGACATCCCAAGTTGCCGCATCAGTTGCAAAATCTATAAACTTCTGTTTCCATTCCACGGGGTATCCCTTTTGCTTCAGCATATCCTCAGTGTAGACTCCCAAACCGCCGTGCAGTGCAATCTTATAGGTCACGCCGGTCTCGTCGTCGGTATCTTCAAATCTGAAGACCGTAGAAGCAGGGCTGTGGTAGGGGCAGAATGAGAAGTTAAAGGTAAATCTGCCTATTGTCAAAGGATTGGTGTCGTCGTAGCATGCATCCACTTCAAAAGTATGATGGCCGTATGGACTTTCACGCAGGGTCCCGCTGTCGCGCTGTTGCTCATACTCCTCGCGGTCTGCGCGTGAAAGATATATCTTAGCACCGGTATATTCCTTGATGGCGCGGGCAGAACCGTAGTGGTCGCCGTGGTCATGAGTTAAGAAGATCCATTTTATATCGTGTGGATCGTAGCCTATTTGACGAATAGATTCAAACTCAAGATACAGCGAGTTAAAGCACGGAGCTTCAATAAGTATAAGTCCTTCGCCGGTATCCAGCAGGTATGAGCAAGTATCGACAAATCCGGCAACATTCCAAATATGAGGTGCGCAGCGATAGGGTGGGATATATAGGCTCCAAGGCTCATGCTCTATTTTGTATTTAAGGTCTTCATACGGAAGATGCCAGTTGTTAAAAGGACCGTACGGGGGCACTCCGTGGGCGGCATATCTAAAATCGCTCATTATAAAATCAACTCCCCATGATTGATTGCTTGCTAATTAATCAATTAAAAAGCAGGGCAGACACATAGGTGTGCTGCCCTGCTTTTTGCGTCTTTAAAATTACTCTACGGGTTCAAAGAAGCTCAAAACTTATTTCGCAGCAGCGTCGGCATTTATCTTAGCCTGTGCAGCAGCAAGTCTTGCGATAGGAACTCTGAACGGTGAGCAAGATACATAGGTGAGACCAGCATTGTGGCAGAATTCGACAGAGGAAGGATCTCCGCCGTGCTCGCCGCAGATACCGAGCTTGATGTCCGGACGTACGGATTTGGCGAGCTTTGTAGCCATCTTGATGAGCTTGCCAACGCCATCCTGATCGAGCTTTGCAAATGGATCGAACTCGTAGATCTTCTTTGCATAGTACTCAGGCAGGAACTTGCCGGCGTCGTCACGGCTGAAGCCAAAGGTCATCTGGGTCAGGTCGTTGGTGCCGAAGGAGAAGAACTCCGCTTCCTGCGCAATCTCGTCTGCGGTGACGGCCGCGCGCGGGATCTCGATCATGGTACCAACTTTGTAGTGGATCTGAACGCCCTCTTTGGCGATGATCTCGTCGGCAACCTTGGTGACGATGGATTTAACATAAGCCAGCTCCTTGACCTCGCCAACCAGCGGGATCATGATTTCCGGAACAACGTCCCAATCAGGATGCTTGCGGCTTACATTGATGGCTGCACGGATGACAGCGGTGGTCTGCATCTCGGCAATCTCCGGATAGGAAACAGCCAGACGGCAGCCGCGGTGACCCATCATCGGGTTAAACTCATGCAGCGAGTCGATGACGTTGTGAATTTCCTCGACGGAAATGTTCATGTCCTCGGAGAGCTCTTTGATCTCCTCCTCGGTGTGCGGAACGAACTCGTGGAGCGGTGGATCCAGGAAGCGGATGGTGACCGGCAGGCCCTGCATCGCCTCGTAGATCGCCTCGAAGTCGCCCTGCTGCATCGGGAGCAGTTTATCCAGTGCAACGCGTCTCTGCTCCTCGGTCTTGGAGAGGATCATCTCGCGCATCGCTTTGATTCTGGTGCCCTCGAAGAACATATGCTCGGTGCGGCACAGACCGATGCCCTGCGCGCCAAAGGCCAGAGCCTGGGCAGCGTCTCTTGGGGTGTCGGCGTTCGTGCGTACCTGCCGCTGTCTTGCCTCGTCGGCCCACGCCATCAGACGGCCAAAGTCGCCGGAAACGGAAGCGGCTACGGTCGGGATTGCTTCGCCGTAAATCTTGCCGGTGGAGCCGTCCAGAGAGATGTAGTCGCCGCGGC
>CALWWP010000006.1 GCA_944385275.1 uncultured Oscillospiraceae bacterium | reverse complement strand
GAAAGACCATCGAACAGGTTATGAACAGGGAAATATAAATGCTGTTATGGACGGAGATATCGACGGTTTCATCAATGCATATCTCAATGCAAGCGCAAGTTCTGAACAATAAAAAAACAGCGGCGTTAAAACGCCGCTGTTTTTGTTTGCGATCTATTTATTTCCCTTCAAGGCTTTCATCCTGAGTGAATGATCCAAAATGCGTTTGCGGAGCCGCAGACTCTGCGGCGTTATTTCAAGTATTTCGTCATCTGCAAGGAATTCGAGCATCTGCTCCAAGCTCAACTGACGCGGAGGGGTTAGGCGCAGAGCCTCGTCGCTGCCGGCGGCCCGCATATTTGTAAGCTGTTTGCGTTTGCAGACATTGACTGTGATGTCTTCCGGTTTCGGTGAAAGTCCGACTACCATGCCGGCATACACCTTGGTGCCCGGGCCAATGAAAAGAACTCCGCGTTCCTGAGCGTTGAACAGACCGTAAGACACGGCTTCTCCAGTCTCAAAAGCTACGAGAGAACCGCCGGTGCGGCGGACGATCTCGCCTTTGAACGGAGAGTAGCACTCGAAGATCGAATTCATAATGCCTTCTCCGCGAGTATCGGAAAGGAATTCATTCCGGTATCCGAATAGGCCTCTGGAAGGCACAAGGAATATCAAGCGGGTACGGGTGCCGGTAGGAGTCATTTCCAAAAGCTCACCTTTGCGCGAACCCATTTTCTCGATGACTGAACCTATGTTCTCGTCCGGGACATCTATAACTACGCGTTCTATGGGTTCGCAGAGTTTGCCGTCGATCTCCTTGTTGAGCACTCTGGGCGGAGATACCTGAAATTCATAGCCTTCGCGGCGCATCGTCTCTATTAGTATGGAGAGATGCATTTCGCCGCGCCCTGCAACATTGAAGCTATCGGTTGTGTCGCCCTCCGTTACGTGCAGAGAAACATCCTTTAGAGTTTCCCTCATTAAACGATCCCTCAGATTGCGGCTGGTGACGAACTTGCCCTCTTGCCCTGCAAAAGGACTGTTATTGACAGAGAAAGTCATTTCTATAGTTGGAGCGGAAATTTGTACAAAAGGAAGGGGGTCCACACAGTCGGGAGCACAGATTGTGTCTCCGATTGTGATGTCAGCTATTCCTGATAAAGCTACGATGTCGCCTGCCGGAGCTTCTTCTACAGGGACTTTGCTTAAGCCGTCGTAAAGATAAAGACTGACCGCTTTTGCGCGTTTGGTAGGGCGTTCGTTGTTGTAGTCGCAAACAACTATCTCCTGATTCTGACGGATGATTCCGCGCTCTATGCGTCCTATTGCTATTCTGCCTACATATTCGTTGTAGTCTACCGAGGACACCAGCAGCTGCAGCGGACCTTCTGTATCGGCGACCGGAGGCTGCACATAATTTACTATGGTGTCAAACAGCGGACGAAGATCCGTACCTTCTGCATCGGGAGAATATGAGGCTGTGCCTTTCTTGGCAGAGCAAAAGAGCATGGGGGAATCAAGCTGTTCGTCGGTCGCGTCCAATTCGAGCAAAAGTTCCAATACTTCATCGATGACTTCGTGGATACGGGCGTCGGGACGGTCGATTTTATTTATGACGACTATTACGCGGTGCCCAAGAGCCAGCGCCCGCTGTAAGACAAATCGGGTCTGCGGCATAGGACCTTCTGCGGCGTCAACCAAAAGGAGTACGCCGTTGACCATTTTCAATACGCGTTCTACCTCACCACCGAAATCGGCATGGCCCGGAGTATCGACTATATTGATTTTGATCCCATTGTAGTGTATAGCGGTATTTTTTGAAAGAATAGTGATCCCTCGTTCGCGTTCCAAGTCGCCTGAGTCCATTACCCTGTCCATAACTACCTGATTTTCACGGAAAGCACCACCCTGTGCAAGCATCTCGTCGACAAGAGTAGTTTTGCCGTGGTCGACATGGGCGATGATAGCTATATTTCTAAGATTGTTCATGAGATCCATCTCCTCTTAATAACCGAAATATTATACATAATAATGCCTAAGATTGCAACTTAATTTTCCGTTTCGAAAGTTTACTTTGAAGTTTTGCTGTGGTATGATATCAGAAACAAGGAAGGAGCAGCAAAATGACAAAGAATTTTTTTGCTCTGATATCTAGGATGAAGAACATAAACAGATGGGTCCTCATGAGAAACAGTTATTCGGAAAATCTTCAGGAGCACTCACATATGACGGCGGTGCTTGCGCACGCATTGGCAGTAATAGGGAAAGAAATATACGGGAAAGAGGTAGATCCGGACAGAGCGGCTTCCGTTGCGCTTTTTCACGACGCCTCGGAGATACTTACCGGAGATATGCCGACTCCTGTAAAGTATCAGAATTCAGAAATGATGGAGTCATACCATCGCGTGGAGGCCATGGCTTCGCAAAAACTGCTTGAACACCTGCCGGAACAGCTCAGGCCGAGTTATGTGCCGCTGATGCAGAACGAAGATGAGCAGCTGGCGAAAGTGATAAAGGCTGCGGACAAGCTGTCTGCATATATAAAATGCGTGGAGGAACGCTGCGCCGGAAACAAGGAGTTCAGCAGCGCCGAAAGACAGACGAAGAAGGCGCTTGAAGAAATGGATATGCCGGAAGTTGGGTATTTTATGGAACATTTTATGCCGCCGTTTGGTTTGACGCTTGACGAATTGACGGCAGAGAGAATATAGGAGGAAATCATGCGGGCAATAGTGACAGTTATAGGAAAGGACAGGGTCGGGATTATTGCAAGAGTATGCTCTATACTCGCCGAAAAAGGAGTTAATGTGCTGGACATAAGCCAGACTGTGCTACAGGAATATTTCACTATGATCATGTTAGTGGATGTATCCGTATGTGATATCCCATTTGCCGAGCTCGCAGAGGTACTGCACGCAGAAGGGGAAAAAGAGGCTTTGAATATTCGTATCCAGAGAGAAGATATTTTTGAAGCGATGCACAGGATATAGGAGGCCGACATGATAAATCAGAGAGAGATCATGCAGACCATAGAAATGATAGACCAGCAGCATCTGGATATCAGGACCATTACCATGGGTATCTCAGTACGCGACTGCGCTCACCCGGACATAGAGGTCTGCAGCAGGAAGATCTATGATAAAATAACACGCTGCGCTGAAAAGCTGACGCGTACCGGAGAGGATATCGAAAGGGAATTTGGGATACCCATAGTAAATAAAAGGATATCTATAACTCCGGCGGCCATAGCGGCGGAGAGCTGCGAATGCCGCTCAAGAGTGCCTGTCGCAGAGGCCATGGACAAGGCGGCGCGGGAAGTCGGCGTGAATTTTATAGGGGGTTTTTCCGCGCTGGTACACAAGGGCTTTACTGAAGGCGACCGCAAACTTGTGGAGTCCATACCGGAAGCACTCGCGGCTACCGAGCGAGTTTGTTCCAGCGTCAATATAGCGACTACGCGCGCGGGCATAAATATGGACGCGGTGGCAATGATGGGAAGGACTGTCAAGGAGGCGGCAAGACTCACCGCTTCGAGCGGGAGCATGGCCTGTGCCAAACTTGTCGTCTTTGCGAACGCAGTGGAGGACAATCCTTTTATGGCAGGAGCTTTCCACGGTGAAGGCGAGGCCGAATGTGTGATAAATGTTGGAGTAAGTGGTCCGGGAGTGGTCAGCCACGCACTCCAAGCCTGCAAAGGGGCACCATTTGATGTGGTCGCGGAGACTATTAAAAAAACTGCGTTCCGCATCACAAGGATGGGACAGCTGGTGGCACAGGAAGCATCGGCGAGACTTGGAGTGCCATTCGGAGTTGTAGACCTTTCACTCGCACCCACTCCGGCTATCGGAGACAGTGTGGCGGATATTTTAGAGATCATGGGCCTTGAAAGCGTGGGGGCACCCGGTACGACGGCAGCGCTGGCAATGCTCAATGATGCGGTGAAAAAGGGCGGAGTCATGGCATCCAGCCATGTTGGAGGACTTTCGGGCGCGTTTATACCGGTAAGCGAGGACGCCGGCATGATTCGGGCGGCCGAGAAAGGTGCGCTTACGATAGAAAAGCTGGAGGCGATGACTTGCGTATGCTCTGTAGGACTGGATATGATAGCCATACCGGGAGATACGCCGGCCTCTACGATAGCTGCGATCATTGCAGATGAAGCCGCGATAGGCGTAATAAACAACAAGACTACCGCCGTAAGAGTGATCCCGGTAGAGGGAGGAAAAGTCGGAGAGCGTGTGGAATTCGGAGGGCTTCTGGGCTCTGCTCCGATAATGCCTGTCAACAGATACTCGAGTGAAGAATTTATAGCAAGAGGCGGACGCATACCTGCGCCTCTTCACAGTCTTAGAAACTGATGAGATCGGTTGTAGTAATTACGGGTCCGACAGCGACGGGAAAGACTGAACTTGGAATAAGGCTTGCGCTGATGTACGGAGGAGAGATCGTTTCCGCAGATTCAATGCAGTTGTATAAGAGAATGGATATAGGGACGGCAAAACCCACGGCTGAAGAAATGCGCGGAGTCACACACCATATGATAGATGTTGTCGATCCAAAAGAGAGCTATTCCGTGGCAAGGTATGTAGAGGATGCGGGAAAATGCGTCGAGGATATCTTAAACAGAGGAAAACTTCCGATAGTAGTCGGTGGAACGGGGCTGTATATAGAATCCCTGCTCTCGGGCCGTTCTTTTGCCGAAGGGGAGCAGGATTCAAAACTGAGAAAAGAACTTTCCGAAAGGTATGACGCGGAAGGCGGCAGAAAGATGCTCGCAGAGCTGTTTGAGTGCGATCCTAAAGCGGCGGAGCGCCTGCATGAAAACGACAAAAAGCGTATTGTGAGAGCCTTGGAGGTTTTTTTGTCAAGCGGAGAAACAATAACCGCTCACAATGAAAAAACCAAAAAGATTCCTCCCAGATACGACGCCTGTAAGATCGCTTTGAATTTCAGGGAAAGAACGCAGCTGTACAAGCGCATCGATCTAAGAGTAGATAAGATGTTTGAACTGGGGCTTGCCGGTGAAGTCGAGGAGCTTTTGGCAGACGGCATCGATGAAAAATATACTTCCATGCAGGCCATAGGATATAAAGAAGTGGTGGCCGCACTTCGAGGAGAGTGCACTCTGGAAATGGCGGCGGAGGTTGTCAAGAGAGAGTCCAGACGCTATGCAAAGCGTCAGCTTTCTTGGCTTCGTAGAGATAAACAGATCAACTGGATATTGTGGGATGAACAGCCCGATTATGAAAAAGCTTGTCAAAATTCGACATGGTTTCTGGAAAAAAGTGGTATAATTAACTGAGCGGACGAGCTTTCCGTATAGAGTATACCGCAGCCGAATCACGGCTCAAGAAAGGAATGTTGAAGGATGCAAAGAGCTTTAAATCTGCAAGATCTGTTTTTGAATGCTGCTAGGAAGGACAGGGTGCCGGCGACGTTGTTCCTGATGAATGGGTTTCAACTCAAGGGGACCGTAACGGGCTTTGACAGTTTTGTTGTCGTAATTGAGAGCGAAGGACGGCAGCAGATGATATATAAACACGCCATTTCTACGATAGTTCCGGCAAAAAGAGTCGGGATCTGCGAAGAGGAGGCGTAACTCAGGAAGAGGTAACACGCATGAAAAAAGGCGATCTTGCCATTAAAGCTGTATCTATAGTTCTATTTGCCGCTATATGTTGCTATCTTGGGGCTTATTTGTATAACTCTTGGAAAAATCCTTTTCGCACTACCGTAGCTGTGCCTTACGCTGCTCAGGATGGGCTGAATGTGGAAGGCATTGTGGTGAGGAATGAAACAGTTCTGACGAGTTCGAGCGATATCGTAGATATAGTCGCAATGGAGGGTGAACATATTGCGGCAGGGGAGATAATAGCGCAGATATACGACAGTACCGAGAGGCTGAACGCGGCAACGCAGATCAGGCTTGATGAACAGCAGATACAGCAGCTGGAGCAGCTGCTGGTATTAAAAGAGTCAGGCGCCGAAGTTAAGGACATGGATGAAGACGTGCGCAAGGGCATCCGCGAGCTGGTTTTTTCTGTGAACAGGAAAGACCTTTCCGGGTTGGATGAGAAAACCACTGAACTGCAAACACTGCTGTTTGGACAGGGAAGCGATGCCGGAGAGATCAGCCAGAGGATAGGACAGCTTCAGAGTGAAGCGTATTCACTTCGCATGCAATATGGCACGGAGAGCCGTGAAATAAGGGTGGAGACAGCAGGACTGTTCTGCGCTACAGTGGATTCATTTGAGAGCATAGGGCCGGAAGCTCTTGAGGACATGAGCCTGAATGAGCTGCAAACGCTTCTTGCACAGGAGGAGACAAGCCCTAGCGATGCAATAGGAAAGATCATCCACGATATAAATTGGTACTATGTTTTTGCGGTTGGCGATGAGCAGGCCATCTATTTTGAGGACTGCTTGCGTGCGGGCGAAAAAGTTACTTTGATGTTTGGCAAATACTATGCAGGAACACTGGATATGGAGATAGAGCGTATCGGAGACAGTGAAGACGGGAAAAAGATAATCGTGCTGTCCTGCAGCAAAGCTATGACTGACACCATGGATATGAGAAAGCAGCAGGCTGACGTCGTTATCGAACATTATGAGGGAATACGCGTGCCGAAAGATGCCGTGCATGTTGACGACGATGGGCAGACTTACGTTTATACTGTTACTGGGGTTCAGGCCGAGCGCAAGGATATAAGCATACTGTATCAAGTTGAGGATCTGTACATAGTTGAGAACGATCTCGAAGATCCTTCGGCCCTGAGAGTCGGTGATGAGATAGTTGTAAGCGCAAAGAATTTATACGATGGAAAAATCATAAAATAAAAGTTTTGACAGTTTATATTGACACAACGAGAAAAAAATAAGATAATATTTTTATAATTATGCAAAATAAAATTAGGAGGTAATTCGCGTGGGCCTTTTGGAAGAGATCAAGAAATTGACAAGACCTTATGACGATGATGAATTCGAAGATTTTACTCCTAAGACGCAGGAGCGGATTACAGCGGTACCAAGACAGACTGCTGTTCAGCAGAGTGCAGTTCAGGATTTTGAGGAGAAAAGAAACAAGGTGGTCAATATTCACGCAACGGCACAGCTTCAAGTCGTTTTAGTGAAGCCGGATCGTTTTGAAAATGCGGCGGAGATAGCCGATCATCTGAGAGAGAAAAGGACTGTTGTGCTCAATCTCGAATCGACTAACAAGGAACTTGCAAGACGGCTTATTGACTTCTTGGGCGGCGTAGCTTATGCTCAAGACGGCAAGATAAAGAAAGTTGCCGTCAGCACATATATAATCACTCCATATAACGTAGATCTTATGGGCGATTTGATAGACGAGCTTGAAAATAACGGGCTGTATTTTTAGACAGTAAAAGAAAGGGTTGGAATAAATGCTGACGCCGCAGGATTTAAAGGAGAAGACTTTCTCTAAAGCGGTCTTTGGCGGATATGATATGTCCGGCGTAGACGATTTTATAGATACTGTTTGCGAAGACTATGGCGCTCTTTATAAAGAAAATGCTATATTGAAAAATAAGCTGAAAGTACTTGTGGACAAGGTGGAAGAGTATCGCTCAACAGAAGATGCAATGCGCCTTGCCCTGATGAATGCGCAGAAGATGGCTGATGATATAGTTGAAAAAGCTAATCAGAAGAGCGAAGAGCTGGTAAAAAAGGCCGAGGAAGCGGCGTATGAAAAGATTGGGACTCTTAAGGACGAGGTTCAGACTGAGGAACTTAGACTTAAAGAGGCAAAAAAAGCAACCGGAGAGTTTGTAAGTGCGGTAGAACTCCTCTGCAAGAAACATGAGGAATTTATAACCAATCTGAACAAACTTGAACTCCCAAAGCCGGAGCCCAAGGAGGAATCGGCCTCGACTATCGAGAGCTTTGAAGATCTTGTAGGAGAGACTGCCAAAGATATTGAGGATTCCGTATTTAAAATATTTGAAGAGGCTGAGAAACCGCAAGAAACTGAAAGCGAGCCTGAGAAAGAGGAAAAGAAGAGCGAAGATTTGCTTGGCGAGACGAGAAAATACGACGTCTCAGAGCTTAAAAGCAAGGAGGATCTCAATAAAAGACGCTCTAAGATGAGACGAAAATTTGACGATCTGCAGTTCGGGTCCAACTATAAATCTGAAGATGAATAACAAACTGGCACGGGATCATTATACGATCTCGTGCCTGAATAAATATGAAGGGGAGAAAACTAAAGATGTCCCAAGATTACAATGCGACCATCAAT
The DNA here is from genome assembly GCA_944385275.1 of uncultured Oscillospiraceae bacterium. GTDB lineage: Bacteria > Bacillota > Clostridia > Oscillospirales > Oscillospiraceae > CALWWP01. The sequence goes on along the minus strand of CALWWP010000006.1, from coordinate 5,310 downwards.
CTGCCAAAAACTGCATTTCCGATGCGCGCCGGTCTGCCGAAGAGAGAGCCGGATATGTTGAAGCAGTGGTATGAAAAAGATATTTACGGCAAGCTGATGGAGAAAAACAAAGGAAAGCCAAAGTTTATACTTCACGACGGACCTCCGTTCTCCAACGGATACATCCATATGGGCACGGCGATGAATAAAGTGCTCAAGGATTTTATCGTAAGATATAAGAATATGTCCGGATGGCATGCGCCGTACAGGCCCGGATGGGATAACCACGGCATGCCTATAGAGAGCGCTATAATAAAGCAAAATCGCTTAGATCGTAAAAAGATGAGTATTCCGGAGTTCCGTACGGCTTGCCATAAGTTTGCATCGGACTATGTGAATATACAGAGAGATCAGTTTAAGCGTTTAGGCGGATTAGGCGATTGGGATAACCCTTATTTGACTATGGATCCTGCTTTCGAGGCGGAAGAGGTCAAGGTATTCGGAAAGATGTATGAAAAGGGATATATCTATAAAGGTCTAAAGCCGGTATACTGGTGCCCACATGATGAGACCGCGCTTGCAGAAGCTGAGATAGAGTATGCCGATGACAAATGCGAATCCATATATGTAAAATTTGCGGTAGAAGATGACAAGGGAAAGCTTTCGCAGTATGGTCCGTTGGACAAAATGTATTTTGTTATTTGGACAACGACCACGTGGACTCTGCCGGGCAACCTTGCGATCTGCTTAAATGCAGATTTCCAATATGTTTTGCTCAAGGCGAACGGAGAGATATACATTGTTGCTGAAGATCTGGCAGAATCCGTGGCAAAAGCCGCAGGATTAGGCGAGACGGAAGTAATCGCCAAGCTGAAAGGTTCGGAGTTTGAATTTATGCTTGCGAGGCATCCATTCGCGGGTAGAAGCTCCATAATTTTGAACGGAGATCACGTGACGCTTGAAGCGGGAACTGGATGCGTTCACACGGCTCCGGGGCACGGCATGGAGGACTACTTGATCTGCCGGCAATATGACGACAGCGGGAAGACCAGCATAGGCGCTTTGGTGCCTGTGGATTCGCGCGGATACATGACTGCAGAAGCAGGACAGTTTGAGGGCTTGTTCTATCAAGAGGCCAACGACGCCATACTCAAAGTACTTAAAGAAAGTGGAGCGCTGCTTGCGTCGGAGACGATCGTTCACCAGTATCCACACTGCTGGAGATGCAAGAATCCAATTATTTATAGGGCGACAGATCAATGGTTCTGCTCTGTAGACTCATTTAAAGACGAAGCTGCTGAAGCCTGCGGAAGTGTTGTATGGCTGCCGGAGTGGGGCGGAGACCGTATTGTCAGCATGGTCAGAGACAGGGCTGACTGGTGTATTTCTAGACAAAGACACTGGGGGCTGCCCATACCGGTATTCTACTGCTCAGAGTGTGGCAAGCCAATATGCACTTCGGACACTATAGAGGCCGTGTCGGCGTTGTTTGGGGAAAAGGGATCGAATGCGTGGTTTGAAATGGAGGCGGCAGATATTTTGCCGTCAGGTTTTGCCTGCCCGCACTGCGGGAGCAAAAAGGGATTTACAAAGGAGACGGATACTCTTGACGGATGGTTCGATTCTGGCTCGTCGCATATCGCGTCTCTGAGGAAGAACGATCCCACTGAATGGCCGGCGGATGTCTACTTGGAGGGAGCCGACCAGTACAGAGGCTGGTTCCAGTCCTCTCTGCTGACTTCGGTTGCGCTGTATGGAAGAGCGCCTTATAAAAAGGTCCTTACTCATGGCTGGGTGGTTGACGGCGAAGGAAAAGCTATGCATAAATCTCTTGGAAACAGCGTAGCGCCGGAAGAGGTCATCAAGGTATATGGCGCAGATATGCTGCGCTTGTGGGTGGCGTCCTCGGATTATCATGCTGATGTGCGTGTATCAGATAAGATTTTTAAACAGCTGTCTGATATTTATCTGAAGATCCGCAATACAGCGAGATTTATACTTGGAAATTTGGACGGATTTGACCCGAATCAGAGAACGGCTTTTGCAGATATGGAAGAAATAGACCAGTGGGCTGTCGCGCAGCTCAACAAGCTGATCGCCAAGGTCACTGAGGCGTATGAAGGGTATGAATTCCATCTGATATACCATGCCGTACACAACTTCTGCGTCATAGATATGTCTAACTTTTATTTGGATATAATAAAAGACAGACTTTACTGTGAAGATAAAGACGGAGCTCGCAGGCGCAGTGCTCAGAGCGCAATTTACATGATACTGGATTGTATGATCCGTATGCTGGCACCGATACTCTCCTTTACAGCGGAAGAGGTTTGGCAGAGCATGCCGCACAGCGATAGCGAGGATGTTGAGAGCGTTATGTTCAACGACATGCCGAAGTTCTGTGAAGAGTATGTTTTTAATGATAAAAAAGAAGCAAGATGGAATAATTTGCGCGCCCTGCGCTCGGATGTAAACAAAGCACTGGAACTTGCGAGGGCGGATAAGACTATAGGAAAACCGCTGGATGCCGCCGTAACACTCTATATTTCGGATGCCGCCCGTGATGGCTTTGACAGTATTGCGGATATTGACCTGCCGAAGGCGTTTATAGTATCGTCGGTTCAGGCTGTATATGGCGACGGAAATGGATATGCAAGTACCGAATTTGATGGTGTGAAGATACTGGTAGAGGCGGCTGATGCGCCGAAGTGTGTCAGGTGCTGGACACATGATCCTAAAGTTGGAACGGATCCAGAACACCCTGAGCTTTGCCCAAGATGCGCTGAGGTCGTTTCCAGAATGTAAATACTAATTGGAGGCAGGCCGTACTAAGCGTACGGTCTGCCTTTTTGGAGGAACTATGTGGTATATATTCTTTGCGGCGGCAGCTATAGCCGCTGATCAGTGGCTGAAAATTTGGGTTTCTGCCAATATTGAATACGGGGCGTTTAGAGAGTGGATACCCGGTATAGTTGGGCTGACAAATGTCCACAATTACGGAGCGGCATTCAGCATATTCAACGGAGTTGATGCAATGCGCTGGATATTTGTAGTTGTGGCTTTCGCTGTATCTGCCGCTGCAATTTGGGCAATGGCCACGAAGAAGATAGAAGACAGGACTCTGCGCTGGATTGTGTCTGCCATGATCGCGGGAGCAATAGGAAATGCCATTGACAGAATGATACATGGCTATGTGATAGATATGTTTGAATTGCAGTTTATGCGATTTGCTGTATTTAATATCGCGGATTGCTTTATAACCTGCGGATATGCCGCCCTTTGCATCTATTTTATCTTCACTATAGTCAAAGAAAAGCGCAAAGAGAAGGAAAAGGACGATGATTGTTAAAGCTGAAGCGGGCGTGTCGGGGCGATTAGACGCATTTTTAGCCGAAAATATTGAGCATCTGAGCCGCTCTGCGGCACAGATGCTAATAGAAAAGGGCTGCGTTCTATATAACGGAGTTCCGGCGAAAAAAAGCCAAAAAGTGAGCCCGGGCGACTGCTTTGAAGTTGAATTGCCAGAGCCGGAAAAAACAGATATAGTTCCTGAAAATATTTCCCTGGACATAGTCTATGAGGATGATGACGTGATAGTTGTCAATAAGCCTAAGGGAATGGTGGTGCATCCGTCGCATGGGCACTGGTCAGGAACACTGGTAAATGCCCTGATGTACTCCTGCGGGGATCGGCTGTCTGGAATAGGCGGGCAGCTGAGGCCGGGGATAGTTCACCGCATAGACAAGGATACTTCCGGCCTTCTGATCGTGGCCAAAAACGATTTTGCCCATTTATCCCTGTCAGAACAGCTGAAGGACAGAAGCCTGTCCAGAGAGTACGATGCGATAGTCTGCGGAAGAGTGCGCGAGGATTCGGGAAGTATTAACGCTCCCATAGGACGCCATCCTTTGGACCGTAAGAAAATGGCAGTTACAGACAAAAATTCCAAGGAGGCCATAACTGATTTTGAGGTAGTGACCAGATATAGACAGTATACACATATACGGTGCAGGCTACGTACGGGCAGGACACATCAGATCAGGGTACACATGGCGTACTGTGGGCATCCGGTACTTGGCGATGCTGTCTACGGAAAGAAAAAAAGCGAGTTTGGCCTCGAGGGTCAGTGCCTGAATGCGACGCGCCTGAAGTTCGTGCATCCTCGCACAGGTGAGCATATAGAACTGGAGATACCTCTGCCGGAATATTTTACAGATGTTTTGAATAAACTGGTGCCTGAAGACAGTTAAGCCTTGGATTTCGGAATAGTAACGGTCAGAATAATGTCTGACTCGGTTTCGCTTTTGTCGTATTGAGCGTGTATGCCTGAGCGTTTCATCATGTCCATGCCGCGGTCTACGGTATTTAAAAAGAAGCGTACATCTTTGAGAATATAATGAGGGCGTGCCTTTTTCCGAGGTGTGCCCTCCTTTTTGGATGCTAAAAAGTACTCTACATACTCGTCGGTTTTTGCCACTGTAAGCCCTTTTTTAATTATATGCTCCAAAACAACTATTTTATCTCGGTCGTCAGGAATTCTGAGCAGAGCGCGGGCGTGGCGCTCTGAAAGGCCTGCCTCCCGAAGAGTGTAGAGTATTTCAGGGGGCAGCTTTAAAATGCGCAGTTTGTTGGCGACAGCAGATTGAGACTTGTTGACGCGTTTTGCGGCTTCTTCTTGGCTTAAACCATACAAACTCATGAGCTGAAGAAGGCCCTCGGCCTCCTCTATGTAATCGAGGTCCTGTCTCTGGAGGTTTTCGACTATTGCAATCAATGACGATTGTTCGGAATCAATACCTAAAATAATGCAGGGTACTTCGCTAAGCCCAGCCAAACGCGATGCTCGGAGTCTTCTTTCGCCTGCGACTAGCTCGAAATTTCTGCCAAGGCGCCGTACAGTGAGCGGCTGAAGGACTCCGTATTGCTTGATACTATCGGATAATTCCGACAAAGCTTTTGGATCGAAGTAACGGCGCGGCTGCGCGGGGTTTGGAAATATTAGATCTACAGGTATAAAACTTATTTTCTGATTTTCATAAAGTCCTTTTCGTTTGATAAGCTGCATTTAAAACACCTCACTGTCTGAAAGTAAATTTTCTTACCTATATAATATCGTTATTTTAAAGAAAAACAGCATGGAAACTGTCGAGAGACAACTGAAAGATGGAAATTATTACATATTTTTTTTTTAAAATAAAAAAAGATAAGAAATAAGGGAAAAAAAGATAAAAAAGGTATTGACAAGGGAGGGGAGGAGGTGGTATATTAACGGAGCGCTCTTGAGGGAGGCGAGGCTGGGAGGCCGAGGTTCGAGGTTAAGGAAAAAAGTAC
>CALWWP010000005.1 GCA_944385275.1 uncultured Oscillospiraceae bacterium | reverse complement strand
TGATCGCCGACATTCCCTTTACATGCGCCAGCAGGCCCGCTATAAAGTTATACGCCATAACGGACAGTCCCTTTTCACCGTTCGGATCATAGAAAACATTCTTACCGTCTTTGAATAGGGACATGTTCGTGTGCATTCCGGAACCGTTTATGCCAAATATCGGCTTCGGCATGAACGTCGCGTGGAATCCGTTCTTCTGAGCCAATGTCTTTACCGCGAACTTAAATGTCATTATATTGTCCGCAGCTCTCAGCGCGTCCGCGTATTTAAAATCGACCTCATGCTGTCCTACCGCGACCTCGTGGTGAGACGCCTCGATCTCAAAGCCCATCTGCTCCAGATTCAGGCATATCTCACGTCTTACGCTCTCGCCGTGATCCAGCGGTCCCAGATCAAAATAACCGGCCTCGTCATTTGTCTTTGTGGTAGGTTTGCCCTCGTCATCAGTCTGGAACAGGAAAAACTCGCACTCAGGTCCTACATTGAAGCTGTAGCCCATGTCTGCAGCTCTCTTCAGAACTCTCTTCAGCGTGCCTCTCGGATCGCCGATAAATGGAGTTCCATCCGGATTGTAGACATCGCAGATCAAACGTGCTACTTTGCCGTACTGAGGTCTCCACGGCAATATCGCATAAGTGTCAAGATCCGGATAGAGATACTGATCGGACTCTTGAATCCTTGTAAAGCCCTCGATAGAACTGCCGTCGATCATAATCTGGTTGTTTACTGCTTTTTCGATCTGTGAAGCTGTGATGGCCACATTCTTCATCTGACCAAAAATATCGGTAAACTGCATGCGGATAAACTGTACGTCATCCTCCGCAACCATTCTGATGATGTCGTCCTTTGTATATTTCATGATCATAAACCCCTTTCCGTATTACTTCCTAATTTAAAACGAAAAAAGAAAGGGCAAGGACACCTGTTTTATCAGGAGCACCCTCGCTCTTTCTTTCGCGTCTCATTCTAAGGGCTTTTCACACTGTTGTCAAGTGCATTTTTCTGTTTTTATGTTTTGAATTGTAAGTTCCAATTTTTCGCTTTTGTTTTTATGCATATTTTACAATTCAGCGCAAAATAATGTCTTCTCTTCCCGGCCCATTGGACACCATAGAGACTTTTACTCCTATTTCCTGTTCAATGAACTCGACATAATTTCTGCACGCCTCCGGCAGCTCGCTGTAATTGCGTATGCCGCGGATGTCGCATTTCCAACCGGGCAGCACTTTCAGCACAGGCTTTGCGCTGTTCAGTTCCGGAGTGGTCGGGAATTCCCTTGTGACCTTGCCGTCTATCTCGTATCCTACACACACAGGGATCTCGTCGAGATAGCCCAGCGCATCTACGACCGTCACCGCCGCCTCTGTAGCGCCTTGGACCTGAACGCCGTAGCGTGTTGCCACGCAGTCGAACCAGCCCATTCTCCTCGGTCTGCCGGTAGTAGCTCCGTATTCTCCGCCGTCTCCGCCGTGGCGTCTCATCTCATCAGCTTCCTCGCCGAAGATCTCGCTTACGAATGCGCCGGCTCCCACTGCGCTGGAGTAGGCCTTTACTATTACTGTGATCTCCTTGATCTCATACGGCGGTATGCCCGCGCCTATCGCTCCGTATCCCGCCAGAGTAGACGAGGACGTCACCATCGGGTATATGCCGTGATCCGTATCCTTGAGAGCTCCGAGCTGCCCTTCGAGCAGTATCTTTTTGTCCGCAGCTAAAGCATCTCTCAAATATATAAACGTATTCGCCACATAGGGCTTTACCAGATCTCTTTTGGCAGTCATCTCTTTGAAAAGCTCATCTGCATCCAATTTAGGTTTGTGATACAAATTCTCAAGCAGGGCATTTTTGATCTCGACTACATTTTTCAACTTGTCGTAAAAATAATCGTCGTCAAACAGCTCGCAAAGTTCAAAGCCTATTTTTGCATATTTGTCTGAATAAAGCGGCGCTATGCCGGACTTAGTTGAACCGAACGATCTGCCGCCCAATCTCTCCTCTTCATATTGATCCAAAAGCACATGGTATGGCATGACCACATGCACTCTGTCGGAAACGAGAATCTTTGGTTCCGCTCCCTTGGTCTTGACCGTTTCTATCTCATTCAAAAACTTTCCTATATCCAGTGCAACGCCATTGCCTATGATATTTACAACATTTTTGCAGAAAACCCCGGACGGCAGCTGATGCAGCGCAAATTTTCCATACTCGTTGATTATTGTATGTCCGGCGTTGCTGCCTCCTTGGAATCTGATGACAATATCTGAATCCGCAGCAAGCATATCTGTGATCTTGCCCTTTCCTTCGTCGCCCCAATTGGCTCCCACAATCGCTCTAACCATTTTTTCCTCATTCCTTTCTCCTTACGTTATTTAACTGAATTATTATATTGCTCACTTTTTTCTCAGTCAACAAAAAATTATAAATTTTTTCCGGATATTTCTGATTCTGTGCAAATTGCTCGTCAAAAATTTTTGTTTTCATCTTGACACAGGCGGTTCAAAGTGCTACTATCTCAACATATTTTATGTCAATGGAGACTTTCGGCGGGCAATGGCGTCCGCGCGGATAGCGTTTAAACATTGTTTTCATATGCAGCTATTCGTCCCCTTGGGACAATGGTCTGCATTTTTGTTTTTTACGATACTGTATAAAGAAAGGTCAGTGAATCAATCATGCCGACAAAGTTTATCTTCGTGACCGGAGGAGTGGTATCCGGTCTCGGCAAGGGAATATGCGCCGCTTCCATCGGGCGTCTTTTAAAGCAGCGCGGCCTGCGAGTCAGAAACCAAAAATTCGATCCCTATTTCAACATAGATCCGGGGACGATGAGCCCTCTTCAGCACGGCGAGGTATTCGTTACCGACGACGGGGCGGAAACGGATCTGGATCTCGGTCACTACGAACGCTTTGTTGATGAAACGCTGTCCGGCAACTCCAGCGTCAGCTCCGGCAAGGTATACTGGTCTGTGCTCAACCGTGAACGCGAAGGTAGATACCTCGGCGCCACAGTTCAAATAATACCACATATCACAAACGAGATCAAAGACAGGATATACAGCATGGAGAGCGACGACGTTGATATATCGATAGTCGAGATAGGCGGCACTGTCGGCGATATAGAAAGTCAGCCATATCTGGAAGCTATCCGTCAGGTCGCAGTCGAACGAGGCCGCGAAAACGTCCTATACATACACGTTTCACTTGTCGTGCAGATACCGGGCTCCCTTGAGCTCAAGAGCAAACCAACTCAACATTCCGTAAAAGAACTTCTGAGCGTTGGTATACAGCCGGATATACTCGTCTGCCGCTGCGATATGCCCTTGACCGAGGACATCCGCAGCAAGATATCCCTGTTTTGCAACCTTGCTCCCGACAGCGTTATACAAAATCTCACTGCGCCATCCCTGTACTCCGTCCCACTCATGCTGGCCAAGGAGGGCATAGACGAGGTCATCTGCCAGAAATTAAAGCTGGAAACTCCCCCTCCAGACCTCAGTGAATGGACTGCCATGGTAGAACGCGAGCACAGCGCCAGCAGGCATGTGCGCATCGCGCTGGTAGGGAAATACACTGCGCTGCACGACGCATATCTAAGCGTTGCAGAAGCTCTTTCTCACGCGGGCACCGCAAATGACACCGTCGTGGACATCAAGTGGGTCGATTCCGAAAAGCTCACGGCGGAAAACACATCAGCCTGTCTGGCAGACTGCAGCGGTATTTTGGTCCCCGGAGGCTTTGGCAATCGCGGCATAGAGGGCATGATTCTCGCCGCCCGCTATGCTAGAGAACACGACATACCTTATTTTGGCATATGCTTGGGCATGCAGCTTGCCGTTATAGAATTTGCCCGGAATGCCGCCGGCCTCAAAGACGCCAACTCATCGGAATTCTTTGAAAACTGCAAAGACCCCGTAATCGATCTCATGTTGGATCAGGTCGGCATCACCAACAAAGGCGGTACGATGCGCCTCGGCAAATACCCTTGTGTCTTGGACCGCTCGAGCATCTCGTACTCACTGTACGGCTCGGCAGAGATCTCCGAACGCCACAGGCACCGCTACGAATTCAGCAACAAATACCGCGGCGTACTTCAGGAAAAGGGCTTAAAGCTCGCCGGTCTATCTCCTGACGGGAAATTTGTCGAGGCGGTGGAGCTTCCCAGCCATCCTTGGTTCGTGGGAGTCCAATTCCACCCGGAATTCAAAAGCAGGCCCAATCGTCCGCACCCGCTTTTCTTTGGCTTTGTTCAGGCCGCCTTAACTCTGCAAAAATAGCGCAAAAACGTCTCCGGACTTATTCCGGAGACGTTTTTTATATCAAAGCTTAGGAAGAGTAGAGCCGGCATATGGCATTATTATGACGTCTGCTCCTTCTCCGTATTTTTGCATCGCTTTTTCAAATGCGTCCTGCAGAGAGGCCGCAGGCCTTAAAAACGCGCGTCTCACATCTGGAGCCTGCATATCGGAAACCAGACATACCTCCGCTTTCGTCAGTGTCATTGCAATAGCAGCCGCCTTGTGCCCTCCGAGTTCAAAATTCGTCTGTACTCTGTCTATGAGATCCTGAGGCGAGCCGGCCTCTTTCAGCCACTGCTCAAATACCGCTTCTCCATAGCCTTCGGCGCATGATCCTACTAAAATTATAGTTCCGCCGTCCCGTACCGCGTACTTGGCATTGTCAAGGGCTTTCTGTGTCTGATACAGGTTTATATCCTTCGGAAATCCCCCCGCGCAGGCCACAACTATGTCTGCCTGACGCTCTATCGGCGAGGAGTATATCTTATCTAGATATCTGCATCCTTCCCGATGAGCGAGCACAGGATCGCCGGCCACCGCTTTGCATATTCTCTTTTTCTCGTCCAAAACAACATTGACTATAAAATCTATGCCGAGCATGGCTCCGGCTTCCTCTATGTCCATTCTCACCGGATTTCCGTCGAGTTTCCCCGCCGCCGCGTCCGGGCTGGTCATAAAGCGGTGATTCCGCGCGATCGCCTCTCTCGATGAAACGCCGGGCATAACCGCCTTTGCCCCTCCGCTGTATCCTGCAAAATAATGGTACTCTATGTTTCCTATGCATATGTGCAGATCGGCATTTGCGACCGGTTCGCTTATATCGACCGGCGTCCCGCTGCTGGTCACTCCGATACGCGCCATCGGATACTGCGAGGAATCTACACACTTGAATCTCCGGTATATATCCTCTCCCACCAGCATGCTGCGTTCTTCCGGCGTATGCGCTCTGTGGCTTCCCACAGCGAAGATGACCGTTATATTTTCATCCTGTACCCCGGCCATCTTGAGCTCCTCTATGACAGACGGAAGTATACGAGCCGTCGGCACCGGCCTTGTGATATCGCTCACTACTATTGCCGCAGTATCCCACGGCTTTGCTATATCTCTCAATCTGGACGAGCCTATAGGCGAGTCCAGCGCACGCCGAAGCTCCTCCTCTTCATCCGGCGCGGACTGGCTTGTATTCGGCATCAGTATTTTTGCATTTGCTTTATCAGGCAGTCGAAGTTCGACCTTTCCCCTGCCATATTTGAGCTCTATCGTCTTTTTCAACTTTTATCACCGTCTATATGTTAGTTACAAAGGTAAGTATACCCGACAAGCCGAGGAACGCATAGATGATTTTTTTCAGCTGGTCAATGTTTATCTTTTCGATTATCTTTATCCCTATCCATTTCCCAACAAGCAGCCCCAGAACTCCGGGTATTACCAATATCATGATATCCGCGGTAAATATTCCGTTTATTGCTCTGAATGTGGCGTTGAAAGCGCCTGTAATAAAGAAAAACATCTGTATGGTTCCGAGATACCGCATTTTATCGTCGCCTGATCCGGCTAAAAAATACAGCACCATAGGAGGCCCGCCTATTCCGAAAAAGCCGCTCGCCGTACCGGACAGAGTCCCGCACACTCCGGCCGTCAGCAGGTTTGCCGGTATGTGTATCCTCTTATCAAAAAACATGAAATACACTGCGATTATCAGCAGGAACAACCCGAAATACGCTTTCAGACCGGCAACTGGTACATGCGTCGACAGCGAAATGGCCGTATAGCTTGCCGCGAGGTAAAACACCGTCGGTGCGATCAGCGCCTTCCACGCAATATTCTTGCGATACTTCCACGCCAAAGTGGCTATCAGGCACAGGCTTGCGACTCCGGAAAGTGCTGAAGACTGTATCAAAGGCAGAAACAACGGGAAAAACATCATGATAAAAATACCGCACCCGAAGCCGGTAGTAGTCTGGATCAGTCCTCCGCCGATACACGGCAGGAAAACGAACAGCATATGCCAGTAATTCAAGTTGAAACCTTCTTCCTATCAGACGTGTTTCGACACGCCCAGACGTCTTTTACTATCATAACTACATACATCCCAAAAGTAAAGCAAAACTTTCCCCGAGCTCCATGTTGCTAAGCTCAGTCTCTTGCTCTATACTATTAAATGTATCGGAGGTATGTGGATATGGGCAAAAATCTATACATAATAGGCGGTACGATGGGCGCCGGCAAAACCACCGTATGTCAGGTACTCAAGCGCAAGCTGGAGCGATCCGTGTTTTTAGACGGCGACTGGTGCTGGGATTCCAGTCCCTTCGTGGTCAACGACGAGACCAAGGCGATGGTAATGGACAACATCTGCTATCTGCTAAACAGCTTTCTGAGCTGTTCAAGCTACAGCAATGTGATCTTTTGCTGGGTGCTCCATCAGCAGGAGATAATAGACGAGCTTCTCTCCCGCCTTCATACAGACGGCTGCAGTGTAAAAGTCATATCCCTGATATGCAGCGAGCAGGCGCTCAGGACCCGCCTGCTCAAAGACGTCAGCTCCGGTATACGCTCTCCGGACATAATAGACAGGAGTGTACTGCGCATACCGCTCTATGAAAAGCTGAACACCTTGAAAGTCGATATATCTGAATATACGCCAGAACAGGCGGCCGAGCGCATAGCGCGGCTGTAAATACCGCGGGAGCCGGTCAAAAGACCGGCTCCCGTATTTTTTATCTGTTTTTTCTCCACCTCAGAAGCAGGGCGGAATTTATGATTACCATCACAGAACCCGCGTTGTGCACCAGCGCGCCTACTACCGGCGTCAGATCTCCGAGCATCGCGAATAAAATCGCCGCGAAGTTCAGCGCCATCGAGAACGTCATGTTCAGCTTGATGGTACTCATCATCCGCTTTGAAAGCGCTATGAGGTGCGGCAGTTCCTTTACCTCATCGTCTATAAGCGCTATATCCGCGGCTTCCACGGCGATATCGCTTCCTACTCCGCCCATCGCAATACCCACATCGGCTTTTTTCAGCGCCGGAGCGTCGTTTATCCCGTCTCCTATCATACACACAGATTCCCCAGCTCTCTGATATGACTCTATCCACTTCAGTTTATCCTCAGGCAAGCAGTTCGCGTGGACCTCCTCTATATTGAGTTCCTTCGCTATGGCGCCAGCTGAACTGCCGTGGTCTCCAGTCAGCAATACCGGCCGCACATTTAGCCCGTGCAGCCTGTCAAGCATCTCCCTGCTCTCGCCGCGCACTGTATCTGCAAGCGCTATGTATCCCGCCGCAAGCCCGTCTATAGCTACATAAGTAACTGTACAGCCCTGAGCGAGGTACTTTTCCGCTGATGTTTTGATCTCTTCCGAAACGCATATGCCCTGCTCTTCAAGCATTTGGATATTGCCCGCCATTACATTTTTATCTCCCACCAGCGCGCTGACGCCTCTGCCGGGCAGCATTTTGAATGAAGCAGCCGGCGGTACCGACTGTCCCTTTTCCTTTTTATAGCTCTGCACTATCGCCTTTCCCAGAGGATGCTCGGACAGCTGCTCCGCGGATGCGCAGAGGGCATAGAGCTCGTCTTCAGTGAGCGCGTCGGAAAAGCTTTCCACATGTACGACCTCCGGGGAGCCGTATGTCAGCGTGCCTGTCTTGTCAAAGGTTATACTGTTCACTTTCGCGAGACGTTCCAGAGCGTCTCCCTCTTTTACGAGAAAGCCGTGCTTAGTGGCGTTTCCTATGGCTGCCATAATAGCAGTCGGAGTGGCAAGGACGAGCGCGCACGGGCAAAAAACAACAAGAACCGTGACTGCCCTTATTATTTCTCCGCTCACAACCCATATAAAAGCAGCGGCCAACAGAGCGATTATAACCACCCACGTGGCCCATCTGTCCGCTATACCGACTATCTTGGCCTTGCCGGCGTCTGCGGAGCGTACCAAGCGTATCATCCGCTGGATCGAGCTGTCCTCCCCGACCTTTGCGGCTCTCATCTCAAACGCGCCGAATTGGTTTACTGTACCGCTGGACACTTCGTCTCCCTCCGACTTGTCAACCGGAAGCGCTTCGCCCGTCATGACGGCTTGGTTTATCGAAGTCTGTCCCGATAAAATAACTCCGTCCACTGGTATCGTCTCGCCAGGCAGTACATGCAGGATATCGCCTATTCGGACTTGAGCCGCGGGCACTATCTCCTCTTTTCCGTCTCTGACTACTCTGGCTGTCTGCGGCGTCAGGTGTACGAGCTTTTCTATGCCCGCTCTGGCCCTTGCAACTGTCATCTCTTCCAGCAATGCGCCTATCTGCATGATAAACGCGACCTCTCCGGCCGCAAAGTCTTCCCCTATGCAGACCGAGGCGATAAGCGCCATGGATACCAGCACATCCGCTTTGATATCGAATTCCGTGACAAGGCCTATGACGGCCTCCAGTATGATCGGCAATCCGCACAAAACTATCGCTATCCACGCTATGTCAAAAGGAAGGTCTACAGCATGGCTCAGGCTCAGCGCGAGGGCCACTCCCGAAACCGACAGCAGAGCTATATCCTTTTTCATCCCGCCCAGCTCCAGCAGGTGTTCCAGCTTTTCCATAAGTCCCTTCACGGAAACTCTCCCCTCTCAATACCATATGTGTTGTGCGCACCACAATTATACTTATAGGGGTATAGGTTGTCAAGGCTCAGCAAAAATAAAAAGCAGCCTTTACAGCTGCTTTTTCGTTTAGCCCATGTTTGAGAAACGCTCCACCGCTTTGGTGAAACTCTCTATGGTTTTTTCCGCGTCCCCGTGTTCTATGCCGTCGCGCACACAGTGCTTTATATGTCCTTCCAAAACTACCTTCCCGCACCCGTGCAGAGCGGCCTTAGCCGCATTCAGCTGCGCTAAAATATCCTCGCACGGCACATCCTCATCTATCATCCGGTCTATAGCCTGTACCTGCCCGATGATCTTTTTCAATCTTCTATTCAAATTTTCAGAATCCATTCACTGCTTCATAATGACCTCCGCACCATTTCGGATAATGTGTTGTATGGATTATACTAGCTGTTTATCACAAAGTCAAGCTAAGCACATACGCGCCTGCCGCAAATGCAAAAAGCCCTTTCGGCTGTCTGTACAGCCGAAAGGACTTTTAAGTCAAGTTAAGACGAGCTTAGCCAACTACCGTTACGGAAGTGATATGCGGGTTTACTCCCTCATACCAGTACAGGAAGCCCTGAGCGTCGATGACCTGGCCTATTTCTAAGCTCTCCACCGCAGAATAGACTTCGGTGGTATTGTCGCACAAATACGACTCTACAGTAAAGGTGTAAGTCTGTCCGTTATAGGAGACATTGAAATACAGATCGTCGCCGTCGCTTCCGGAGCCGTCCCAGTTGTAGAGGAAGGCAACGTCGTTTCCGGCCTCATCCTTGCCGGCGGCCTCTACTGTCAGGCCCTTGAACTCGACGAACTGATTCTGATAGTCGATCAGGGAATCCGTTCCGAGCAGTTCGGTGGCGTCGAGAGCCGGAGCGATGTATGAATCGCCTTCTACGATCTCAAAGGTGGCGTCTATGATCTCAACTTCTCCGGACCACTCAGATTTGTAGCCGGTAACGCGGATACAGGTACCCGGGGTCAGAAGCTCATAGTCTTCCTCGGAGCAGGTCATATTGTACAGGAAATATGCGCCGTCCTCATCCTGAGCATAAACAGTTGCCTGATCTTCCCACCAAGACTGCTTTGCCTGGACATAAGCCTCGATAACTACCTGAGAATCGAGTTCTGCGGCAACATATTCCTCATAGCTCATTACTTCGGCGTTCTGCTCTTCATCGTTCTGAGTAGGTGCAGGATCAGCAGACTCTGTCGGCGATGGGGATGAAGTCTCGTCCGAATTAGCATCGTCAGCACATGCCGTCATTGAAAAAACAACGCACAGCGCGAGAAGCAAAGCCAAAAATTTTTTCATTGAATTTTCCTCCTTAATGTAATTCGATAACCAAAAATCTCATATTCAAATTTTATTGCACCGTTTTATTATAACTTAATTGATTTAAAAATCAACCGTTTGCCTGTTAATATGAGATTTTTTACATTAAGGTGCTCTTTTTTCCCTTTTTATACCAGAGTATTGTTAAATATACCAAAATCAAGATCCACGCCGCGGCCAGCGATACTATGAGGACAACCGCCTCGGTCGGAAGCGGCCCAAGGTCTTTCTCTCCCTCCGCCGGCGACGCCGCATCGAGGTGGTACAGGGCCAAAGTATCGTCATAAAGCGCCGTCAGGAACTCATCGTCTACCTCCTGACCGCGTCTCACAGCCTTTGTTACGCTCTCTATGAGCTGTCCCGCCGCGTCTCTCAGTGACGCCGAGCCGTTGAATACCGGCGTGACAAATGTGTCGTCCACATGTTCGAGAAGCAGCTTCACCGCCTGTATCTTTACATCATAATACATATCGCCGTCTTCGCCTGCGCTGTCCAGATAGTCCTGATATACAGGATCATTCTGAGCCTTCGAAGTCACCGGCACATACCCTTCAGTCTGCGAATACGCTATCTGGACATCATTCGTCAGCAGATACTGCACAAACAGCCACGAGGCAAGCACCTCCTGAGGATCTTCCTTATTGAATATACACACTGAAGGCCCCTGAGATATCATCTGCGGGGAGTCCGCGTCGAACTGAGGTATCATCATTACCTCCGTCTCAAAATCCACCACTTCATCCTCCGGGATGTCCATCAGCGGCGCGTCGCTGCCCATCCATGTGGAGCCGGCTGTGGAGTCAATGGCAAATATGCACTGACCTGCATTCAAAAAGTTAGCCGGGTATCCGGATATCTTGAAAGTGGAAAATGCACCGGCCTCGACACTGTCCGCTATTTGATAAAGCAGTTCCGTGGTTGTGTCATTAAACAGCTGTATCTCCCCGGACTTTGTCGAGTACCCGGCGTTTTTCTGCTTCAGCATCTGGATCATCATATTGTCGCTCGACTTATATATAAACGGGATCATTACCTTCTGACCGTTTACGGCGTAGACGCCTTCCTCATCCTTTTGCGCTGCGGCTTCCGAGACCTCCCATATAAAATCCCACGACAGCGTTTCCGGCAGCGTATAGCCCAGCGCTTCCACAAACGTCTTGTTGACGTAGCACGCTTCTGTCGACCTCATAAACGGTACGGCGTAGTAGTGATCTCCCAGCCGGCACTCCTCGAGAAAACTGGAGACGATCTCGTCTTTCGCCGGAGAATCGAACAGCAATTCGCCGCCTCCCAAGCCGTAATTTGGATCCTCAAACAGCTCGTCAAGCGGAACTACGACATTGCTTCCGGTCAAATATGTAGCTATATGGTCCGGATATGTTATACACACATTCGGAGTCGTCTGGGTCGAGATGTTTGTGATGACATCATTGTATATGTCGCCATAGTCGGTATACAGGCGCAGCGTCACCGTAATGTTCGGATACAGCTCCTGAAAGTCCTCTATAGCCTGCTTGTATATATCCGTTTGTTTCTTATTCGTATCGTTTTTTGCCCAGAAAGTGATCTCGTATTCCCTTGCCTCATCAAACTGCTCCGGAACAGTAAATTCCTCCTGCTCCCGCTGTCCGTGGCACCCGGGGAGCAGCGCCATGCACAGGACGAGCACTGCGGCTGCAATACGGCATCGTATCCCGCTCATCCTTTCATACCTCCCCTTGATACTCCCTCCATGATCTTTTTGCGGAAGATCAAGAACAATATGATGAGAGGTACGGAAATGACCACTACCGCCGCCATCATTGCGGGGATATTTTCACGTCCGAATCCGTTTTCCCTGATCTCCTGAATTCCGTTTGACACCAGAAAATAAGCTTGGTCGTCTGTGATGAGACGGGGCCAAATGTATGAATTCCAGCATTCTATCAGCTTTAGTATCATTATTGTTATTATAGTCGGCCGGCAAATCGGTATCATCACCTTCAGCAGATACTTGAAATCTGACGTCCCGTCCACTTTCGCCGCCTTGTACAGCTCATCCGGCACCTGCTCGAAGCTCTCCTTCAGCAGGTAAATGTAAAACACGGAGGTTATCGACGGCAGTATCAGGCCCAGAAAGCTGTTCCGCAGATCCAGTTCGGTTATAGTTACGAAATTTGTAATGACTACCAGCTCGCTCGGTATCATCATCATTGAGAGGAATATGCCGAACAGCAGGTTTCTCCCTCTAAATCTCAGCCTTGCAAACGCATACGCGGCCAGCGTGCTGACTGCGACCATCGCGGCCGTAGTAAAAACCGAAAATATAAGCGTGTTCAGCAGGTATTTGCCAAGCGGCACCGCTGTAAAAGCCTCTTTATAGTTTTGAAGAGTAGGCGCCAGCGTAAAAAACACAGGTATGTGCTCGGCGTTGTAGGCGCCATAGCTCTTGAAAGACGTGAGCACCATCCAGTAAAACGGAAAAAGCACAAGCACCGCCCATATGCTGAGCCCAAAATATGTCACGATCTTGAGCACGCGGTTTTTGTTCTCGGTTCTGCGCCTTTCAATTTCAAAATCAGCATTTCGTTTCATAGCGGCACCCCTCAGTTCTCAAGCTGTCTTTTGCTGACAAGCAGGTTTATGCAGGTGATAGTCAGGACGATGACGAACAAAATAATAGCCGCCGCGGAAGCGTAGGACGGATATCCGCCGCTGTCTCCGTAAAGCATATCGTAGACATAGCCCACTATAGTATTCATTCCCGCGGCGTTCAAATCTGTTCCGAACAGCGCTACCGCGTCGCTGTAGGCCTTAAAAGCGCCTATAAATCCCGTGATAACCAGATAGACTATCATCGGGGCTATCATCGGCAGAGTTATTTTCGTGAATATCCTAAGCTTCGGCGTGCCGTCTACTCTCGCCGCCCTGTAGTAGTCCGGATTGACAGACGCTAAAGCGCTGGTGAGCACCAGTATTTTAAACGGCATCACTACCCAGATGGTGTAAAAGCACAGTACGAACATCTTTGCCCAGTACGGTCCGTCTATAAAATCTACCGTTTCCCCGCCGAACCACTGCAGCATCAGATTGACAAGCCCGTCCGTGTACTCCGTTTTCTGAAACAGCACCATAAAAACCAAGCCCACGGCAAGAGTGTTGGTCACATACGGCAGGAAATACACGGTCTGATACAGCTGTCTGAGCGGCCGGATAGAGCTGAGCATCGCCGATATCAAAAGCGCTATTCCGGTAGATACCGGCACAGTTATTATCACAAGTATAAATGTATTTTTCAGCGCCTGCAGAAAATACGGGTCATGCAGTACATAGGAATAGTTGTACGTTCCCACTCCGGAGTGAGTCTGCGACGCGAAATTGTACCCCTCTTCTGCCGAATATATGAAAACATCTATCAGAGGATATATGAGAAAAACCACCAGCAGCAATACCGACGGCAGAAGGTACAGCCATGCGCGGTTTGAGTTCTGATTCACTTGCCAGCCCTCCCACAGTTTAATTTCCGGAGTCCGAGACACATGAGGCTCCAAACGGTATGCGCTCTTCATCCCCGCGTCCAAACAGGAACACCTTCTCCGGTTTCAGGGAAAAGCTCACTTTCCCCAAGCCGCTTTCCAGCTCATGCTCCGAATTTATGATCGCCCGCACATTTTCCGCCTGACAGGCCGCATGCCTGCAAACGACGCTTATGTCCCTTCCCAGCACCTCGACTCTGTCCAGCTCGCAGATTACCGGTCCGTCTTTTCCGGGTACAAAGCCCTCCGGGCGCACTCCGGCCCACACCGGCTGATCCTTTACGTTCTTTACCTCGAGTACAGGCTGTTCCGAAAAATATAGTACCTCATCCTTTACCTCCGCTTCAAACACATTTATGGGCGGAGTGCCCAAGAACTTGGCGACGAACAGATTCACCGGATCGTCGTAAACCTGCTGCGGCTTTCCCTCCTGCATCAATACGCCGTCTCTCATGACCACTATCCTGTCGGAAATGCTCATTGCCTCTTCCTGATCATGCGTAACGAACAGCGTCGTGATACCAGTTTTCTTTTGTATCTTGCATATCTCCTCACGCGTCTGCAGCCTCAGCCTTGCATCCAGATTCGACAGCGGCTCGTCCAGCAGCAGCACGCGCGGCATCTTCACAAGCGCTCTCGCTATCGCCACTCTCTGCTGCTGCCCGCCGGAAAGCTCCTTGGGCTTTCTTTCGAGCAGGCCCTCTATCTGCACAAGGCGCGCCGCTTCCATTGCCCTATCATTCATTTCCTTCTTGCTCAGGCGGTTTTTCCCCTTCAGATTTTCCAGTGGGAACAGAATATTCTGCAAAACCGTCAGATGCGGATAGAGAGCGTAATTCTGAAATACCATGCCGACTCCCCTCAGCTCGGGAGGCAGATCCGTCACATCTTCTTCTCCGAAAAAAATGCGGCCGTCCGTCGGGTTCTCCAGTCCGCAGATCAAATTGAGAGTGGTAGTTTTACCGCAGCCGGAAGGCCCCAGCAGTCCAACCAGGGTCCCGTCTGGCACGTCAAAGCTCAGGTCTTTTACCGCAACGGTTTCCCGTTCCTCTTTTCTCCCTCTTCCGGGGAATCTTTTTGTAATATTTTTAAGCTTAACTTCCATTTGTTGCTCCATCTCCCTGAGACATCAGTCTTGCTTACAATTATACTTAATTTTTTCCTTTATCACAAGTCTTTGTCCTTGTTTAGTTCGCTATCTTTTTATCAAATATGCCTTCTCGCCGTGCAGTCCGGATACCGTCAGGGAGATTCAGCCGTAAAAAAAGCAAGGCCGAGACATCGGCCTTGCTTTTTCTATTCTGTTTTTTAATATCAGGCCATCTCGCGGTACTGGAACGTCACCGCTTGAGCCCTAGTCACGATCATATCCGGGCTGAACATCGTATCGCTCGTCCCGTTGGTTATGCCGTTCGCCGCCGCCCAAAGCACGGCGTCGTAGTAATAGTCAGCGGAGGACACGTCGGCAAACGAATTCGCGATCTCGGCTTTCGGACTGCCGGCCGCGCGCCACAAAAACGTGACCATCTGCGCGCGCGTCACAGCCATATCAGGTCCAAATGACGTATCGCTCATGCCGTTTGTTATTCCGTTCTCCACAGCCCACAGTACGGCGTCGTAGTAATAGTCAGTGGAAGACACGTCGGCAAATGGATTGGATACCGCTTTTACGAATACCGCAGTTACTTTCACTTCAGACGCCGGCATGGAAAAGCTGTACTTGCCGCTGCCCTTATCAGTCAGCTTCTGTACTTTGCCATCTGCGTCAGTCACAGTCAGGCTGTCCAACCTGTATCCGGCATAGGGCACAGCTGTAACAGTAACGTCAGTACCCTTTGAAGCGCGGACAGCGCTGAGCTTTATCTCTCCGTTTTGTATCCCGGCTGCGATACCGATGGAGTAGGAGGCAGCTGCAGTTCCGCCGTCATCGTCATCCGGAACAGTTTCCCAGCGCGCATTGAGGACAGCATTGCCGCTCACCGTATATTCTGCGCCGCCTCTGTACCTTGTGCCGTCGTCGTTCCAGTCGTCAAAGTCGTAGCCTTCGCGGCTCGG
The DNA here is from genome assembly GCA_944385275.1 of uncultured Oscillospiraceae bacterium. Classification (GTDB taxonomy): domain Bacteria; phylum Bacillota; class Clostridia; order Oscillospirales; family Oscillospiraceae; genus CALWWP01. The sequence goes on along the minus strand of CALWWP010000005.1, from coordinate 3,776 downwards.
ATCAGGCAATATGAGCTTTGTGCCCTCAGCTACCATGTACTCCATGTCATCTGTGGTCTTATCGTTGAATTTTAGTATTACAGTATATACTTCTGTGTCCTGAGGAACATTGATTGCCGTGACACGGTCGCCCGGCTGGATATTCAGCTGTACTTCTTCAATAGTCTTAAAGTATGAAAAGCTCTCTCCGCTGCCGCGCTCAAGCTCATACTTCGCATCTTCAGACGCGTAGCCGCTGACAGAGTCTGAGAACGTGCCTCCCGAGACAGCGGCCGCTGCGACCGCGCCTGCTTGCTCCATATCTATGGGCTTGCCGCTCTTGTCGCTTATGGTGCCGCCGGTTATAACAGCGCTTCCGGACGCATCCTCGTCAAACGAAACGCTGCCCTTGCCAGAGCTTATGAGGCCGTCAGTTATTTTCACTGCGCCGTTGTTTACCTTTACCGCGTATGCCTCGGAGTCGATATTAGTCCCGTTCAGATTAGTTTCGGCGTTTACATAGACGCCCATCGTCTCGTCGCCCTTGGTGACTATGCTGCCGCCGGAGAGCGTGGCCGTGCCGCCCATGTTGAATACTCCGCCTGAGCTGTAATTTGAGCTGCCGCTGTCTGCGTCGTACGTCCTGATAGCGCCGCCCTCCATATTGAATACTCCGCCTTCTTTGATGCGGACAACGCTGTTATTGCAGCCCACATGAGTTTCATATACCTCCGTCTGAAGAGACAGTGTGCCGCTTTTCAGCGTAACAGTGCCGTAGGAGTCAGCCGTTCCGCCCGCATATACCAGGGCTCCTCCGCCCCAGCGCGACGTACCGGTGATCTCTCCTCCGCCCCTGCTGTCTTGGATCGTTAGGCTGCCGTTGAGCACCTCGATGCCGCCGTTAGTATCATACATCTGTCCGATGCTGTTCAATGTCAGTGTAAATCCGTTTAGTTCAAATATAATGTCCTTATCATCCGCAAACTGATAGAAGGATTTGTTTGAGCCGTCCATGTACGTGCCCTCGCCGGTGAGAGTTACATCGGACATGAGAGTGACCTTCTCCCCGTCACCCGCATTTTCAAAAGCGTCTATGATATCATCGTAGTAGACGTCTCCTACCTTGGCCGCCTTGCCGGTATAGATACCGTCATCATCCGGTTCGAGCACGGTCCCGTCGCTGAGCTGAATAATCGGAGCCGCGCCGGTTTCAGCTTTTTTAAAAGTCGTGCCGGCGCCGAGGACTACGGTAGTGCCGCTCCAGTCAGAGCTCTCCTCAGGCTGGAAGCTGTCGGAGGAGCCTTCCTTCTCCGTGCCATACTTGACGGAGGTAGTCACCAGTTCTACATTTGAAGTAACTTTGTTGGCCAATTCAAGACCATAGGTGAGCTGAGCCTCGTCCACAGTGCCGTTGTTATTTATTATCACATCGTTTAGAACGCCTATTTTGTTGACGCCCATATTTTCAACATATCTGTCCTCCGGCGCTCCGGCAATGAGAGTTCCGATGCTGCCGCTGTTGTTTACGTATGAGCTGCCTACGATACCGCTGCGCACCAGATCCAGCTTGCCAACCGCCGCGCCCTCCTTTACGTTTATCGTGGAGCTCTCCACATAACCGTAATTTCCGAGGCCGGATACGCTGTCTACGTCGGCATTTATGTTGGCGGTCGCTGTTCCGACGTGTGCCCAGCTTCTGCCGCCGAGAGAAACCTCGCCGTAAATGGTTCCGCCGTTGATATTGATAGTGCTTACTACGACATCGCTGTAGTGGATCATCTCGTTTAGCGGTTCACCTTTATAATTTACTTTTATTACGTTTCCATCGTCTGCTACCCAGTAAGAGTTGTTCCAGTGGAAATTATATCCGCCGCCATAGACGTCTGTCACTTCTCCGTCGTTGACATTGATAGTCACATCGTCTACACGTGAAGTTGCGGAATTGTTGTATTGGGTTTCCAGACCATTCTGTCCGCCGCCGTAGATTATCCCAACCGTACCGCCGTCCATGTTTATCTCCGATTTCTCTACAACGGTAAGGGCTCCGCTCCAGTTCGCGAATCCGCCGCCGTACACATTTGTTATGGATGCGTCATTGGAAATATTGATGACTGCATTTTTTACAGTCTGAGTCGAATTCTCAGCTGTATTCTCATCCAAAGCGCCCGCGAAGAGATCTCCGGTTATCATTCCTCCTGAGATGTTGGCGGTAAAATTCTCAACAGTCATCGCCTCATAATTTGCGTTCTTATGGCTGTTTGAAGCCGATCCTCCAAATACTTGTCCTACTACTTTGCCTCCTGTCATATTGAAAGTGAAGCTCTCAATATCAGGGCCCCAATACCAAATGCCCATTACCATGCCCTGATCCTTATAGGGCTGATTTGAACACAGAGCATCGCCGACTACAGAGCCGCCCTCAATGTTGATCACGGCGCTTTTTATGCTGCCGTTGCTGGCAAGCGTTTTATTGCCGTTGTTGTCATAGGAGCTTATCTTGCTGCCTGCGACCATCGCCGCAAGCTGGCCCGATTTAAGCGTCAGCGACGTCTCCATGCCGTCGACAACTTTGTTTTTTACGCCGCCGTAAACGACTGCCGCGCAGCCGTTGCCGCTTACATAGCGCATGTAATATGTACTGCCGTCTTCTGTATAGCTTATGAGCAGATCCTCGGGATTATCGCCGTACTGCTCGATCACTGTCGGATGCCCGGCCATAAATATGTTGTATCCGTCTTCCAGCACATCACTGAGCAAATAGCTGCGTGTATCCTCTGTCTCCGTATATACAACATAGTAATTGTCTGCGCCCGCGAGGACCTCGTAAAGATCGTTGCTTGCGCTGCCGGTCACTTTGGCGCCAACCTCAAGCGTTATCTTGTATCCGTCTCCGGTTATTTTGTAGTCTCCTGCGCTTAGCGTCTGCCCCGCCTCAAGCGTGACATCTTCCGTCAGCGTCACATCCTGCACCAGAGTTATGGTCCCGTTTTGATCCGCGTCCGGCAAAGCGCCCTCCGCGAAAGCCACGGACGGCACTACTGCCGCAAGCATAACGGCAGCCATCAGCAGGGTCAAAAAGAACTTGCCCTTTCTTTTCATGCATTTATCCTCCTGTTATTTTTTGAATTGTACAAAACCATGCAAAATTTACGAGCCATTATATCAGTTATTGTGCAAGATCTCAATATTTTATTTAAATTTCATCCTGAAACCTTAAACGCACTCATATCGGATATTTTATTGACCCCATCTAGCTATATTTGTTATAATTCTCTCAAATGCCTTTTAAGTAGAACGCTATGTCATTTCATCCGATAGATTTACCGACTTGGGACCGCAAAGAATTTTATGAACATTTTACAGATGTAGAAAAATACTCATCGTCTGTAAATTTCGCGCCAAAACCCGGTAGGCCTCCAAACTCTTTTGACATTTCTATGATCCCATTGTTTACATTCACAGCATTTAACATAAATGTATACGATAACGGAAAATATTTTGATGGCAATGGTAAAAGGCTGCTGCCGCTCGCTATACAAGTGCATCACGCCGTATGCGACGGCTACCACATTGGAAAGTTTGTAAAAACTTTGCAGGAGCTAATCGAGCAATTTTGAGTGCAATGCAAAACTGCCGCGATATCACGTTGCGATATCACGGCAGTTTCTCTATTTTATTCCCACTCGACAAAGCCTAATCAATTTTGTTTAGGGATTATTCTCTGTCGTATTCGTGGTGCTTTTGAATATTTGATGTATCCATATTATCCTGCCTATATGGGCTAATGTTATCAATTT
>CALWWP010000004.1 GCA_944385275.1 uncultured Oscillospiraceae bacterium | reverse complement strand
CATGAAAGTATCTAATTCCGAAATAATATTTTTTATATCTGATATTCCAGATGTGGTTGCGTTGAGTTTATATAACGTTCTGTTCGTTTGAGCCGCAATTATACCAGCAGTCGTTGTCTTTCCGGTTCCGGACGGACCGTAAAAGATAAGATTCGGCACTTCTCCGCTCTCTATTATCCTGCGGAGCATACCATCTTTTCCAAGAATATGCTTTTGACCTACTATCTCATCTAAAGTTTTTGGCCTTATCTCATCTGCAAGCGGCCGGTACATAAGAATCACCCCGCGATTTTAAATAGGCGGGAGGTGACACTAAGGCACCTCCCGCTCAGAAAACTGTTATTCGTAAATAGGATATTTTTGACAAAGCTGGCAAACACTGTCGCGCACATAGTCAGCGCTGTTTTCATAATCTGTCGCTACAAGATGCATCAGCTCAGCTACCTTCTTCATTTCTTCCTCACGGAATCCTCTTGTAGTAACCGCCGGCGTTCCTACGCGAACCCCGCTTGTAACATTTGGCTTTTGAGGATCAAACGGTATAGCATTTTTGTTTGCAGTGATATATACCGAATCAAGCCGTTTTTCCATGTCAGCGCCTGTAACGCCGCTACTTCTGAGGTCAATCAGAAGCAGGTGATTGTCAGTTCCTCCTGATACCAGCTGGAATCCATTCTCCTTCAAAGCCGTTTCAAAAGCCTTTGCATTTTTAACTATTTGACGCTGATATTCTTTAAATTCCGGCTTCAAAGCTTCTCCGAAAGCAACCGCCTTTGCCGCTATAATATGCATCAACGGTCCGCCTTGCGAGCCGGGGAATACTGCTTTGTTTATCTTGGACGCAAGTTTTTCATCATTTGTCAGTATCAAGCCGCCGCGCGGTCCTCTCAGAGTCTTATGAGTCGTGGTGCTGACAACATCGGCATACGGCACAGGACTCGGGTGTTCTCCGGCTGCGACCAAGCCCGCGATATGAGCCATATCTACGAAAAGGTATGCTCCAACTTCATGGGCAATATCTGCAAATTTCTTGAAATCTATTATTCTAGGATATGCAGAAGCTCCTGCCACTATCATTTTGGGGCGATATTCCAGAGCCTTGTCCCTTACTTCATCGTAATCTATTGTCTGTGTCTCCTCACTGACTCCATACGACACAATATTGTAATACTTACCGGAGAAATTAGCTGCGCTTCCATGGGTAAGGTGTCCACCATGCGCAAGATTCATTCCCATTACGGTATCTCCGGGCTTGACAAGGGCCTGATATACAGCGTAGTTTGCCTGTGCTCCGCTATGTGGCTGCACATTCGCATAAGATGCTCCAAACAGCTCTTTTGCGCGTTCGATAGCTATTTCTTCCGCGATATCAACGCACTCACAGCCTCCGTAATATCTGTGCCCGGGATAACCCTCTGCATACTTGTTCGTAAGCACTGACGCCATTGTAACTATTACAGCCTCAGAAACAATATTTTCAGAAGCTATCAGTTCTATATTCCGTCTTTGCCTTGCGTATTCCTTTTCTATGGCCTGTCCTACCTGTGGATCATACTGAGATATAAACGACATGATTTCTTTAAGCATTTTGCCACCCCTGTTAAACTACTTCCCCCGGTGATCCGGTTTGTCCGTTTTCTTTATTGATCCTCTGTGAGGATCTGTCTATGCCTGTAAACTTTATCGTTATTATAACACAGCACTTCATACGTTTACAACAAACTTTTCCACAAAATAAAGTAGAATTTGATCTACTTCCCTGTTATAATAGTCGCAAAGCAGGAAGTTCAGTCCTTTCTGCAACATCTTAGACTCGTGAACTCGATCATATGACAAAGGAATGACAGCAAATGACGACCAACGAACTGGCTTTAGAAATTATAAAGAGACTTAAGATAGATTACCCAGACCCCATGTGTTCTCTCGATTACGGAAAAGACTATGAGCTTTTGTTCTCTGTTCGCCTTGCAGCTCAATGTACTGATGAAAGAGTAAATCAGATCGCTCCAAGGTTATACAAGACCTTTCCCACTCTTGAGTCATTTGCATCCGCTGACATAGCTTTGCTCGAAGAAATAATACGTCCCTGCGGATTTTTCCATATCAAAGCGCGCGATATAGTCGCGTGTGCGGCTATGCTTTTAACTAACTTTGGAGGAAAAGTTCCAGATACAATGGACGAACTGCTGAAATTGCCAGGTGTTGGCAGGAAAACCGCCAATCTCATTCTGGGCGACATATACCATAAGCCTGCTGTTGTTACCGACACTCACTGCATCAGGCTTTCAAACCGCATGGGGCTTGCGTCCGGCAAAGATCCCTATAAAGTTGAAAAGCAACTTGCAGCCGTTTTGCCGCCGGACGAGCAGTCTGACTTTTGCCATCGTTTGGTCTTGCACGGCAGAGCTGTCTGCAAGGCCCGTTCTCCTAAATGCGGCTTATGCTCACTGTCTGACATATGTCCTTCTTCTACTGTGCGCACAGAAAAAAACTAAATTTGGCAAAAAAGAGCGGACAACACCGTCCGCTCTTTTTTGTTTTATGCAAGTACTTGCTCCGCTCTTTGGGGAAGTTCACAGAACTGCGAGATATACGGCCTGTCCCCGCTGACTCTTCCGAAACCATAAGCTGCGTATATAAATTTTACTCCAGCTTTGTCGGCAGAATCACAGTCTCCCTGCGT
>CALWWP010000003.1 GCA_944385275.1 uncultured Oscillospiraceae bacterium | reverse complement strand
CAACATGACCTGTATTTATTCCGAGTATCGGAACGTGATTTACGGCGGCAATGCGGGCTGTATGCAAAATAGTAGCATCCCCGCCCAAGCAAATAAGCAGGCTGCTCAAAGGCAGTACCTCTACTATAGACGAAAATACTATGTCATCAGGCAATACCGACTCTTTAGGAGGTGCAAACAGGAGACAAAAATACGGTTCTATCCCGTTTTTAGCAAGAAAATTCTTTATTTCTTTGGTCTTTTTAAAATCACTGTCTCTATGCGGATTGATGCACACCGTAATATTTTTCATTTCACTTCTCTCTCCTCTTTACTTCAGGTCTTCGTGAGACATGGCAACAACTCTCTCTATATCTACAGCATAACTATCTTCATCTTGAGTCAAATATCCCAGATACTCAATATTGCCCTCAGGACCTCTTATCGGTGAAAATGAGATGTCTTTAACGGCAAATCCAAGTTCGGAAGCGTTCTTTACAAATTCAAGCAATACTTCCTCATGTATCTTCGGATCCCTCACTACACCTTTTTTCCCCACCTTATCTTTACCCGCTTCAAATTGAGGTTTAATTAGACAAACTACCTCTCCTTCTGGAGCCAGCAGGGATTTTACAGCGGGCAAAACAAGGCGCAGTGAAATAAACGAAACGTCAATTACCGCAAGCTGGATCGGATCCGGTATCTGCTCGCGTGTGACATATCGCACATTAGTGCGTTCCATAGTCACTACTCTCTTATCGCTCCGAATGCTCCATGCAAGCTGCCCGTAGCCCACGTCAACTGCATATACCTTAGCGGCCCCGCCTTTCAACAGGCAGTCCGTGAATCCTCCAGTTGAGGCTCCACAGTCTATACATATCTTTCCCATCGGGCTGATGTCAAATACTCTTAATGCTTTCTGTAGCTTTAGACCTCCACGGCTTACAAATTCCAAATGGGGATGTTTCATTTCTATATGTGCGTCTTCATTCACCTGGGTACCTGGTTTATCTATGCGCTGTCCATTTACAAAAACAGTACCGCTCATGATCTCCGTCTTAGCTCTTTCCCTGCTATCCGTAAGGCCGCGCTGAAACAGCAACATATCCAAACGAATCTTCATATCCGCACCTCGTTCACCATGTTCATTGCCTTTTCCGCAATTGCAGCCGCATCAAGGCCATATATAGCTCTAAGCTGATCAGGCTTCCCGTGCTGCACTATACCGTCTTTTAAATTTATAAGACATATCCCTTTAGTATCAACGCCTGCGAGCTCAAACTCTGATGATATCTGCATCCCGACAGAATTTGCCGCCGCCGCTTCCTCCGCAGTCAAAAGCAAGCCTGTTTTTTGAACTGATTTCACTATAGGAGTACAATCCAGCGGCGCGGTGCGATTTATCTTGATGACTTCAGCGCATACACCGTGCTGTTCAAGAATATTTGCAGCTCCCAGCAGCTCGTTTATCATAATCCCATATCCTACAAGAGTTACATCTTTTCCATTCCTAATACACTCTGTGGGCTCCGCTGATAAACCGTCATATGCACCCTGAGTTCCCTTGGGATACCGTATCGCCACTGGTCCCGTCATCTCTTCTACAGCTGCCCTCAGCATCTCTTTTAATTCTCTGTAATTGCTCGGACACAGTACCTGCATATTGGGAACTTCAGATAAAAAGGCGATGTCAAACACACCCTGATGTGTTTCTCCGTCTTCACCTACTATCCCAGCTCTGTCTACGGCAAATACAACGTGCAGATTTTGGAGTGCAACGTCGTGTATGAGCATATCAAATGAACGCTGTAAAAATGTAGAATATACGGCAAATACCGGCACCAGTCCCTGTTTTGCCATACCAGCAGCCATTGCCACGGCATGCTCTTCTGCAATCCCAACATCAAAAAATCTTTCTGGATAAGCTACCGCAAATTGATTTAGTCCCACTCCGGAACGCATAGCCGCCGTAATAGCACATACTCTCCCGTCGTTTTGGGCAAGCTCCGTCAAAGTACTTCCAAAAACATCCGAAAAAGTCATGCCGTGCTTTGTGTCCAAACCAATTTTACTGTTAAACTTACCTACGCCATGATAAATACCCGGATCTTTTTCTGAAAAAGAGTATCCTCTTCCCTTCTGCGTAACCACATGCACTAACACCGGCCCGGACATATTTTTAGCAGAGTTCAAAAAATATGTCAGCTGCTCTAAATTGTGCCCATCTACAGGACCCACATACTGGAAACCCATCTCTTCAAACATACTGCAGTGGAGTATCATATTCTTGACAGCTGTCTTCAAATTGTGAGTAAATCTATACACTTTTCTGCCGACGGCCGTCTTATACATAAACTTGCGGTAGTTCTTCTTAAAACTATAGTAAGCCGGTTTTACACGCTGTCTTGCAAGCTGTTTTGCCATGCCGCCCACACTAGGGGCAATCGACATGCCATTGTCATTTAAAATGACTATTAGACGTTCTCCACTTTCTCCTGCATCATTAAGCGCCTCATATGCCATACCGCCGCTCAATGCTCCGTCTCCTATCAACGCTATTACATTATAATCTTGATTTAAAATGCTCCTGCTGCGAGCCATTCCCAATGCTACCGATATCGAATTTGAAGCATGCCCCGCAATAAACGCATCATGTATGCTCTCCTTTGGCTTCGGAAAGCCTGAAAGTCCATTCAGCTGTCTAAGTGTGCAAAACTGTTCTCTTCTGCCTGTAATCAACTTATGTACATAGCTCTGATGCCCAACATCAAAAACTAATCTGTCTACACTGGTGTCAAATACGCGGTGTAAGGCTACCGTAAGCTCTACGATACCCAGATTTGATGACAAATGTCCGCCGTTTTTAGATACTCTGTCTATTAAATAATCCCGTATTTCACTGCAAAGCTCCTCCAGCTGGTCTACAGGAAGCGCCTTTACATCTTCGGGCGAAGAAATACGATTTAAAATATTCACTGTGTCACGACCTGTACTTTATAAAGTCTTAATATTTTATCAAAATTTATGAATATTTTCAATGTTTAACAGTGAAAATTATTCGCTGTCAAACATTGTAATTTAAATCAAATTCCATTACAATAGCAGATAAAGGGGGTGCACAATGAAAAAGAACAAATGGAAAGCCATTCTATTTGACATGGACGGAACTCTTTTAGATACAAAATACGATCTTGCAATGTCATATAACAGGGCTCTAAAAGACGCAGGCTATCCAGAGCGGAGACTTGATGAATATGGTCTAATCGTTGGTAGCGGTATCTCAGAAGCTATAAGGCGTGCTGCGCCTGCCGGCACCAGTTCCTCTGAGCTACAGAGAATACGCAGCTTTTACAATCCACAGTACACTGCCGCTACAAAAGCATATTTGGGAATAGTTCGAACACTTCAAGCTCTGTTTAACAAAGGCATCCTGCTTGGCATAATAACAAATAAGGAAGACCGCACTGCAAATCTGCTTGTAAGGCAATATTTTTCAATGGTATCATTCGATCTCATTTGGGGTTCAGACGAAATGCGTCCTCTAAAGCCCTCGGCTGAGCTTGGGCTTTCAGCGCTCGAAAGTCTGAATCTAAAACCGGAACAGGCAGCATTTGTCGGGGACAGCGATGTCGATATACTGTTTGCTAAAAACACCGGTATGGCCTCTCTCGGCGCCTCTTGGGGCTTCCGCGGCGAGGCTGAGCTTATTAGAGCTGGAGCTGACTTTATACTTAAAAATCCGGAAGATATTTTAACACTTATTTAAAAATAAAACCTCCCTGAAAATATTTCAGGGAGGTTTTGTTCACCAGAGTTTTAAAATATCTACGCCTTTTTTTATCACTTTATAGCCTATAGTTTCCAATTCCCTAGATGCTTTTTTCAATTCTTCTCTAATTTTTATCTGCTGTGGACACCGGCTTTCGCAGCGTCCGCAGTCAATACACTGAGACACGCTCTTTGTACTCCTGCTAAAGGCCGTGCAACGCAAGTAGTCCATTCTTCCAGCCCTCTTGCTCTCAGTAAACATCACATTATACGCTCTAAACGTATTGGGGATATCTATGCCTGCGGGACATGGCATACAGTATCCGCATCCAGTACAAGAAACCTTTGACGTCCCGTTTATGGCCTCCTTGACCGCTTGGATAAACAGCCTGTCTTCATCCGTCAGCATATTCGCGCTTGATTCTGAAGCCGCTCTGCAGTTTTCCTCTACCATCTCAATAGAATTCATTCCAGAAAGTACGCAAGTGACCTCAGGCTGATCCCACAGCCAGCGCAGACCCCATTCCGCCGGACTCCACCCGCGTGGATTTTGTTCAAACATCTTACGCGCAAGAGGAGAGGCCGGATCTGCTAAACGTCCCCCTCTCAGAGGTTCCATAATGATAACAGGTATCCCCTTAGAAGCAGCATGCTGAAGACCTATCCGTCCTGCCTGACTTACTTCGTCAATATAATTGTACTGTATCTGGCAAAAATCCCAGTCATATGAGTCTACTATTTTCTTGAACATGTCGCTGTGGCCGTGGAAAGAAAATCCAATATGTCCTATCTCGCCTTTTGCCATTTTATCCGATATCCAATCTTCAACCCCAAGAGTTCTCCACTTTTCCCATGTTCCAATATCGTTCAGCATGTGCATAAGATAGTAGTCTACACGATCTGTTTTTAATCTCTTAAGCTGTTCATAAAAAAGCTTGTCCATCGTAGCTATACTTTTGGATAGATAATGAGGAAGCTTTGTTGCAATCTGCACTTTATCTCGAATCTGAAGTCTGTGGAGAACTTCTCCTAGAGCCTCTTCGCTTCCGGGATATATATACGCCGTATCAAAGTAGTTTACTCCGTTTTCTATCGCTGCTGAAATTTCGCGTTCAGTTTTGTCAAGCTCTGTTTTACCAAGCTTATCTTTGGAAAAACGCATACATCCGTAACCAAGTATCGATATGGGCTCTCCCTGCTTATTGGTCCTATACTGCATCAAAGCACACACTCCCCGAAATATGGATAACCCCAACTACATGCAGTTGGGGTTATCATGGAGGCGCCATCCAGATTTGAACTGGAGAATCGGGGTTTTGCAGACCCCTGCCTTACCACTTGGCTATGGCGCCGAAGGCTATTAAAATCTGGCGATGCTTAGTATATCATAGCCTTTAGTTTTTGACAAGTAGAAATTTAAATTTTCCTCATATTTTTCAAACAGCAGTTATTTTATCAAATTCTTCCTCATCTATTACCCGTATTCCAAGCTCCAAAGCCCTACTCAGCTTGGATCCTGCGGAGGATCCAGCTATAACTGCGGAGGTCTTTTTCGAAACCGATGACGACACTTTTCCTCCAAAAGACTCAATAATCGCCGCGGCCTCATCTCTTGTATATTTTTCAAGAGTACCAGTGAGAACGAAAGTCATGCCGGCAAAGCGGCTATCCTTTTGCTTCTCTTTCAGTCTCTCCATATTAACTCCGGCATCTTTCAGCCTCTTAATCATATGCTTAGACTGCTCGTTTGAAAACCAATTCACTAAATTTTTTGCCGTGATCGTACCTATATCAAAAATATTTACAAGCTGTTCTTCTGTAGCGGCAGCAATTTCATCAAGAGAGCCGAACTCCTCTGCCAGTACTTTTGCCGCTCTTTGGCCAACTTGTCGTATTCCGAAAGCATATAACAGCCTTGAAAGATCATTTTTCTTTGAATTTTCGATCGCGTTTATCAGATTTTCAGAAGATTTTTTCCCCATCCTCTCTATCTTAGCAACAGACTGGGCATCCAGATAATAAATATCTGACGGCACTTTTACCAGTTTTTCATCAACCAATGCCTCTGCCAGAGAGCTTCCCAGCCCTTCAATATCCATCGCGTTCTTAGAAGCGAAGTGAACTATATTCCTTACAAGCTGTGCGGGACACTCTGCTCCGGAGCAGCGTACAGCCGCTCCGTCCGGATCGCGGTATACCGGAGCTCCGCAGGCTGGGCAAAAACTTGGAAGATGATATGGTTTCGTCCCATCAGGACGTTTTTCTTTCACTACCGATATGACCTCTGGTATGATCTCGCCAGCCTTTTGCACCACAACAGTATCGCCTATCCTTATATCCCGCTGGTCTATAAAATCCTGATTGTGCAGAGTCGCATTTGAAACTGTCGTTCCCGCCAGCCTGACCGGTTCAATAACAGCTTTCGGCGTAAGCACTCCAGTTCGGCCCACCTGAACTGTTATATCAAGTACCTTGGACTCTTTTTTCTCCGGCGGATACTTATATGCAACAGCCCAGCGCGGTGCTTTAGCTGTACTCCCGAGTTCAGAACGCAGCGCCAGTTCGTTTACCTTCAGTACAGCTCCGTCTATTCCGTATTCGAACTCCTCACGGCTCTCTCCGAGCCTCGCCACTTCTTCAAGTATCTCATGTTCGGTACTGCACAGCTTATATGGTATGACCTTGAACCCTTTTGATCTCAGGTACTCCAGCGTCTCTGCATGGGTCTTGAATTCCACACCGGATGCAAGCTGTATATTAAAAACAAGTATATCCAGCTTCCTAGCCGCTGCTATACGAGAATCCAGCTGCCGCAAAGAGCCCGCAGCCGCATTGCGAGGATTGGCGAAAAGAGCTTCTCCGTTTATTTCTCTTTCCTCGTTTAGCTTTTCAAACACTTTCTTTGGCATGAATCCCTCTCCGCGGACGATCAGCCTCGGAGGCGCATCCGGTATGCGCAGCGGGATCGATCTCACCGTGCGCAGGTTCTCTGTTATGTTTTCTCCAACAGTCCCGTCTCCCCGCGTCGCTCCCGTAGTAAATATCCCATCTTCATAGATCAAAGAGACCGACAATCCGTCTACCTTTGGTTCTACAGTATATTCTATACTCCCATATTGTTCCTCCAGCTTCTTGTAAAACAAGGCAAGCTCCTCGTCTGAAAAAACATCTGTAAGGCTCTCAAGCGGGACCTCGTGGCGAACAGTTTCGAATCCCTCCAAAACTTTTCCTCCTACACGCTGTGTAGGCGAATCGGCAGTTATAAGTTCCGGAGCCTGTTCCTCAAGTGAGATGAGTTTTCTCATGAGCTCGTCGTATTCAAAATCGCTTATAGTCGGGGCATCGCATACGTAATAATTGTAATTGTGCTCTTCTATCTCCTTTCTGAGAAGGGAGATCTCTTTTTGTATGTCCATCGTATTCCTCACTTATCAATGGAGAATATCAAATTTCTCAAGATTGCTGTCCCAGTTTTCACTGCCCTCGAAATACATATAGCTCTCCGGCACATCCCCTACGAGCACGGTCTCAGCTACCGTCACAGAAGCCTCTACTTCAGCTGAAACAGTATTTCCCGGCAGCAGTATGCTCACTGTTACCAAAACATCCAAAACTATCTGGTGCAGCGTTTGATTTATGCCGGTAGATTCAAATACATTTCTAAAATTCGTTGAAACAGCTCCTACGGAAACGATTTTTACCGGAATACCCGGTCCGCGTCCCGAAAACAGTACGCCTCCTATCAGATTTCCGGAAGGAATATACAATTCCGCTGTCTCTTTTTTAGATACTTCCGTAATTATTGAATTCGACAGTTTAGCCTGAAGCTGGTTTATATACGACATATTGGTAACGATCGCCGACACTTCACCCGTAGAATCTTTTTCAACGCTTACAAGCTTATGATATGTCAATTCCCCTTCAGACATACGTTCAGCAATAGCGTGGTTCACCGCCGTAGTAACTTCATTCCTTACTTCTGCAACTGCCATTTCCTCAACTAAGGGCGATATACGGTATGCCAGCAGCAGCACCATTATCAAAAGCATAAGACCAAGTACAAATATCGTACCGCTTACCCGTCCTCCCGCAGTACGAGCTCTCCTAAGCAGATGAATGCGGTGTACTGACAGCATAAGTCTCACCTCTTATGCCATATATATTCTACTTCTAAAATATTATTCCATCAACAGCTCTGCTGCGCGCTGTATCCCTATCTTTCCGGATTCAAACGTAAGTCCGCCCTGCAAATAGATCGTGTACGGCTCGCGTATCGGCCCATCTGCGGAAAGCTCTATTGACGCGCCCTGTATAAATGCTCCCGCCGCCATTATGACGTTGTCGTCGTATCCCGGCATGGCCCACGGTTCCGGCACCACAAACGAATCCACCGGAGCCCCCTGCTGTATGCCCTCGCAAAAGCGCTTCATCATTTCAGGGCTTCCCAGCTCTATCATCTGAATAATATCATGCCTGACTTCATTAGGTCCCGGCAAAACACGGTAACCCATTTGCTCAAACACAGCAGAAGCATATACAGCTGTCTTAAGCGCTTGGGCAACTGTGTGCGGCGCCATGAACAGTCCTTGGTACAGATATCTATTCATCCCCAGCGTTGCGCCGCATTCTCCGCCTATGCCCGGAGCCGTCAGTCTTTCTGCTGCAGCCTCCACAAGATCCTTCCTGCCAGCTACATATCCGCCGGTAGGCGCCAGTCCCCCTCCGGGGTTCTTTATAAGGGAACCTGCTATAAGATCCGCTCCGACATCGCTCGGCTCTTTCAGCTCAACAAATTCTCCGTAGCAGTTATCGACTACCACACATGCATCCGGCCTGCGTTCGTGTACAAATCCGCACAACTTTCCTATCTCGTCGACAGGTATAGCCGGACGTGTGGAATATCCCCTTGAGCGTTGTACAAACACCTCTTTTACCGTGCTGTCTTTTAAGGCTTCTTCTATCTTTGGGTAATCCAGCTCGCCTTTCTCATTCAATTCAACCTGAGAATATTTCACTCCATAATAACACAGCGAACCGTAGCGGGCGTCTTTCATACCTATCGAGTTTTGAAGTGTATCGTACGGCGCTCCGCTTACAGACAGCATCGTGTCTCCCGGTGCAAGAGGCGCAAAAATTGCAGTTGCCAGTGCGTGAGTTCCGTTTACAAATCCAATGCGCACTATTGCGGCTTCTGTTCCAAATATCTCAGCATATATCTCATCAAGTGATTCTCTTCCCTTGTCTCCGTACCCGTACCCTGTACTTCCGGAAAAAAATGTCTCGGATACTCTGTGATTCCGAAATGCATCCAGAACCTTACATGTGTTTTTCTCAGCTATATAGTCTATCTGTTCAAATTGTTTTGCAGCAGCAGCCATGGCTTTTTCTGAAAGTTCGGAAAGCCTCTGCTGTTTTTTCGTCTGTTCCATAGTTTTTCCTCTCTATATCGCCGCAACAAATAATTTGGCCAGTTTTAAAATATTCTCAAGATCTTTTATGCTTGCCGTACTTGACGGCGAGTGGATGTAACGCACCGCAGCAGAAAGAGCCGCAACCGCTGTTCCCCTGCCGGAACGCTGTATCACTGAGGCGTCCGTTCCTCCCGCTATCTGGGTCTTGGTCTGCCAAGGTATTCCGTTTTCATCCGCAAGTTTGGTCAGCATACCGTACAGAACCCTGTTGTATATCGTAGCCCTGTCCATAAACGGTATCACCGGACCGCCGCCTGCAACGCATACCTTTGCGCTTCCCTTGTTCGTCGGTATGTCGACAGCTGTAGTTCCCTCCAAAATCAGGGCAATCTCCGGCTTCACCTGAAACGCCAGAGCTAGCGCTCCGCGGCATCCTACTTCTTCCTGAACAGTAAACGAAAAATAACAGTCTATCGGCAGTTCCTCTTCCATCAGCTTGAGCATTACTGCACAGCCTATCCTATCATCTATCGCCTTTGCTTTTAGGAAGCCATTTCCAAATCTGACCGTCTCCGGCGCAAATGAGCCAGTATCTCCAAGCTTCACCTGTTTTTCTGCATCTTCTCTGCTTCTTGCACCAATGTCAATATACAGCGACTGCAGCTTGGGTATAGTATTTTCCTCATCTTTTTCCGTCAAATGATAGGCCTTTAGGGAAATAACGCCCGCGACTCTGTGCGGGCCTATAAAAACCTGTTTCCCGATGATCACCCTGCGGTCTATACCCCCGACGGCGTCAAATTTCAAATATCCGTCCTCTGTTATTGCCGTAACTATCACTCCGACTTCATCCATATGAGCCGCAAGCATGACTCTTTTCTCGGGGACGCGCCTTCCTTTTTTAAATACAATGACATTCCCCATTGTATCTCTGTGTACCTCATCCGCATAAGAAGACGCATATTGCTCGATAAAATCTGACACTTCTTTTTCATCACCAGAAACGCCGGACAAAGTACACAGGTGTTCCAGAAGCTGTATCAATTCCATTCCGGCAACCTCCCGTTAAAAGACAAAATAAACTCAGTCAGAAGTTTTGATATCTCCTCCGCATCGGAACACTCCAGTACTTCAACCGGGCTGTGCATATAGCGCAAAGGCAGCGATACTACCGCGGTCGAAATACCTTCCCCGGCCACCTGCATCACCCAAGCATTAGTGCCTGTATTGCCATGCATTATTTCCAGAGCATGTCTTATACCTCTGCGCTCCGCCGTATCTATAAGCGCCTTTGTAATGTTCCTGTTCATATTCGGTCCCACTCCGATACAAGCTCCTGAACCGAGAGCAAACGTCTGTTTTGAAGACGGCGCGTCAGGAGTAGACGCGTGGGTCACATCTACCGCAATACAGTAGTCCGGAGCTATTGAAAATGCACCTACCGCGGCTCCGCGCATACCCACTTCTTCCTGTACACTGGCCATTACATATATATCCGCCTGCAGGTCCTTGTCTTTCAAATTATTCAGCACATCCAACAGTATCGCAACACATGCCCTGTCATCAAGTGACTTCCCGCAAATACGCCCGTCAGAAAGCTCGAACGGCCTTGTATAAAATACCGCAGGAGTACCCACAGGTATATCCTCAGATATATAACCTGCATCAATAAAAAGATCCTCGGCCTTTATCGCTTTGTCCGCCTCTCCCGCACTCTGTACGTGCGGAGCCGTACAAGTAATAACCCCAAACACAGGCGGATCCGTGAGTATCAGCACCTCTCTTCCGGGCAGCATACGCTGATCTACTCCACCAATAGCCGAAAACTTCAAAAACCCTTCTTCGCTTCCGGTAATAACAAGTCCTATCTCATCCATATGGGCATCCAGAAGGAGCTTAGGAGCATTTGCTTTGCCGCTGTATCTAACTGCAATGATATTGCCCATGACGTCGCGCTCAGTCTTATCTGACAGTACGCTCATCTGTCTCTGGATCTCATCTGCCGCTTCATCCTCAAATCCGGATGGACCGTTCAATGCCGAAAGCGCTAAAATCCGCTGTTTTAATTCCATTCAACTTTCTCCTATCACTTTAACCCATTGACTATTTCTTTAAAAAATCTTCCTCGAACTGCAAAATTTTTAAACTTGTCAAAAGCTGCGCTCGCCGGCGATAAAATCACTATATCTCCAGCTTCAGCTTTTCCTGACGCTTCCAGTACAGCCTCTGTAAAGTCATCCCGCTCTACTATCTCAGGAAATCCTGCGCGGTACTCATCACAGTCCAAAACAGCATTTTTTATCTTTTCAGCAGTCGCGCCTGTCAGTACCAGAGTCTTTACATGCTCGCAAATTACAGGTCCAAGCACATCATACGGGATGTGTTTATCATAACCTCCGGCTATCAAAATGACCTTTTGGGAAAAGCTTTTAAGTCCGGCCATAGTCCTTGTTGGGCTGCTGGCAATGGAGTCGTTGTAAAATGATATCCCATTCCACTTGCGTACCAGCTCAATACGGTGCTCTACGCCTTTAAATTCTGACGCAACTTTATGGCACACTTCCGCTCCTACTATGTCGTATACTGCGCTAAATGCCGCCATATAGTTTTCTACATTGTGCAGACCTGGTATCACTATATCTTTCACCGATATTATCTTTTCCCTGCCGCCTGCATCACACCACCAAATAGTTTCTCCGTCGCTGAAACATCCTCTTTGCGGTACATTTTCATGGCTGAACATGCGTACTTCACTGTTTGCTTCTTTCTTCAAAGCAGCAGCTAGCGCATTATCACCGTTGAGTACTAAAATATCCTTTGAAGTTTGATACTTAAAAACCGACTTCTTGGCTTCCACGTACTCGTCCATATCTCTGTGGTAATCAAGATGGTTCGGAGCAATGTTTGTTATCACAGCTATATGCGGACTTCTTTTCATAGTCATCAGCTGAAATGAAGAAAGTTCAAGCACTGCCACGTCATTTTCATTCATATTGGCCGCCTCTGTAAACAGCGGCTTGCCTATATTACCACCAATATATACGGTCTTCCCCGCCTCTTTTAGCAGCTCAGAAATGATCGTTGTCGTAGTAGTCTTTCCGTCGCTCCCTGTAACCGCTACTATAGGGCATACGCAGACTTCAAAAAAAGCCTCCATTTCGGATGTCAGCTCCGCTCCATTAGCTACCGCAACGGCAATCTGCGGAGTATCCGGCCGTATACCCGGCGTTCTGAAGATCAGATCATAATCAAGAGCATCCAAATAATCCGGCCCCAGTTTAAGCTTAGCTCCTGCCTGTACGAGTTCATCAGCCAGTGTGCCAAAGCTTTCTTTTTCATTCTTATCACACGCCGTCACATCGCATCCGTACGCCAGCAGAGTTTTTATCAGCGGAGTATTGCTTACACCTATGCCTATTACAGCTATCCTCTTGTTTTTTAGTTTATCTATATAGTTTGAAAAACGTGTATTCAATGAAATCCACCTCTTTTTTAGCTATATTATTATAGTACGTTTACCATAAAATATCAATTACAATTCAAGTTTAATCATTGACAGCTATCCCATTATGCAATAAAATACTGTCGCGGCAAGTAAGACAGGCAGCCGCGGGTATATGCCGAAAGGCAGTACGCGAGGAAAGTCCGGGCTCCACAGGGCAAGGATAACGGGTAACGCCCGCCGAAGGCGACTTCAGGAAAAGTGCAACAGAAATATACCGCCGCAGTATTGCGGCAAGGGTGGAAAGGCGAGGTAAGAGCTCACCAGTCGGCTGGAGACAGTCCGACTCTGTAAACTCTATCCGGAGCAACATCGTGGAGGGAACGCATGGTCTGCCCGGCCGTTCCCGAGGAGATGGCTTGAGTTCACCGGCAACGGTGCGCCTAGATAGATGGCTGCCATAAAGCTCGGAACTTAGTCCGATGCTTTATACAGAACCCGGCTTACGTTCTTGCTTGTCACGAAAATACGGACCTGTAAAAATACAGGTCCGTATTTTTTATCTAATTCAATCTTCCTGATCCCAGTTGTGCCAGACGTTCTGGACGTCGTCGTTGTCCTCAAACATGTCGAGCATTTTCTGCATTTTTTCAATATCTTCTGGATTTTCAAGCTTTACATAATTTTGCGGGACCATTTCAATCTGTGCCGACAAAAATTTATATCCCTTGGCCTCCAAAGCATCGCGTATTTCGCTGAAGCTGTCAGGCTCAGTATATATCTCAAAAACTTCCCCTTCGTTGCTCATGTCGCTGGCGCCTACGTCCATTGCGTCCATCAACACGGTCTCCTCATCGAGATCTTCCGCCTCGATAACTATAACGCCTTTCCTGTCAAAGCTCCACGATACACAGCCTGCAGCACCCATATTCCCGCCGTATTTGTCAAAATAATGGCGCATTTCAGACGCAGTCCTGTTTCTATTATCGGTCATAGTCTCAACTATAACGGCTATGCCGTTTACTCCGTAGCCTTCATAGGTATTGGTCTCGTAATTTGCCGTATCTCCGGAGCCTACAGCCTTTTCTATAACCCTCTTTATATTGTCATTGGGCACATTGGCGGCCTTTGCTTTAGCAATAACATCCTTTAATTTTGAGTTTGACGCAGGATCTCCGCTGCCGCCTTCTTTTACTGCCACAATTATTTCTCTTGAAATCTTAGTAAATACTTTAGCTCTTTCAGCGTCGGTCTTTCCCTTCTTCTGCTTTATATTATTCCACTTTGAATGTCCAGACATAGACATACCCCTCTCGTTAGGCTTAATGTATGCCATAAGATTATCACAAAAAACTGAGTATGGCAAGCAAGTATGCATATTTTAAGTAAGATACGCACAAACTGCCTTTAGGATACAGCTCAATTTTATTTTCTTTGCAAAGGAGTCTTTTAAATGCCTGATCCCAATCGTTCCAGCAACGGAAAAAAGCAATCTCGGCAAAAGCAGAAGAAATCAGGAAGCTGCGACATAGACAAAAGCCAGCAGATATCTAAATAAATACCGGCCTTAGGCAAATTTCATTTTGCCTAAGGCCTTTTTTGTTGTGCGTTTGGAACCATTTGCCTCTGCATCCGTCCAATAATACAGATAAAGGCTTCTGGAGGTATATTATGAAAAAGCTTATTTCTCTACTGCTGTGCTTGACAATGTCATTTGCGCTGTTGTCTGCCTGTTCATCGCACACCGAGAGCAACATAGACCTGATGAAATCTATACACGCAAATCCCTTACATCCCAAAAGCGTTTCACTCAGCGGCACTGCCACCTCCGCTCCTATAGATTTTGCAGTCAGGCTTTTCCAAGCCAGCGAAACAAAAGGAACAAATACTTTGATCTCCCCTATATCCGTTCTCTGCGCCATCGCTATGACCGCCAACGGCGCGGACGGAGACACATTAACTCAAATGGAAGAAACTCTGGGCATGAACGTCTCCGAACTAAACAGCTATCTATATGACTATTTGAACTCTCTACCTAAATCCGAAAAATACAAACTGGATATTGCAAACTCCATCTGGTTCAGGGACGCAGAATATTTGTCTGTAAACACTGATTTTCTTCAGACAAATGCTGATTTTTATAATGCCGAGATCTATAAATCCGCTTTTGACCGTTCAACTCTTAACAGTATCAACAACTGGGTAGAAGATAAGACCGACGGAATGATAAAAAATATTCTCGATGACATTTCAGAAGATGCAATAATGTATCTTATAAATGCTCTTTCTTTTGACGCCGAATGGCAAAACATCTACAAATCTAATCAAATACGCAACGGAATATTTACAACTGAAGACGGAACCGAACTGGAAGCTGAGCTGATGTACTCAAAGGAAAACTTATATCTCAACGACGGCAAAGCCGAAGGTTTTATAAAATACTATGCAGACTCAAAGTACGCTATTGCGGCTCTTCTGCCCAATGAGGGAATATCTATCAGCGAATATGTTTCCTCTTTAACAGGAGACAGTCTTGCAGCACTCCTTGCCGAGCCGCAGCACACTTCCGTAAATACAGCTATCCCTAAATTTAAAAACGAGAGCAACTTGGAAATGAATGAAATATTGAAGTCCATGGGCATGATGGACGCTTTTGATCAATCTAAAGCCGATTTTTCCCGGATCGGTACAGCCTCTGACCTAAATATTTTTATCGATCGAGTCATTCATAAAACATACATCTCAGTAGATGAGAGCGGAACTAAAGCCGGTGCTGCGACAGTGGTAGAGATAAAAGATACAAGCGCTCTCAGTCCAGAGGATACAAAAGAGGTAATTCTCGACCGTCCTTTCGTTTATATGCTTATCGACTGCGAGTCAAAGCTTCCTCTGTTTATCGGCACTATGATGGAGCTGTAATAAAAGCCGCGGAAAACTCCAATTTGCCTTGGAGCTACGCGGCTTTTATCGTTTTTATTTTCAACCTGCAGCATGGCATTCCTTTTTCCTTGCCAACAGCATAATTTAATGATAAACTATAAAAAAATAGAGTGGAGGATTTTTATTGCAGGGTAATTTCTATATGCTCCTACTGGTATTTTTGCCGATTTTGGCTGCTCTTCTGTGCTATTTATCCGGAATAAAAAGTAGAAAGATCTGCAATATCATTGGTTTTATCGCAGCCATAGCAGAATTGCTTTTGTCCACATTTTTATTTCTACATATCATACCTCAGCACGGTGACAGCCTCCGTATTCACTTTTTCCATAACTTCGGGCTCTTTTTCAAACTCGATGGTTTTCGTGTTCTGTATATTTGCATCGCCTCTTTTTTGTGGATGTCATCGCAACTGTTTTCAGTAGAATACCTCAAAAAATACAACAATATCAATAAATATTACCTTTATAAATTGCTTACACTCGGTGCTACAGCCGGTGTGTTTTTATCTGCCGATTTCTTTACAGTATTTATCTTTTTTGAGCTGGTTTCTTATTCTTCTCATGCTCTTGTAGGGTATGGCGGCAGCGAAAATACGCTGCAAGCCGCCGATATATATCATGGTATGACAGTCATCGCCGGTTTTTTTCTCATGCTCGGTATGTTCCTTCTGTACCGTGAAATAGGAACTCTTGAATTTGAAAAAATATACCAGCTGACCTATGGCTATACTGATCACAGCTCCCTGTATCCGGCCGGAATATGCCTTTTGATAGCTTTTGGCTCCAAAGCGGGTATGTTTCCATTTCACGTCTGGCTTCCCAAAGCCCATCCGGTCGCCCCTGCCCCTGCAAGCGGGCTCATGTCCGGTATCTTGACCAAAACTGGTGTGTTTGGACTACTTGTTATAAGCATTGACATTTTCACATACGACAGACTCTGGGGCTTTTTGATTATAGCGCTTGGAGCGGTCACAATGTTTGTAGGCGCGGCCATTGCCCTGTTTTCTACCAATTTCAAACACACTCTTGCCTGCTCATCTGTATCTCAAATAGGTATAATTATCATGGGCATATCTATGATAGTTTTGCTTGGCGACGGTCACACCATTGCGGTCGAGGGTACTCTGTTACACATGATCAATCACTCTCTATTCAAGTTTGTCCTGTTTACTGTTGCCGGCGTCATCAGCATTCATACACATCAGGTTGATTTTAACCGTATACGTGGCTTTGGCCGCGGACGCCCACTATTGATGTTGAGTTTTCTGTTTGGTGCTTTTGGCATGGCTGGGATACCGCTCTGGAGCGGATACATCAGCAAAACGCTTATACACGAAGCTATATTGGAATATATTTCGCTCAACTCTGTCGGAGCATCCTTTTTTGTGTTTTTAGAATGGCTTTTTATAATCTCTGGCGGATTGACGATTGCATATATGATAAAATTATTTGTCGTTATTTTTGTAGACAAAGACCGTTCTGGAAATTCAATGCCAAAAAAATATATCTCTAAACTCAGCGGCGCCGTACTTCTTATTACAGCTTCTATCATACTAGTCCTTGGCGTATTCCCCGAATTTACCATGATGGAGATGGCTCAGATTTGCTCCTCCTTTGCACGGATCGACATAATTCCGCGCGAAATGCACTATGCCACGTGGCACTGTCTGCAGCCCGTGTTTATATCCTCAGTTATCGGCACCGCCGTCTATTTCCTGTTCGTACGGACATTCACAATGAAAAAGGGCGAAAACGGCGAAAGGATCTATATAAACAGATGGCCTGAAAAATTAAATCTTGAGCATCTTGTATTTAGGCATGTGCTGAAGCATCCCATATCCGTCACACATTTTTTACACGGAAAGCTGAACAAATTCATTGACTCCGGCGTGTCTGCACTGACCAAGCCAATTACCAGATCCGGCCGTCAGCTTAAAGAGCTTGAACACGCCCTTGTCAGAATATTTTTTCTACTGCTCATTTTTATCAGCTTTGTACTGTTTTTAATGATCATTTTCTAGGAAAGGATCCCGATTTACATGGATTGGTCTCAACTTCATCAAGACTGTCTCAACTGCCAAAAATGTTCACTTGCAGTCAGCCGTACCAATGTCGTATTTGGCACCGGCTCACCCAAAGCCAAGATCATGTTCATAGGTGAAGGACCCGGCGAACAGGAGGATCTGCAGGGTGAACCCTTTGTCGGAAGAGCAGGTCAGCTTTTAACCGACATGCTTGCGATGATCGATTTATCCCGTCAGGACATATATATTACAAACATAGTCAAATGCCGTCCCCCAAAAAATCGCGATCCGCTTCCAGAGGAGCAAAATGCGTGTTATCCATGGCTTGAAGAGCAGATAAAACTTGTAGACCCCAAAATAATCGTCTGCTTGGGGCGGATCGCTGCCATGCGGATAATCAAGCCGGACTTTAAAATAACCCGCGAACACGGCCAATGGTTTGATGAAGGCGGCCGTAAACTTATGGCTATTTTTCATCCTTCCGCGCTTTTGCGTGATCCTAGAAAGCGGCCTGAGACATTTGAAGATCTAAAGGCTATCGAGTCCATGATGCTTACCCTAAACTGAGTACTGAGGTGCTTTTATCTGTGATAACATTTAAACCTATCGAAATTGAGGACAAGCCTATACTCGCACCATATCTTTGGAACGAACCTACTCATAGCGCGGACTTCAGTTTCAATAATATTTATTCTTGGAAGGACAGCTTTAATGTGTCTTTCGCTATTGTAAACGACTGCCTAATCATTAGGACGTTTTTAAACGGTCTTCCATATTATTCTGCGCCCATAGGAAATGCAGATGACTCAGCCTTTTTTTTTTTTTTTTAAGAACTGCTGAAATATGCCGGCGGTTCATTAGGCTTACAAAGCATCACCGCAGAGCAAAAGGAACGTCTTGAAAAATTGTTTCCCGGGAAATGCAGTTTTCAACCTGTGAGAGATCTGTTTGACTACGTCTATTTAGCCGAGCATCTTGCCAACCTCTCTGGCAAGAAGCTTCACGCCAAGCGAAACCATATCAACAAGTTCCTTGAAAATGCTGACTGGTCCTTTGAGCTGATTACTCCTGAAAATATAGACGAGTGCATCCAAATGGACAGTACATGGACATCTGAGAACAGTGTCAGAGATCATATGAGTGTATACGATGAACTCTCAGCTATAAAATGTTCTTTCACAAACTATGTGTCCTTATGTCTTGATGGGGCTCTCCTCCGTTTAGGCGGCCATATCATAGCCTTTACAATGGGTGAAAGGCTTAACATCAACACATATGTAGTACATTTTGAAAAGGCTATCAGCTCTGTTCAAGGCAGTTACGCCATGATCAACCGTGAATTTGTCCGATATATTTTAAGCAAGTATCCTGAAATAGTATATATCAACCGCGAAGAAGACATGGGAATGGAAAATCTGCGCAAGGCCAAAAATTCTTACTATCCTGAGTTTTTAGTTGAAAAATATCGGGGAAGCATCCATGAATGAAATTTTTTCCATAAAACTTGGAACTCCAGAACTTATTATACCTGTCTGGAACACATGTTTTGGGGATAGTCCGGAGTTTATTTCAAATTTTTTTGAAAAACTTTGCGCAAGGTCATTGGTGATGTTTTACGATCATGTCCCCGCTGCGATAGTATCCTTCCCAGATATTGGGCTGTTTCGGACTTCCGCCGGCGCCGAATACTCCATGTCCTATTTGTATTCGCTTGCCACGCTCCCCAAATACCGCGGACTTGGGCTGGCTTCAGAGCTGATAAAACAAGCTGAGCAAATTTCAAGATCCGACGGTATAGATATGATATCGCTTGTTCCGGCAGAACCCTCTTTGTTTTCCTTTTATGCCCGTTTCGGATATCACACTTTTACTTGGACAGAAGAAAAAACGTTTTATTTGGAAAGCTTTTCAGATAATATAAAATTTGAAAAAATCTTATACAAAAGATATTCGCAGCTGCGGGAAGACTACCTACGTGCTCATTCTCACGTCGTCTTCTGCGAAAAGCTTTACGAATATATTGCGGATCAGTTCAGCTTTTACTCCGGTGAAGGCTGGTGCGCCGCCGCAGAGATTGGTTCTGATCGAGCTCTATATATTAAAGAATGTCTTGGCGATACCAGCATGGCGGCGTCTGCCCTTATGAATCATTTTGCTGTAAGTGAATGTCGTTTGAGATCTCCCGCTTTATCTGAACATTCGCGTCCGTTTGCAATGGCCAAGGTCCTAAATAAAAATATTTGCCTGCCGAAAGACGGATATTTCGGTTTTTGCCTTGATTAAAAGAACTCCTTTCGTGTATTCACGAAAGGAGTTCTTCTACTTATCTATCCCATTTTTCTATAAGCTTTCTGATTTGATCCGCAAATTTTTTCAAATCTCTGTTAGTTCCGCCCTTGTTCCTGTGTATGACCTCCATAAGCTGCTCGCCAAGCGACAGTAATGCAGCATACACCCCTGTTTCTTTGGATTTCGACTTCTTTAAAACAGGCTCTGTACCAAATACAGCCACAGAGTTACTAAGCAGATCATATACCTCTCCATAATCCGGAGCGTGAGCTGGAAAAGACAGTTCGCGTAAATACTGTGCAAAACTTTCGGAAACCGCTTTTTCACCATGTACGACAAAAACATGACTCGGTTTTGGATCAAATGACGATATCCATTTTGTAAGTCCCTGTTTATCTGCGTGCGCAGACAGGCCTTTAAAGTTTATAATCTTAGCTTTGACCGCAATTTCCTCTCCAAAAAGTTTAACTTTCGCTATACCATCCAGCAAAGAACGTCCAAGCGTCCCTGCGGCTTGAAAGCCTACAAATACAATCGTACATTCTTCACGCCACAAATTGTGTTTTAAATGATGCCTAATACGTCCGGCATCACACATGCCGCTTGCTGATATAATGACCTTGGGTTCAGGATCAGTATTTAAAGCTTTTGACTCGTCTGACGTCTGTGAAAGACACAATCCGTCAAAGCGAAACATTTCTCCTCCGTTTTTAATAATTTCATCTGCCGCCGGATCTACAAATCCACTCAGATCTCCAGAGTATATCCTTGTAGCTTCATTAGCAAGCGGGCTGTCAACATATACCTTGAAGTCCGGGCGGCTTTTTACCAAGCCTCTCTCCTTGATTTCTCTTATATAGTACAAAAGTTCTTGTGTGCGTCCCACTGCAAATGATGGAATAATCACGTTTCCGCCTTTTGCGCATGTAGAATCTATGATCTGTGCAAGTCCCTCCGTATATACATAATCACCCTTTTCGTGGTTCCTGTCACCGTAAGTGCTTTCCATTACCACATAATCTGCCTTGTCAATGTACTGGGGATCTCGCACAATAGGCTGATTAAAGTTTCCTATATCTCCAGAAAAAACTATCTTTTTTGTCTCGCCGTTCTCGGTCAACCACAGCTCAGCTGATGCAGACCCCAGCAGATGCCCCGCATCCACGAACCTAAGAGAGATCCCTTCATCTACTTGGATCATCTCCTGATACGGAAAGCCGCTAACTAATTCCATTACAGCTTCCGCATCCATGATTGTATATAAAGGCTCAACCTTTGGCCTTCCAGCTCTTTTACCCTTTTGGTTTTCCCATGCCGCATCGTTTTCCTGAATATGTGCACTGTCTCTCAACATAATAGACATCAAGCGCTTTGTTATTTTAGTCGTAAAAATACGTCCGTTAAAACCATACTTAACAAGCATTGGCAGCCGCCCTGAATGGTCGATATGCGCATGAGTTACAATGACATAATCAATGGTGGAAGCAATAAATGGGAATTTATCCTGCTCCATCTCATCTTTGCCCTGCTGCAGTCCGCAGTCTACCAATATACGTTTGCCAGCAGCCTCTATTAAAAAACAGCTGCCAGTCACCATCTTAGTCGCTCCACAAAACTGAATTCTCATAAATTGGCCCTCATTCCTTTCTATGTCAACATCCGGAATAGTACTGTACAGACCTCGGCGCGTGTAGCCGTACCATTCGGGTCAAAAATATTCCCCGGTCTGCCCGTTAAAAGCCCTGTCTGCTGTGCCCAACGAACAGAATCCACAGCCCACGAAGCTAATTGAGCGTCATCTCCAAACGGCTCATAATTTGAATTCTGGATTTCAATATTTAATCCTGCATAATCCACATAGCGTTTAATCAGAGTAGCCATTTGCTGGCGAGTTACAACATCTCCTGTGCCAAATACGCCGTCACCATATCCTTCCACCACACCGACACTAGAAGCCCAAGCGACATAAGGACCATACCACGTATCCATATCCACATCAGAAAACGACGAAGATGTGTACCGAGATGTGTCAACTCCATATATCCTCCCAAGAACGGTAACAAACATTTCTCTGCTCATATCTATGTTAGGGCTAAATTCCAGCTCAGACATGCCATTGACTATACCATTCTGCGCCAAATATATGATCGCTTCCTGAGCCCAGTGTCCGTTTATATCTATGAACTGGACTTGTACCGGCAGATCTCCGCTGATTTCATACTGATAATATCCATCTACCAACACCTTGGCACTATTTGTATATGAAATAAACTGAACGGTAGTCTCCTCGGCTGCAAAATAGCGGTGATTTGTCTGTGCTGTTGTGTTTAGTCCCACTTCAGCGCCTTGTGACACATCTATGCAGTCACCGTCAAGCTGATATAGCAAAAACGTCCCCTGCAAAGGTATAACACTCGCTCCCGGGGCAAGCGTTACAATTCCTCCCCGCTCAAGTGAAAGCTCTGTGTACTCTTTTGCAAATTCATAGCCTACATAGCCGCCCGACAAAGCGGCTATGCGCTGCTCCAGATTTTCTATTACATCATCTATTGACTCAAAGCTGTCCGATATTTTGCTGTCTCCCTGGGTTAATATCGATGAAGCATAGCTGTTTGAAATATAGCTATACGATATTATGGGGTCATTCGTGTCAGCTAGTGCAAAGCTGACACCTCCCAAAACCGCAAACATGACAAGCACCGACAGTATACGTTTCACACCTTTTCCTCCGTGACATCTTATATTAAGTTTTACCTATAAAGCGTTCTCCGCACTTCGGGCAGGTTATATATATCTTGCCCTTGCCTCTTGGAACCCTGAGAGTATTTTTACAGCTAGGACATTTAAAATATTTATGTGTCTTTCTAGTGTTGAATTTATTTTTTTCCTGCCTGAAAAAATTTATTGTTTTGTAATATATCTGCTGAAACTTAAAGTTCTCTTCCCTGCGCTTATTGATGTTTTTGGAAAACATGCGCCATACTCCCAAAACCATAAATACAACTGAAAAAATACTAAGCAGAGCCGTATTCGTCCATCCGGCCAAAACATTCAATACAACAGCAATAACGAGCAAAGCAATCGATAGTTGATCAAGCCCGTATCTGCCCATCATCATTCTCTGTAACCAATTCATATGCCAAAACTCCTAAAAGACTATGCCAAAACTTTCAGCATCAATCTGCTGATCACAGTAGCTGCCTCCGCCCTTGTAGCATTCCCATTCGGAGCAAAGCTCCCGTCCGGATAACCTTTGATCAGTTCCATCGCCGATACGATCTTAACTGCTTCGTAGGCGTAATCTGCCACTGCGCTTTCATCTGTAAATTCATTTCCGCTGTCGACAAAGCTCAGATTTACGTCCCGATAATTCATGTACCGCAGAAGCATCGTAGCCATGTCTTGACGGCTTATATATCCCATAGGATCAAATCTCGTGTTTGAAACACCAGTTATTATTCCACAATCTTGACCCCATAAAACATATTCATAATACCAATCTGAAGAGGAGACATCTTCAAACTGCGTATTCCCCTCGAAATCTCCTTCTTTGACTCCCGACAGCCTTCCCAACATAGTCACAAACATAGCGCGTGTGACCTGCGTATTTGGCGAAAACTCCGTTTCGGATATTCCGTTCATTATACCGCTGTCAATTAAATAGTATATCTCATTAATCGCCCAATGTCCCTCAATATCCAAATAATATCCTCTATTTGCGATTTCAATTACCGCTCTGCTGGTATCAGTCTCGTTCGTAACATGAACCGTATAGAGTCCGCCCTTAATATGATTTGGAAGCGCAAAGCGCAGTTCTCTATCAGATATCCGCTGAACTTCTACCTGCTCGCTCCCGTTAAAAACTACGCTGGTACTGTCAGTAAAAAATCTGCCCTTGACAACTACCAACTCTCCCTCTTGCTCTACAGAGCTTATATATGGCTTTGGCAAATCGCTTATAGCAGCATTTAAGTCAAACTCTCCCCCGGATATGACCTTGCTCAGAAGCTCAGGCTGACTGTTGCTGTCTATACCCGATATTATCCTTGCGCGTATCTCATCTATGCTCCATCCCAATCCGTTCGCTGTGCTGTAATTTGCCAATGCCGCAACTGCACCCGAAATGATCGGAGCAGCCATTGACGTACCCGAGGCATATTCATACTGTCCGTACTCTTCCTCATAAATGGCAAGACCGTCTATTAAAACAGTTGCGGAAACAGGCGCCGTCGACATGGTATAGTCCATACATTCGATTGTGACCACAGCGCTGTTCCAGTTTATATTTACATCTCTTCCCAAGATATCTTTGTCAACTCTAAACGCAAGCTTGCTCCAATACCCTGTTTCCAAAACCGCAGCCGCCAGGGTATAGCGCTGTTCCCCGCTGGTGTCCGTTATACCCACCTTGACAGCAACTTTATTATCAGTTCCGCTATCCATAGCAAAATATATCCCCATACAGCTCGGGTCCTTGTCCGCCAGTCTGCAGTCCGTCCACGACAAAAGCATAAGCGCCTGCTTTTCAGCTGCATTGCCATTTATAGTCCACTTCAGTGTCTCCTGGCCATCCTTTGCATAAAACTCAGAAGAATACTCAAGACCGCCAACAGATGCGACCATTGAACGCTCTCTCAAATACCCCTCGAACGAATCAAAATACAACGCATTTTCCTTAACAATGTCCATAGGATATCCCACTTTGACAGACGCATTCGTTGTTAAAATATCGGCGCCCGGAGCGGCAACATCGACATAGTTGCTGCTGTAGTCGGAAAAAGACGCTATTTTGCCGCTCTGATCTGTAGCCGCGACATGAATTGAGTATGGCCGCGCGCCTTCAAGCAATTTATTTTCGGTCAGCTCCTTGCCGCTGTTTCCAGCTGCAAACACCGAAATTATCCCGGCTTTTCCTGCAGAAGTAACTGCAAGAGAAAGCGACGCCGATATATCTAAGCCTCCCCAAGAATTGTTCGCTGCCACCAAGTTAGTGCCGGAATTTTTTTGAGTTATCATATAGGTATATGCCGAAAGTATAGTCGAGCTGCTAGCCATTTTCCCGTTTGAATCTAAGATCTTAAGGGCCATAATTTGAACTTGGTCGCAGATACCCGCAATCCCTATTCCATTATTTACTGCCGCGGCGACGATACCTGCACATTGAGTTCCATGTCCGTTGTCATCCATCGGGTCCGAATCACCATTTGCAAAATCATAGCCGTGATATGCGTTGCCGGTCCACATTATGCCTTTCAGGTCAGGATGCGTATAATCTACTCCGGTATCTAAAACAGCTACTACCGGCACGTTGCCGGCAGATCCGCTATGCCATACTTCAGGAGCATTGACGCCTTTGTCAGCAAGCCACCACTGAAGATCTGTATATTTGTCATTAGAGACTTCCTGTATGTCTATCAAATAATTCGGCTCGGCATACAAAACTCCGTCCAGCTGAACCAAATATTCTATCAACTCCTCAGTAGATAGAAATTCAGATCGTACCAACGACAAATAATCACATACCTCCCCATTTTCATCGCTGGGGAAGTTCCATGTCTCAACTATATCAAATTCGCAGTTAGTTCCAATGCTAGCCGCACTTTGCGCTATCAATTCTCTTTCATTGTTACCCAAAAATACAATGGCTTCGGATGAAGTATACGCAGTTTCCGGCTCCTCCAAAGCCTTTACTTCTGGTGCAACAGAAGGGATCATAGCAGCGACCAAGCTTATAGCAAGCAGCATAGAACATATTCTTTTCCCCTTCATAACCGATGCTCCTCCCCATCCACAATCCATAAAATTTTATACTTAACTTATTATACCGCCTGCAATCTAATGATTCAAGCGGGTAAATATAAACAATATATTAATTAATGAAGCTCTTTTGTTCGTTTCTCGGGTATTCAAAAAACGGCACAGACAAAGCTGTGCCGTTTTTCTTAAACAAAGGTCTTTACAAGGCGGCAATATGCCTTAGTAAGCGACTCCCCATATGACCATTTTCTTCGCCGGTTTTCCGCAGCACGGGCAGGTATCTGATATGTGCTCCTGCTGGTATGGGATACATCTGGATGTCACTCCGCACTCTTCTTTAAACTTGAGTTCACACTCCAGATCTCCGCACCACATGGTCTTGACGAAACCTCCGCCGTTCTGCATTATCTGGCTTACTTCCTGCATACTTGTCGCTGTAAAAGTATTTTCGTCAAGATTCTTCTTTGCTTTAGCAAATAGCCCGTTGTGGACTTCGTCAAGCATTCTTTTAACACTGTCTTCTAATTCGTCAAACGGGATCTCGCTCTTTTCCAAATTATCACGTCTGACAGCGACGCATTGTCCGTTTTCGATATCTCTCGGTCCAATCTCAATGCGCAGCGGCACGCCTTTCATTTCGTATTCAGCAAATTTCCATCCCGGAGACTGATCGGAAATATCGATTTTAACTCTGATTCCAGCTTCCTTTAGTCTCTTGGCAATCTTCTCAGCATTTTCAATAACGCCTGCTTTGTGCTGCGCTATTGGCACTATTATTACCTGAATGGGAGCCACTCTTGGCGGGAGCACCAGTCCGCGGTTATCGCCATGCGTCATGATTATTCCGCCTATTATACGCGTAGATACTCCCCAAGAAGTCTGGAACGGCGTTTTCAGCGTATTGTCTTTGTCCGTAAACGTAATATCAAACGCCTTAGCAAACCCGTCTCCAAAATAATGCGACGTTCCGGCCTGCAGCGCTTTGTGATCATGCATCATGCACTCTATAGTATATGTACTTTCAGCTCCAGCAAACTTCTCCTTGTCTGTTTTCTGTCCGCGCACCACAGGCATTGCCAACCAGTTTTCTGCAACATCAGCATAAACTTCAAGCATGCGCTTAGTTTCCTCAATAGCTTCTTCTGACGTAGCGTGCAGAGTATGTCCCTCCTGCCACAGGAATTCCCTGTGTCTCAGGAACGGTCTAGTCGTCTTTTCCCAACGCAGGACACTGCACCATTGATTGTACAATTTGGGAAGATCGCGCCATGAGTGAACGATGTTTGCATAGTGCTCACAAAAAACCGTTTCCGAAGTCGGACGCACACAAAGACGTTCCGTCAGCTTCTCCGAGCCTCCATAAGTCACCCATGCAACTTCCGGAGCAAATCCCTCGACATGATCTTTTTCCTTCTGCAAAAGGCTTTCCGGTATCAAAACAGGCATCGCAACATTTTCATGTCCCAGGTCTTTAAACATCTTGTCCATTACAGACTGTATGTTTTCCCAAAGGGCATATGCATATGGTCGCAGAATGAACAAACCTTTTACACTGGAATAGTCGATCAACTCAGCCTTTGTAACCACATCGGTATACCACTGTGTAAAATCCTGTTCCATCGATGTTATCTGCTCTACCATTTTCTTTTCACTTGCCACTTTGTATCTCTCCTTATTTAAAATGCGCGAATACATGCAGTGACATTGTATAATACTTCTACATCCGTTGTCAAGCACACTTGCCCGATATTCGTATACAATGGATTGAGCACCGGATTTTGTATAAGGAAACGTGGACAGCTATGACAAACTATACGGATTTCTATTTTAAACCTGCAGCTGGAGAACAAATACACAGTGATTTAACGCTCGTTGACGTCAGTTCAAGCGCTATATACGCTACCGTCCATACTCCGGACGGAACACCTGTAGCCGACGCCTTCGTGCTGTTGTTTGAAACCGGAGAAAACGGGAAGTGCGAAGACTTAATTGCTTCTGCTTTTACTGATCCATGCGGTTGCTTTGCTTTCGGCCCGCTTGCCAGTGGCAAACTCTATAAAATTAAAATCTACAAAAATGCGCAAAAAGTAAGACAACTAGAAATTCAAACCGAATAATCGGAGCTGCAGTTTAAAAATCGGCATAACGCCAGCGCGTTATGCCGATTTGCCTATGCACAAAATCTGTGCTTTCCTATCATTACAATCAGAGGTCTAGACCATATCCATGCGTTCGTTGCAGTCTCCGGATTAAAATAATATATCGCCCCTCCAGACGGATCCCAGCCGTTCAGCGCATCCCGCGCGGCCCGATAGGCGCTTTCAGCGACTGGCTCGTTAAATTGTCCGTCCAACAGGCAACTGAATGCTCCATTCTGATATATCACACCAGCCATCGTATTTGGAAAGGACGGGTGTTCCATTCGATTGAGTACTACCGCTCCCACAGCTACCTGTCCTTCATACGGCTCCCCTCTTGCTTCGGCTGATATGAGACGGGCTAAAAGCGCCACATCGTTGTCAGATGTATTGCTCCCGCTGCTTCCAGCTGAAATGCCAAGCGCTGCTAAAGTCTCATTTCCGCATATGCCGTCTATTTTCAGGCCGTTTTTCTGCTGAAAGTATTTTACAGCCTCTACGGTCTTACTTCCGTATATTCCG
This sequence comes from uncultured Oscillospiraceae bacterium, assembly GCA_944385275.1. Taxonomy (GTDB): domain Bacteria; phylum Bacillota; class Clostridia; order Oscillospirales; family Oscillospiraceae; genus CALWWP01. The sequence goes on along the minus strand of CALWWP010000003.1, from coordinate 5,027 downwards.
TCCACATCACCGAAATAATAACCCCAGTCTTTTAACTTAGTCTGAATCTGAGTGACTACCGAGCCGGTAGAACCCTTTTTATATACGGCCGCTTCCGCATGCGAAAACGACTGGACCGCTGATATTATCGCAATATTGAGAGCAAAAATTACTGCTAAAGCCAATATCTTTTTTCGCATAATAAAACTCCTTCGTACAATATGAAGCTGTTTTCCATATTGTACGAAGGAGCTTGTCTGCTTATGCGGATATATAGTTTAAAAAATAATACTCAGTTGGCTCTTGTTGCCTTTTCTTCCTCAATTTTTTTAACAAACGACTCGAAATCCACGGTACCGAGGTCTCCTCCGCTTCTTGAGCGCACCGAAATCTGTCCGGATTCCGCCTCTTTATCGCCAACCACTATCATATAAGGTATCTTCTGTACCTGCGCCTCTCTTATCTTATAGCCTATCTTTTCATTACGCAGGTCAGTTTCGGCGCGGAAGCCTTTCGACGTCAGTTGTTCCGTTATCTGCTCTGCATATTCTCTTACTCTATCGGTTATAGGCATTACCCTGACCTGAACAGGCGCGAGCCAAAGCGGGAACGCGCCCGCATAGTGCTCTGTCAAGATGCCTATAAATCTCTCTATAGATCCGAAAACCACTCTGTGGATCATGACTGGACGGTGCTTCTCACCGTCTGCTCCGATATACTCCAGCTCAAAGCGCTCCGGCAGCTGATAGTCCAGCTGAATGGTTCCGCACTGCCATGTTCTTCCCAGACAATCTTCCAGATGGAAGTCTATCTTTGGACCGTAGAATGCTCCGTCGCCTTCGTTAATAACAAAATCTTTTCCTATCTCTATCAGCGCGTCCTTCAATGCCTGAGTTGCGAACTCCCAGTCGGCTTCATCGCCCATATGATCTTCCGGCATCGTCGAAAGCTCTACATGGTATTTAAATCCAAACATGGAGTAAACCTCGTCAATAAGCATCGCAACGCCCTTGATCTCGTCCTTTATCTGCTCCTTGGTCATAAATATATGCGCATCATCCTGCGTGAAGCAGCGCACACGCATCAGTCCGTGCAAAGCTCCTGACAATTCGTGGCGGTGAACTATGCCCAGTTCTCCGACGCGAAGCGGAAGATCTCTGTACGAGTGCATTTCCGACTTGTAGACGAGCATGCCTCCCGGGCAGTTCATCGGCTTTATGGCATAGTCTTCATCGTCTATAACCGTGGTATACATATTTTCTTTATAGTGGTCCCAATGTCCTGAGCGCTCCCAAAGCGTGCGGTTCAAGATAATAGGAGTGGATATTTCCTGATACCCTGCTTTGCGGTGTATTTCACGCCAAAAATCTATGAGCACGTTTTTGACTATCATGCCCTTCGGCAGGAAAAACGGGAAACCAGGTCCCTCGTCCATTAGCAGGAAAAGCCCAAGCTCCTTTCCAAGCTTTCTGTGATCTCTCTTTTTTGCTTCTTCGATACGCTGTAAATACTCTGCAAGCTCTTCCTTAGTTCTAAACGCGGTACCGTAAACTCTCTGCAACATCTTGTTCTTTGAATCTCCGCGCCAATACGCTCCGGTACAGCTAGTGAGCTTGAACGCGTTGCCCTTGACTCTGCCGGTGCTTCTCAAATGAGGTCCCGCGCAAAGATCCGTGAATTCGCCCTGCTTATAAAAGCTGAGCTCAGCATCCTCTGGGAGATCCTCGATAAGCTCTACCTTATACGGCTCGTCCAGCTCGCGCATAAGCTGCAGTGCCTTTTCGCGCGGAAGCACAAAGCGCTCTATAGGCAAATTCTCCTTTATTATCTTTTTCATCTCTGCTTCTATAGCTTCCAGCATCTCGGGATTAAAGGTCTCAGCCGAGTCAATATCATAATAAAATCCATCATCTATAGCAGGGCCGATCGCAAGTTTTACATCCGGGTACAGCCTTTTTACAGCCTGGGCAAAGATGTGCGCAGCAGTATGGCGGTATACTCGCCTGCCCTCGTCATCGTCAAAGGTCAAAGGCTGAAATGCGCAGTCCTCTTCCAGCACATGATCCAGTTCTACGGTATTGCCGTTCACCAAGGCAGCCAGCGCCGCCTTAGCTGTATCTTCTGATATCTCTTTGATCGCTTCAATACACCTTATTCCGGATTCTACCTCTACAACGCCGCCGTCTTTCAAAGTAAGTTTTATCATAGAAATTAACGCTCCATTCGTCTTCAAAATAAAAAGCACCCCTGACAACTCAGGGGTGCTGTAACGCACGGTTCCACCCTGCTTGCGGCAGAAAACATCCGCCGCCGCTTTACTCCGCTATAACGTGCAGAACACGGCAGAACATACTTTTCATTTCCGTCCTGCAGCTCCGAGACGGTACGCTTTATTCAATAAGCAAAGGCGTTTTCAGCCGCGGCGCCTTCTCTCTGGTGCTTATTTTTAAATAAAGCGGTTCTCTTCACAGCCTATATCGGTTGTATGATATCACGCTATAGCCGCCGTGTCAAGCAAAAGTCGTATCCCCATTACAAGGACATATAAAACCGGCTGATGCAGAATATAGACCACGAAAGCATGTCGTCCAATGCTGGAAAACACAGGCACATTTGCAGTATAGAACCACTTTGGAAATTTCCCGGCAATTATCGTTCCGCCCAAATATGTCCCCGTCAAAAAAACAAATACCCATGGCAAAAGAGGAAAATAATCGTATGAAACAAAGCCCGGATATGTAAAGCCAAATATCCACATGAAATGTACATCCAGCCGTACCGTGTCGACAAGCCACGCTGAAGCAATTATCCCTAAACAGCATACAGCAACCGCCGGTCCTGTGGGAAAGCGCTGCAACCACTTCCCTGTCAGTCCATACAGCAGCATGCACACTCCAAGAAAATGCAAAATACCAAAAACTATAGGCATTTTTATTGCGTATGTAACAACGGTAATGACCGCCGCTGCCAGCAGCACCTTAAAACTGCGCTTTACATTGCTCTTTGAAAACCGCGAAGAAATGCCCGAGAGCATTATGAAGCATCCTGCAAAAATATAGTGGAGAACGTCAAAAACCGGATTGCTGAAAAAATATGCCGGCGCCCCGAGAAACTCAACCGCATCATACAGGAAATGGTGGGCCACCATAAGCACAACGCTCAGTCCGCGCAGTGTATCAATGATATGGATACGTTCTTTCATCACACATTGAATCTGAAAAGAACTATGTCACCGTCCTGCATTACATAATCTTTTCCTTCACTTCTGACCAGTCCTTTTTCTCTCGCTGCAGCCATGGTCTTGTTTTCGTACAGGTCTTTGTAGGCAACCACTTCCGCTCTGATAAATCCGCGCTCAAAGTCGCTGTGTATCTTGCCCGCGGCCTGAGGAGCCTTTGTTCCCTTAGTTATAGTCCATGCTCGAACTTCATCTGGGCCCGCAGTCAAATACGAGATCAGACCAAGCAGATCGTAGGAGCATTTTATAAGTCTGTTAAGTCCGGAATCCGATATGCCAAGTTCTTCCAAGAACATATCTCTTTCATCCGGATCTAATTCCGAGATCTCCTGTTCGATCTTAGCGCATATCGGCAATACAAGTGAATTTTCGCTGTCAGCTATCTTTTTGACTTCCTGATAATACGTATTGTTCTCATATCCGGCTGAGAAGCTCGCCTCGTCCATATTTGCGGCATAGATTACCGACTTCAAGCTCAAAAGCTCGCACGTTTTGATAATCTCCATGTCTTCTTCGCTGCAGTCATATGACCGGGCTGGTTTGCCTTCGTTCATATGCTGCAAAAGACCTTCGAAAACCTCGGCCTCATGCAAAAATTTCTTATCTCCCTTACCGGCCTTCTTAGCTTTCTCTATTCTGCGCTCTACCATCTCCATATCCGCCATGATAAGCTCTATATTGATAATGTCTATATCTCTCGCAGGATCTGTGGTAGCTTCGACATGGATGACGTTTTCATCGTCAAAACAGCGAACTACATGTACGATGGCGTCTGTCATTCTGATATTGCTCAAAAATTTGTTGCCGAGGCCCTCTCCCTTGGATGCCCCCCGTACAAGGCCAGCTATGTCGACAAACTCAATAACTGCCGGCGTATACTTTTTAGGATTATACAGCTCCGCCAAAAAGTCGAGCCGCTCATCCGGTACAGGCACTACTCCCACGTTTGGTTCTATCGTACAAAACGGATAGTTTGCAGACTCCGCCCCTGCTTGAGTCAGCGCATTGAACAGTGTACTCTTTCCTACATTTGGTAATCCCACTATACCGAGCTTCATGCTATCCTCTCCCGTCAGACTTCCGAAAGGGCACGGAAAAACCGTGCCCTTTTTTCATCATTATTCTTCAGTACTGTCAGCTTCATCATCGCTGCGGATGAGCTGATCTTCCGCCTTTTTTTCTTCTATAGTCTTGTTCTCTTCCGCGGCAGCGGCCTCTTCCTTGTCTGCAGGAGGCAGCTGACGGTTTTCGCAGACATATTTAAACATCTCGCCGTCCATTACCTCATTTTCCATAAGGTACTTAGCCGTGATGTCCAATATATCCATATTTTCCCTAAGAAGTTCTTCGCATCTCTTATAGGCGGAATCAATGATTTTCTTTACTTCATCATCGATCTCTGCCGCGACTTTTTCGGAATACGCCTTAGTATGAGCGAAGTCGCGTCCGAGGAACACTTCAGAGCTGTTGGAATCAAAAGATATAGGTCCTATGACATCACTCATTCCGTATTTAGTCACCATTGCCCTCGCAATAGACGAGGCGCGCTGTATATCGTTTGATGCTCCGGTCGATATATCCTTTAACTTTATGCTTTCCGCAACTCTTCCTCCAAGCAGGGACACTATATCGTCGAACATCTCGCTTCTGGAATTGAAGCTCTTATCCTCAAGCGGCAGCGAGATAGTCATTCCGCCAGCCATTCCTCTCGGAATGATAGATATCTGATGGACAGGATCATGGTGTTCAAGGTTGTTGATCACTACGGCGTGCCCTGCCTCATGGAATGCAGTGAGTATCTTTTCTTTTG
>CALWWP010000002.1 GCA_944385275.1 uncultured Oscillospiraceae bacterium | reverse complement strand
GTATATACGCAACTGTGATAGCATCATCTGAAGCACGGTGATGGTTGAATTCAGGCAAATTCAAATAATTTGCCGTTGAATCCAGAGTGTGTTTTTTAAGCTGCGGCAAAAGGTTTTGAGATAAAATCAGGCTGTCTACCGACGTCGGATTAAAATCCAAGCCGCATTTTCTGCATCCTTCCGAAATAAAACCTATATCAAAATCCGCATTGTGCGCGCACAGTGGCCTGTCCCCCGCAAATTTTAAAAAATCCTCCAGTGCCTGCTTTAACTTCGGCGCACCTTTTACATCTTCGTCTTTTATCCCGGTAAGCTTCGTTATCTCGCTCGGTATGTGACGTTCCGGATCTACAAACGTTTGAAAGCGCTCTCCGATCTTTCCGTTCTGGAACACTACAGCGCCTATCTCCGTAATCGCATCTCTTTCGCTGCTCAATCCAGTTGTTTCAAGATCAAAAGCAACAAAAGTATCGTCAAGCGAGCTGTCCTTATCACCATGCACTACTACTCTGTCATCGACATCGTTTATAAAATATCCTTCTGTTCCGTATAGAATTTTGATACCGCATTTTTTAGATGCATTCCATGCATCCGGAAAAGCCTGAACGATTCCGTGATCTGTAATAGCTACCGCCTTATGTCCCCATCGGGCTGCCGTTTCTACCGCTTCTTTGGGATCTGTAAGCGCATCCAGCGACGAAAATCTCGTGTGCATATGGAGCTCTACTCTTTTTTCTGCCGCTTCATCCTGACGCATATGTTTTTCAGACTGCTCTATCTTGTAAGGTGTAATACAGATATCGCCTATCCAGCGATTGTAATTTACCTGTCCCTGTATAGTGAGATTCATTCCGTTTTTTATTTCATCTACAAAGCTTGAATCCTCTTCTGCGGCAAAAAACTTTGAAATATGTATAGAGCTGGTGTGATCCGTAATATTGAAGTCCAGTATAACAGCATGCTGCTTCTGGAGTTCTTTCTTCTCACATCCGAAAACTTCTCCGCAAATTATCACACGGCCGGATTCCAGATTTACATCCTTTATTGATACCGGCTTTCCCTTTATGGAAGTCCCCATCAAAATTTTATTTTTACTTTTCTTTACCTCTTTTTTCTTACCCAAATTTTTAGAAAATTGAAATATCTTAACACTTTTAAGCTCAAATTCCTCAGATATTTCATTTTCAATCATTGACAAAAACACAGGCGGCACCGGAGCTGCAAACCTTATGTTTATTCTCATAGTGAGTTCCGTTCGATCTATTATCGCCGAAATCACCTGCGCTTGCTGCAATATCCCTGCAAGATCTTCATTGTCTTTGCAGCAGTCAAACATTTCATAAAATGGGACAGCTTGTTCACTCATTGTCTTTCTTCCTCTTTAATCATACGGATAAGCTCTGAGGCAAGCTTATCGGCGGGTACCTTTTTAACGATCTCCCCATGTTTGAACACAACTCCCGAATCCTTTCCGCCAGCAATTCCATAATCGGCCTGAGAGGCTTCCCCCGGCCCGTTTACTACACAGCCCATAACAGCTACCGTTATTGGCCTTCCCGAATATCCGGCAAGAGCTTTCTGTACATCGTTAGCCAAATCTATAAGCGCTACATCGCACCTTCCGCAGCTTGGGCACGATATCAATTCTACTGGAGCCTTTCGCTCTCCCAGAGCTCTTAAGATGCTCTCTCCTGCCAAGACCTCTTCAGTCGGATCCGCAGTCAAAGACACTCTAATCGTATCTCCTATCCCGTCGAGCAGAAGCCCGCCTATACCTATGGCGGATTTAATTATCCCCATATACTGCGTACCTGCTTCAGTAACTCCCAAATGCAGCGGATAGTTCCACTTTTCAGCCATAAGGCGATAGGCCTGCACAGTCGTAACCGTATTAGACGATTTCAGAGATACGCATATGTCGTCGAAATCAAAATGGTTTAAAAGCTCGATGTGATACTCTGCGCTTGCGACCATGGCTTCCGGCGTGACCGCCCCGTACTCTGCAAGGATCTCTTTTTCAAGGCTGCCTCCGTTCACTCCTATCCGTATCGGCACGTTGTTCGACCGGCAAGCGTCTGCAACAGCTTTTACTCTTTCATCTCCTCCGATGTTTCCCGGATTTATGCGTATTTTATCCGCTCCGGCAGCAACAGCTTCCAGCGCAAGTCTGTAGTCAAAATGGATATCCGCAACTACAGGCAAGCTGACCTGCTCTTTTATCTTCCCAATAGCTTTTGCCGCCTCCATATTGGGGACGGCAACTCGCACTATGTCACAGCCGACTGCCGCCAGAGCTTTTATCTGGCGTACAGTAGGCTCTATCTGTTCAGTTTTTGTATTGGTCATAGACTGCACGCTAACAGGCGCGCCGCCTCCGATATATACATCTCCGACTTTTATCCTTTTCGTATTTTTACCCATTGAATATCCTCAAAATATCGTTAAACATTACAACTACCATTAATCCCATCAACAGCACGAGCCCCATAGCATGTATATATCCTTCGTATTTGGGGTCGACCTTTTTCTTTGTCACCTTCTCTATCGCCGAGGTGATAAGCATGAAGAAAATACGTCCTCCATCCAGCGCCGGTATCGGAAGCATATTCATTACTGCAAGGTTTATAGCTATAAACGCTCCGAAATACGCAATATTTATTACCGCATCCAGAGTTGTAGCGGACGATTCTCCTACTTCGTTTATAGTAGAAACTATTCCTACAGGTCCGTTCAGATCTTTTACGCCAAGATTACCCCTTATCAGATCTGTCAGGCCTATTCTTACCAGTTTGACAAAATACTCAGCATTATACAGAGAGTACTTCAGTTTTTCAATGAAAGTAGCCTCAACAACTCCAAAGTAGAGGCCGTATTTCATCGTTTTTTGACCGTCTACAGTGTATTCTTTGAGTGCCAGTGGAAAGTCTTTCAGCTCTATCTTTTGTCCGTCACGCTCCACGACAAGATCTACTGTCTCACCGTTGCTTCTGGACATAAAAAGGCTGAAATCCTGAAGCGTAGATATTCTTTCACCGTCAACTTCTACGATTTTATCCCCAACCATGAGTCCATTCTCGCCCTGCGCTTCAAATCCATCCATAAATCCTGCAATAGTATTGGTGGAAAACGCAACAGACTGGGAAAAAATTATCATCACCACAAGCACACCGGCAATGAAATTCATACCCGATCCCGCAACAAGAATGATAAACCTCTTCCAAACAGACTTGCTCGAGAATGCCGACGGGTCATTTGAATCCCCATCCTCTCCCTCCATGGCGCAAAATCCTCCTATTGGAAGCAGGCGCAAGCTGTATAAAGTCTCTTTGCCTTGTTTTTTCAGCAGGGCAGGCCCCATACCTATAGCAAATTCATTTACTCTGACTCCCAACGACTTCGCAGCTATGAAATGCCCAAGCTCATGGATCGCTATTAAAAAACCAAAAATAAGAATAGCAGCTAAAATATACATTGCTTTTTTATAATCTCCCTTGCCGCCTTGTCAGCTTCAATAATATCTTCAAGTTCTGGATCTTCAATATTAGGTACTGCTTCCAAAGCAAAGCACAACAGTTCATATATTTGATAAAATCCTATCCTGTCATTTAAAAAAAGTCTGACAGCTTCTTCGTTAGCCGCATTCATAACGGCACATGCGGTTCCGCGTTTTTGGGCGGTTTTGATCGCAAGCCCAAGACACGGAAACGTATTTAAATCCGGTCTTTCAAACGTCAGGCTGCCGCATTCAAAAATATCAAGTTCATCGGCAATCGAAGGACAGCGCTCCGGATAGGTTAGAGCGTATTGTATCGGAAGACGCATATCTGCCGCCCCCAGCTGTGCAATTACGGCATTGTCGCAAAACTCTACCATAGAGTGAACTATGCTCTGAGGATGTACAAGTATTTGTATCTGATCAGGTGAAACTCCAAACAGATGCATTGCTTCAATAAATTCCAATCCCTTATTCATAAGTGTCGCAGAATCTATAGTTATTTTGGCTCCCATAGTCCAGTTAGGGTGTTTCAGCGCCGCTTCTTTGGTAACAGTTCTCAGCTGTTCGCGTGTCTTCCCTCTGAACGGCCCTCCGGACGCCGTCAAAAGCAATTTTTTTACTTCTCTGCTGTGCCCATTCAAGCATTGGAAAATCGCCGAATGTTCTGAATCTACCGGTATCAGCTCACAGTCATGCTCCCTAACTGCCTGCATTACAAGTTCTCCAGCACACACTAGGGTCTCTTTATTTGCTAACGCAATACGTTTTCCCGCACGTATAGCCTCCATAGTGGGCATAAGTCCGCATGACCCCGAAACCGCTGTAACCACAGTGTCTGACCCTTCAGCGGCAGCGGCTTCTATCAGTCCGTCAAGACCCGACACGACTTTAGTATCGGTGTCTGCAAGCTTTAGTTTGAGATCTGCCGCTGCTTTTTCATTCATTACAGCGGCAACTGCAGGTTTGAACTTACGAGCCTGCTCTTCTAAAAGGCCTATATTTGTATCTGCGGAAAGCGCCGCAGCTTTTATACCAAGCGCCTGCATTACCTCCAAAGTCTGCTTGCCTACAGAACCAGTAGAACCCAGCACAGAAACCGCATGTCTCATATATATTCTCCAATACTCAGCGATAAAACACTTCCAGCCGTAAAATAAACAGCAAAACTGTTGGTGATATGAAAAGCAGACTGTCACAGCGATCCAATGCGCCCCCATGTCCAGGGAGTATCTTACCATAGTCCTTGATACCGCATATGCGTTTCATAAGTGAAAACGCCAAATCTCCGAATTGCCCTAAAATGCTTATGAGAACCCCCATAAAACACATCATCGCATAATCTACCGTGAAATCAAACACATACTCCATAACAAGCCCGTATACAAGCATTCCCACGCCTGCCATGACACTTCCTATAACTGCTCCCTCTACGGTTTTATTCGGACTGACTTTGGGCGAAAGCTTGTGTTTTCCAAACAGCATTCCCCCAAAAAGCGCACAGCTATCGCAAATATATGCGATCACAAAAGGTATCAAAACCGCAAAGGAACCATTTTCCGAATTTTTTAATACTACTAGCGAAGTGAGCAGAAGTGGTACGATAACACCTGCAAATATCGGACTGCCAAGCTGTATCAGCCCCACCTCATGTTTCCCCTCGTATTTAAATATTGCCTCAATATAGACAAACACGAAAAACGCAAAGCAAACACTGGCAAGTATCAGCAAATCATTTTCAGCACAGCACCACAAAGGTATAAAAAATCCCATTGCAAATGTGGCCGCGCCAACTGCCCAATCAAATTTCAAATCGGTTATCGCATAGAACTCCCTTGATGCAATGCATGAAACGAGTCCTATGGTCAACGCTAGGCAAATCGGCGGTAGAAATAGAAGGATCACGAGCAGCAGAGGAATACCTATGCCTGCTACGATCAATCTGGCCTTCATAATATCCTCCTCTAGCTCAAGTTACGGCTGTATTTGCTCCATCACAAAAGCCTCTATAATGTCATTTTCCTTGATGTCATTGAATTTATCGGCGGCCATTCCGCATTCAAATCCTGCGGCGACTTCCCTGACGTCATCTTTAAATCTTTTCAGCGAAGCAAGCTCTCCCTCATAAATAACAACACTGTCACGCAGTATCCTGATTTTGGAATTCCGTGTAAACTTGCCGTCTTGTACATAACATCCAACAACTGTTCCGACATGAGATATTTTATATACTTGACGTACCTGCGCATGGCCTTGTATGACCTCTTTAAATTTGGGAGCAAGCATTCCCTTCATAGCAGATTCTATCTCTTCTATGCACTCGTATATGATACGATAGGTCCTGATATCCACTTTTGCACGAGCCGCAGATTCCCTAGCAGCCGCATCTGGCCTGACGTTGAATCCGACAATGATCGCATTTGAAGTAGCGGCAAGCATTATATCGCTTTCATTAATAGCACCGACACCGTTGTGTATTACACGAACCCGTATTTCATCATTGCTCAATTTTTCTAGTGAAGTCTTTACCGCTTCTGCAGAGCCCTGTACATCGGCTTTTACGATAATATTGAGTTCTTTTATCTCTCCCTGCTGGATCTGTGCAAATAAATCGTCAAGAGAAACTTTCCTTGCATCTCCGCCTTCTTTCTGCTTGAGTTCATGACGGCGCTGCTCGACCAATTCTCTGGCCATGCGCTCATCTCCGACGGCGTTAAATATATCTCCTGCACCCGGTACCTCAGACAGACCGGTAATTTCGACTGGCACAGAAGGCCCCGCTTTCTCGACTCTTTCGCCTTTATCATTCACCATCACACGGACTTTACCAACCGACGTCCCGGCAATTATAACGTCTCCGCGGTGCAGAGTGCCTTTTTGAACCAAAACAGTGGCTACAGGGCCGCGTCCTTTATCGAGTCTTGCCTCAATCACAGTGCCCTTTGCAAGCCTGTTCGGATTCGCTTTGAGCTCGTTCATCTCGGCTGTGAGAATTACCATCTCCAAAAGATTGTCAATGCCTTCTCCAGTCTTAGCCGATATCGGGCAGATAATAGTATCTCCCCCCCACTCTTCTGCAAGCAGTCCGTTTTCAGTAAGCTGCTGCTTAATACGCTCTGGATTTGCCCCTTGCTTATCCATTTTATTGATAGCCACTATAATGGGTATATTGGCCATCTTGGCATGATTTATTGCCTCAACCGTCTGCGGCATGATTCCATCATCGGCGGCAACAACTAAGATCGCTATATCGGTTACCATAGCTCCGCGCGCACGCATCGATGTAAAAGCCTCGTGTCCCGGCGTATCCAAAAAAGTTATTAAATTGCCGTTTATTTCGACCTGATATGCACCGATATGCTGCGTTATTCCACCTGCTTCTCCCTCAACGACATGGGAATTTCTGATCTTGTCAAGCAGAGACGTCTTACCATGGTCAACATGTCCCATAACGACTACAACAGGACTGCGCGGCTGCAGATCTTCATCCTTATCTACCGAGTCGTCTATGAGTTTTTCTTCTATAGTTACCACGACTTCGTGTTCGACTTCGCAGCCCAGTTCCATAGCCACAAGCGCTGCAGTATCATAATCAATGACATCCGAAAGCGACGCCATAACCCCCAGCTTGATAAGCTGACGTACTACTTCAGCACCAGTCTTCTTCATCCTTGAGGCAAGCTCTCCAACAGAGATCTCGTCTGGAATACTTACTTTAACCGGCTGCTTCTTGGCTATCTCTAGCTGAAGCTTCTGCATTTTATCGCGTTCTTCCTGACGACGCTTTGCGCTCATGGCCATGCCATTGCGCTTGTCTTGATTCTTTCTAGTGAACTTTTCCTTGCCCTGTTTCATATTTGCCGCGCGCTCTGGCACAAGGTTTTCTAGTCTTTCATCATATTTTTCTATATTGACAGTCGCGCCTCTTGTATCTATGATCCGCTTTTGCGGTCTGCCTTTTACAGGTGCAATCGGGTTCTGTTCACTTTCCTGTGCAGCCTTTTTGACTTCGATATGTGTAGACTCTTCTTTTAAAGTCTGATCTGCAGTCTTCTCATCCTTGTCCTCGACTTTTTTCAGTTCCTCATCTTTGTTTAGAGTACTCATTAAGATTTTTTCAATATCATCCACCTGATTTTCATGTGTGAGATAGTCAAAAATAATATTTAACTCCAAATCCGTAAGGACCTGCATGTGATTTTTAGGAGTAGTCGCATATTTTGTAAGAATTTCCGAAATCGCCTTAGAACTTGTCTTGAAGTCCTTTGCCACCTCGTGCACTCTATATTTTAATAAACTCATATATCTTTGCTCCTTCCTTTTCGCCGCTTGGGCATTCTGCCCTCACGTCTTTCAAGGTCTGTCGCCTTTTTCCTTGCCCTTGCTCTCTGGTACTTAAAATTCAGTTGAGTTTGAATTTCTCCATATATGTCTGGAAAGTCTTCGCTTATTTTATTGACCAACTGAGCGGCCATGCCCAGATGCGTTATCGCGATGACCGCACTGGATTGCTTCCCTATTGCGGCACCAAGCTGTTCCTTTGTATACGGGACTTTCATGCTTACCGCGTTCCCCAGCACGGCAAATTCAACAGCCTTTTTAGCACTGTTGGCAGATGCATCCGAGGCTGTTAAAATCAGCCTAGCTTTATGTGCTCTTGCGGTGCTTTCCACCTGCTCTTCTCCCGCTTCAAGATATCCTGCTCTTTTTATCATGCCTAAAAACTGAAGGACTTTATCCATACTCGGCCTCCAATTCATCTTTAAGTGCATCGTATATCTCATCTGCGATTAATGTGTCAAACGCCCTTTGAAGAGCCTTCGTCTTCTTTGCTTTTTCCAAGCATGCGATATCTTTACACAAATATGCTCCGCGCCCTGGTTTTTTCCCGTTAAAATCCAAAGAGATTTCTCCCTCCGGTGATTTGACAACGCGTATCATATCTTTTTTCATCCGCATTTGACGACATGCGACACACTGCCGCATAGGCAGTTTTTTGGGCATATCCGACACCTCTTCCCATTTACGATCTTATATATTTTCTTTTACGCGTCCAGTATCTATCATTTCAGACGCCGGACGTATATCGATCTTATATCCTGTAAGTCTCGCCGCCAATCTTGCATTCTGCCCTTCTTTTCCTATAGCTAAAGACAGCTGGTCATCCGGCACTATGGCCCGGCAGCGCTTTTCCTCTTCATCTACAGTCACACTGTATACTTCGGCAGGGGCAAGCGCAGCCGCAATATATTCTTCTGCATTTTCGCTGTATTTGACAATATCGATCTTCTCGCCTTTCAGCTCATCTACGATCTTGCCTACACGTCCGCCACGAGGACCTACGCATGCTCCAATAGGATCTACATTTGGATCAGTTGACCATACGGCGATTTTAGTCCTGCTTCCCGCCTCTCTTGCCACGCTCTCTATCTCAACTATTCCCTCATATATTTCTGGAACTTCAAGCTCAAAAAGACGTTTTACCAGAGCTGGGTGTGTTCTCGATATTATCACTTGAGGACCTTTTGCCGATCTTCTCACTTCAGCAACATATACTTTTATCCGGTCTCCCTCTTTAAAGACCTCTGATTTCACGCTCTCGCTGCTGAGCAACACGGCCTCTGTCGTCTCAGAGTTGCTTGTTATCTTAATATAGATGTTTCTATTAAAATTATCTACTCTGGAAACAACGCCGGTAAGCAGTTCATGTTCTTTTGAAGTAAACTCCTGATACACTATACCTCGTTCTGCCTCGCGAATACCTTGAATAATGACCTGCTTTGCCGCTTGGGCGGCGATCCTGCCAAATTTTTTAGTCTCCACTTCTACTTTGATAATATCTCCGACTTCTGCCTTGGGGGATATCTTTCTCGCCTGCTCCACAGTCAGCTCCAAGGCGGGGTTTTCTATTTCTTCTACTACTGTCTTCTTTACATAGATATCAATAGTTTTCTTTTCCTCGTCAATATCCACTACAAAACCATCTGCTTCTGCAGGATTGTTTTTTTTCAAAGCCGCAAGCAATGCCTGATGTATCTTTTCAAGCATATAGTCTTTTGGTATACCTTTTTCCTTTTCTATCTCTTCAATAGCTAAAAAAAACTCGGAATTCATTTTCTTTTGACCTCCATATCGATTACAGGCTGATGTGCAGTCTAACCTGTGCAACTTCTTGTTTTTCAAAACGCAGCGTCTCCCTGCCCGATTCAATCTCGACTGCACCGCCGTCATATCCGCGCAGTTTGCCGACGTACTCTTTTTGACCGTTTTTTGAGCCATAGAGTTTTACTTCCACATCATGGCCCATAAACTGCTCAAAATCCGACGGCCTTTTCAGTGCTCTCTCTGCTCCAGCTGACGAAACTTCAAAAGTATAGCTGTTCGGTATCGGATCCGCCTCGTCCAGTATGCCATCTAATTCTCTGCTTATTGCTTCACAATCATCTATAGAAACGCCTTCAGGCTTATCTATATAAACCCGCAGATACCACTGACCGCCTTCTTTGACAAACTCCACATCCCACAGCTGACATTCGTGTCTTTCCACAACTGGTCTTGCCAAACGCGAAACTGTATCCACAATTTTTTTCATATACTAAACTCCATTTAATAAATTATTTGGTCATTCGACAAACTCAAGAAGGTAAACTAACAAAAAGAGTGGGGAACACCCACTCTTCCAAAAAAACTGCAACTAACATTTAACTTATACCATATAAGTTGTAAAAATGCAAGTATTTTATTATTCTTCTTGGTAACTAAATTCTTTTGCTCAAATTCCTCAAAATACTTCAAAAAATTTTTTCTTGAGCTTATAAAATGAATAAAAACTGTTTTTTTTGGTAAAATATTCTTAAAGCTGTTAACCACTCCCATGGAAATTGGTAACATTTTTACATTGATTTTAACTATTTGTTACTTTATGATGAAACTTAGCTCATGTGAGTCCATGTTTGAAAGGAGTTTAGGAATGAAACGACTAACAACATGTCTTTTAATCGTATGTATTATTTTGTATGTCTGCGCCCCGTGTGTGCAAGCCACCTCAGGAAACAACGTAGCTGTGTACATCAATGGGCAAAGAAGCAGCCTTTTCAGCGGCATGCTGATAAATTCCACGACTTATGTGCCGCTCCGAGCTTTTTCGATGGCAGTCGCCGGCGCCGATGTGTTCTGGGACGAAAACAGCAGCACCGTTTTTGTATTTTCAAACGGATTAGAGATGCAGGCAACTCTTGGAGCACAATATTTAATTGCCAACGAAAGATATTTGCATGTTCCGGAGGGCTGCTTTGATATAGGTGGTACTATGATGGTCCCAGTCAGGGTCATCGCAAAGGCTTTCGGTGCGCAAGTCAGTTGGGATGCTCGTGAAAACGCCGTCCGAATCACAACAGGAGGCGCGCCAATACAAAGCGGCAGTACCTATTACAATGCGGATGACGTATACTGGCTTTCACGCATAATATACGCGGAAAGCGGCGGAGAACCCCTTAAAGGACAGGTAGCTGTTGGAAATGTTGTCTTGAACAGAGTGGCTCATCCTTCCTTCCCCAATACAATATACAGCGTAATTTTTGCCCACTCCGACGGTGTTTATCAATTCTCTCCAGTAGCCAATTCAACGGTATACAACACACCTTCGGAACAATCTGTCATCGCAGCCAAGCTCTGTCTTGACGGAGCTGTCGTAGTATCGGACAGTCTGTTTTTCTTCAATCCCGCAATAGCGACGAGCAACTGGATATCTGATACGAGAGATTACAGAGCTACTATAGGCAATCATGCATTTTATGCTTAAATCATACGATATAATAAGACAAAAAAATCAGCTCTCAAACAATTAAAGGCTGAGATGGCAAGCGGCACAGCATTGAGCTGTGCCGCTTGCCATCTTTCGCAGTTCTTATTTATTATTTGAACCTTGTCTTTATGCGTAAACGGCCTATTAAGCAGAACAATCCAAATGATAAAATATTCACGCAAACAATGCTGGCTCCGCTCGGAGTCTCCCATACATATGACAATATGATTCCCAGCAAAAAGCAGATAACTGATATAACCGCTGAGCACACTGTGACTTTAAAATAACTGCGGCAAACCCTCATTGCTGTAAGCGGTGGGAAAATAATTATGCTGGAAATAAGAAGAGCTCCCATCATCCGCATGCCCAACACCACGGTAACTGCCGTAAGGACAGCAACTATGATGTTGTATAACCCAGCATTTGTTCCTGTAGCTTTTGCAAATTCTTCGTCAAAAGTCACTGCAAATATTCTCGGATAGAACAGCGCATATAAGATCTCAAATGCAGGTGACAGGAGCAATCGCTTCCGGAAACAAATTGGTATAAAAATTTACGACGATCTCCCTTAGCAAATCTCTGTACTTCACCTTCATCTGTCAGCCTAGCCATAAGCCTATAGACAGTGCTCTTCCCCGGTGTATTTGAACCAAGACCGGATATTATTTCGTCTATAGTGAGCTGCTGCCCCTGGTGCTCACGCAAAAACTCAAAAAGCAACTCTTTTTGACGTGTCTGGTACCCGCTCATATCTATCACTCACTTTCAAAAATGAGAATTAATCTCATTTTGTAATAGTAAGCTCGGCTTCAAATTTTGTCAAGAAAAACGCCGGTCGAATACGACCGGCGTTTAATTCTTTCTCCTTATATTAGATGATATCTCCGTCAATGCTCTAGCTGCTTCCATCGTGCATCTTCCCGCTTTCGCTATGTCTCCCAAAGACAGCATTCCCACCAGCTTTCCCTCCTGAACTACCGGAAGTCTTCTTATCTGTTTCTCTGCCATTCGGCTCACAGCTTCTCTTATATCCTCATTGGGTCTTGCTGTCATAACGCTACGCGACATTATATCTTTTACCTGCGTCTCCCCCGGTTCATCCTCAACGGCGATACAGCGCGTCACTATGTCTCTGTCTGTTACTATTCCCTTTAATCTCCCGTCTTCTCCGCATACAGGCAGTGCTCCAATATTATGCCTCTGCAGCAGGCGCGCTGCCAGCGATGCAGTCTCTTCCGGCGGAACAGATACAACACTCTTATTCATCAATTCCTCTACTGTCATCTTACACCACTCCTCTGGCCCTATTCTTCCCGTCTGCCATATCGATTATTCAAAAAACGCCTGCAATAGACAATTCTATCGCAAAGTGCTATTATTATCTGGGTGAGTAATATGGAACACGAAATTTACATGCTTGAAGCTCTAAAATTAGCCAGCGAGGCATTTTTTGATGGTGAAATTCCAGTCGGCTGCGTAATAGTAAAAAATAATACAATAATTGGCCGCGGCCGCAATCGGCGCGAACACAGCAATTCTGCTATTGCCCACGCTGAAATCGAAGCTATCGAAGATGCCTGCCGCCGTATGAACTCTTGGAGGCTCTTGGACTGCAGTATGTATGTAACTCTCGAACCATGTCCAATGTGCGCCGGGGCCATAATAAATGCACGGATACCAAAAATTTTTTATGGCGCCAAAGACGAAAAAGCTGGAGCTTGCGGAAGCGTTTTAAATTTATTTGAAGAGAGATTTAATCACCGCCCTCAGCTCGTAGGAGGTATTTTGCGCGATGAATGCTCAGCCATTCTAACCAAATTCTTCAAATCTCTCCGTACAGAATCTTGATCATTTTAAAATTATATTTGAAACTTTAAAAATCCAAAAATTATTTTGGATTTTTTTATTTTTCCTCTTTACAAATCAAAATAAAGGTGCTATATTAACAATAACGATAATCATTATCATCAAGGAGCTCCATATGGAGAAATCAGCGAAAAACATAAGAAACAGCAAAAAGCGTGATGCTGTTTTAGAGGTTCTAAAAAATACAAAATTACATCCAAGTGCAGAATGGATTTGGTCACAGCTGCGAATGCAGTTCCCCGATCTAAGTCTTGCGACCGTTTACAGAAATCTCGCCTATTTTAAAGAGCGAGGAGAAGTTATCTCTGTGGGGATAGTAAATGGTCAAGAACGTTTTGATTACAACGTCCATCCTCATACTCATTTTGTGTGCAGACATTGTCACAAAATAATAGATATCGGGAGCATAACCTTTGACAACAAGTACAACGATTTGCTGTCCAGCGAATATGCTGTGATTCCAGAATTTTATGAACTCACATTTTATGGTATATGTCAAAATTGTTTGAACAAAAGCAACAAAGAATAAAAAATTAATTATAAAGGAGTTAAAAAAATGAAAAAGTTTGTATGTCCTGTTTGTGGTTATGTCCATACCGGAGATACCCCTCCGGCAGAATGTCCTGTATGCCATGTCCCTGGTTCCCGTTTTGTTGAGCAGACCGAAGCTGCTTCTTATGCTACCGAGCACGTTGTAGGTATTGGAGCAAAGGGCAAAATTGAAGACGACGTTTACAACGGCCTTGTTGAGAACTTCAACGGCGAGTGCTCCGAAGTCGGCATGTATTTGGCTATGAGCCGTGTTGCTGACCGCGAAGGTTATCCGGAAATCGCTGAGGCCTACAAAAGATATGCTTTTGAAGAGGCAGAACACGCTGCAAAGTTTGCCGAGCTTCTCGGTGAAGTACTCACTGAGAGTTCTAAGAAGAATCTTGAGCTGCGTGCAGATGCAGAATGCGGTGCCTGCAATGGCAAAATGGAGCTTGCAAAGCGCGCAAAAGAGCTTGGATACGATGCAATACATGATACTGTCCATGAGATGGCCAAGGACGAGGCCCGTCACGGCCGTGGATTTGAGGGTTTGCTGAAGCGTTACTTCGGTTAATTAAAAAAGCTGAACAAGGTAGGTCCCCCGGCGTCCTGCCGGGGGATCCTTGCGTGATTACCGAAAATTTAGAGAGGAGAATCCTGCTATGAAGATCAGAATTGATAAGGATATCGCGGAGTTTATTCCAGAAAACGCCGCAGAGGCGGTAGAGTTGGAGGCTTTGTGGATCAAAATGGGTAACTGTGTAGGCGCCACAAAGCGTCTTGAGCCCATGGGTGTATACATGAGAGCAACCGACAAATCCGCCAGTTTTCACATCGAGGGTCTTACAGATGAGGAGGCCAAGGCTATCCCTCAAGTACTGGCCCCATACGACACTGATGTGTACTGCTACATCTGCAATCGCACAGAGCATGTCAAGGCCGGTCAGCCCATTCCATTCTGCTGCGGCAGACTTATGGAAATTCTAGACTGAGATACTGACTTTTTATAGGGAACCGAATAATCGGTTCCCTCTTTTTTGATACAAATTTCATTTATGTTAACTATATATTTTTTTCAAATTCCGCTTTTAGCTTTTCCAATGCCTTTTTTTCGATCCTAGATACATATGAACGGCTTATTCCGCATATCTGCGCAATTTCCCTCTGTGTTTTTGGTTTTTGATTGTCTAGACCATAGCGCATCGACAAGATTTCAGCTTCTCTTTCTGTCAGTGTCTCTTTTATGTATTTGCGCAAAAATTTGCAATCTTCTTTTTGGCTGAGCTGCTCTAACATATCGTCTTCGATGCATATTACATCCATCAAAGATAAATTTCCGCCATCGCCATCTGACTCTATTGACTCCGAAAGCGACACATCACCTGCTGTCTTTTTCATTCTTCTAAAATGCATCAATATCTCATTTTCAATACACCTTGATGCATATGTCGCCAAACGAACTCCTTTGGCCGGATCATAAGTAGAAATACCTTTGATCAAGCCTATCGTTCCAATTGATATCAAATCGTCCTGATCGCATATCTGCGTATAGTATTTTTTTATTATATGGGCAACAAGACGCAGATTGTGTTCTATAAGCAAATTACGAGCCTGCATATCTCCAGAACGAAATAGTTCAACTAGCTTCTGTTCTTCATCAGCTTTTAGCGGACGAAGAAATGATCCTCCATTACCTCCTAGTCTCAAAATCAAAAATGCCCCTTTTAAGAGCATAACAAAAGTATTATACAGCATTATCTCCCGCCCTCTCAGCAATTCTTTGAGCTGTATTATTCTATTCTTTCGACGCAAGTCCCTATGCAAACAAAAAAACGACGCCAAACAATTTTTGGCGTCGTTTTTTCAATTTGCTTTTTAATAGGCTTTTACATACAGTTCGAAATATGCCTGCGGGTGAGAGCAGACTGGGCAGAGCTCAGGAGCTTCTTCTCCAAAGTGAACATGTCCGCAATTACGGCAGATCCAAACTTTTTGCTCAGGTCTGCTGAACACCTTATTATCCTCTACATTCTTCAGAAGTGCTAAATAGCGGTCCTCGTGTTCCTTTTCTATCTTGGCTACTCCATCAAAAAGCTCAGCTATATCGTCAAAGCCCTCTTCTCTGGCAACTTGTGCAAACTCTTTATACATTTGAGTCCACTCTTCGTTTTCTCCAGTAGCTGCAGCTTTTAGATTCTCAGCTGTAGTTCCTATCCCATTCAAAAGTTTAAACCATATCTTTGCATGTTCTTTCTCATTTTCAGCTGTAGCTGTAAAAATCGCAGATATCTGCTCATAACCGTCCTTCTTTGCTTGGCTTGCAAAATATGTGTATTTGTTTCTCGCCTGAGACTCCCCTGCAAATGCATACTGTAAATTTGCTTCTGTTCTGCTTCCCTTAATATCTGCCATAACAAACTACCTCCTCAATCTTAAATTAGTTAATAAATGCTCTTTCGCTGTAGTCATTATAGCATTTTTTGTTTGATTTACAAGAGAATAAATAAAATTGTTTTGTGTCCCTGCTTTAAAAATTTCCATATATTTCTGATTAAAAATCATTTTTGTGAAGAATACTACTCTTGTCATCGCACATCTAAAAAAGTATTCTAGGAGGATACAAAAATGAAACGTATATATGCGTATATTTTAAGTGTGCTCGTACTTGCAGCTGCCTTTACAGGATGTACTGCAGAAGATGCAAAGCACTCGGCATCTCCAAGTGCGACACACAGCAATATGCCGACTCCATCTGCCAATGTATCTACTTCTCCGACTGCTGACCCAACGGAGAAGCCTTCTGCCACTGTAAAGCCCTCGCCTTCTGATACTGGCTCGCTTGCAGGGCAAGGCGCTACTAACGCTAACTAATAAAAATATGACGCGGCATTATACCGCGTCATATTTTTTGTCTTCAGTATTGTATTTTCAAAGCCTTGCCTATCCTTCGGTACAACGGGAAAGTTATTACCGACACTATGACTGCTTTGAGCAAATTAAACGGTACTACTGCGAACAAAACAAGTGTAGATACACTGTTTATATTGGAGTTTACAGCTGAACCCATTTCAATTATGGCCTCCAACGGCATGCCATACATGCTAGCAAACTTTGGAAGCAGATAAACAGCATTAAATGCACTGCCAAAAATAGTCATAATCGCTCCGCCCGCAGCCATTCCGCAAACAGCTGATTTTCCCGTCTTCTTGACATGATATATTATAGACGCCGGCAATATCAGAGCACATCCGACCACAAAATTTGCAAAGTCCCCTACAAAAGCCGTAGTAGTACCCTTTATCATAAGCTTCACTAAAATTTTTACCAGCTCAGACACTACTCCAGCTACAGGACCTAGAGTAAATGTACATATGAGTACCGGCAATTCACTCAAATCCAGCTTGTAAAATTCAGGCGCAAAAAATAACGGTATCTCAAATATCATCAACACTCCTGATATAGCAGAAAACATAGCTATGTAAGCAATATATGCAGCTCTGCTTTTCGGCCTTTTTATCTGCAGAGGGCGTTCTGACAGCCATGCGATCAAAAATATTGCTGCAAAGATCACAAGGCACACCAAGATAAATCCCACATTTTCTTTTGCAGTTTCCCAAAGGGCCTGCATTCTTTCGACCATCTCTATCACTCCTAAAAAATAAAATTGCCCGAAGGATAGACCATTCCTCCGGGCACAATGATGCACTTACACATCTTCTTTCATCCAGACTTTAACTGTCGGTATCGGAGTTTCACCGATTCTGCGATGGCCTCGCTCGCGGACTTTACCGCCGGTAGAGAATTTCACTCTGCCCTGAAGACAATATCATTATATAGCCTTTTCAAAAAAAAGCAACTACTTTTTATTTTTTAACTATATCACAAATGCAGCACCGCTACTGCGATCGAAAAATATATCGTAAGCGCGCAAGCATCTACAACTGTTGTTATTATCGGCGAGGCCATTATCGCAGGGTCCAGTCTGCAGGCCTTGGTCAGCATAGGAAGTGTACATCCTATAGTCTTTGCAAGAATAACTGTAGCAAATAAACTTATAGAAACTACGAAAGCAACTGCCGTGCTTTCAGGATACATTATGATAACGCGCAAAAAATTAACAATAGCGAGGATAAACCCAACAATTAAGCTCACGCGAAGTTCTTTCCATACCACCTTAAAAATATCCCTAATTTCAATATCTCCTACAGCCATTCCTCTGATTATCATCGTGGAGCTCTGCGATCCCGCGTTTCCTCCTGTATCTGTCAGCATTGGCATCAGGGCAACTAAAAGAGGCACAACTGAAAAAGCTTCTTCAAAGCGCATCAATATATCGCCTGTAAATGTCGCAGATATCATCAAAAGCATAAGCCAGATCACACGGTTTTTCGCAAGCGTGAATACACCAGTTTTCAGGTATGGCTTCTCAGATGGAGTAATAGCCGCCATCTTTTCAAAGTCTTCTGTTGCTTCCTGCTCCATAACATCCATTATATCGTCTACTGTTATGATGCCGACCAGCCGATCCTCTTTATCAACTACTGGTATAGACAAAAGATCGTATTTTGAAAACAATTCAATGACGTCTTCCTGATCATCCGTTGTATGGGCAAAAATCAAATTTTTATCCATAAGCTGCTCTATAACCGTTTCATACGGTGAAAGCAGCAGTTCTTTAACTGTCACAACACCTTCTAATTTGCGATCCGCTGCTGTTACATAACACGTATAAATAGTTTCTTTATCTTCTCCTATTTTGCGAATTCTTTCAAAAGATTCACGTACAGTCATATTCTTCTTCAAATCTACGAACTCAGCTGTCATGATGCTACCCGCAGAGTTTTCCGGGTACGTCAAAAACTGATTTATAAGCTTGCGTGTATCAGATTTCGCATTGCGCATGACTTTCTTTACAACATTAGCCGGAAGCTCTTCCAGCATGTCTACTGCATCATCTACATAAAGTTCTTCGATAATGTATTCAATCTCCTTATCTGTGATCGACGTAATTATCTTTTCCTGCTTTTCTATATCTAAGCATGCAAAAACTTCAGCAGCTATCTCTTTAGGCAGCATACGGAACACTATCGTTATCTTATCATCCGGCAATTCAGTCAAGAATTCCGCTATATCCATTTCATTTTTATCTTTTATTTCCTGAATAAATCCCCTTATATCTTTCTGCTTTAATTTTTCTATGAGGTCAGCGTATACTTTTTCCTCCATTTTTCACGCCTCCTTTTCAATGCTGAACAACGATCGGGCTAAGCTTCCACTCCTGTCCACCTATTCTCCGGCAGACTTCCGGATATGCCAGCGAATAAAGATCTGTAGCACGAGCTTCAAGAGCGAGCTGTTTTTGAACTGACAAGCTCAAATATTTGCCATGAGCCGGTTTCGACAGAACTGGTATCTTTTTGTCTGCAGCCTTCAAAATTTCCTTTCCCCTGCCGTTCATCGCCAGAACTTTTACATATTCAGGTCTTTGAGCCTGCATGTCTTCACGAGTAATACCCAAAAAGGCATACAGCATGATTCGTCTGAGTCTAGCCATACTGTATCTTTTGGTCTTAACTTTCATCAATATGTCATTGACAGAAGCTTCCTGAACCGCATATTTTTTAAAACGTCTGTGCAATCCCTCAGATACATCTGGAAGGCATTCATAGTCTTCATCAGACATAGTCCGCAATTTTGACAAAATAGCAGTTTCCAATACTCCCATGTCAACGGGCGCTCTGCCCATGCCAATCTCTCTTCTTAAAATATCCGCGCTTTCTTCCGGCATGCTCTCCTCAACGCCGTCTCCGCACGCTATCCTACGGCGCAGTTCCATTGCCGAGATCCGTTCAGCATGTTCCAAACTATCATGCCCAGCGCCCTGTCTTTTTACCGGCAGAAGCTCCATATCAGAGTTCAGCCTTCTAATAGCTTTGCCATATTCCACAGCCAAGATATCATTAGGCTGCACAAGGACCTGCATTCGCCTGCCCGATATTTTTTCAGCTGAAGCCATACGTGCAGCAGCATAACTGGTGCCGTCTTTCAAGTTTTCAACTATCAGCTTGTCCATTTCCGGTCGCAAAAGCACATCAACTGCTCTTTCTATCTCTGAAACATCCCCTGACTCACTGCCAAACGAAATATATCCGACATTCCCCAAAGCGTCAAAAATCGACATCGCCCCATATGCAAACCGCTCCGCAGAGGCCAGCGCATAGGTCAGTGGCAATTCCAGTACTAAATCTGCCCCACAGCGCACCGCTGCCTCCGCGCGGGCGTGCTTTTCAAGTATCGCCACATCGCCTCTCTGCATGAAATTGCCGCTCATAACGCAAACGATGCCAGCGTCCTCGCCCAAAGCAGCCTTTGTTTGTCTTACGTGATACAGGTGTCCAAAATGAAGTGGATTATATTCTGCGGTAATGCCTGCTATTTTCATATTAAACACCTCCTATGCCCTTATTTTAAGAGCATTTTTAGCCAAAAGCCTTGAAAAAAAAGTTGTACTATGCTATGTTTTAAATAATAGTTTTATTTAAATTTATCTTACACTCTTTTTTAGCCGATATCAACACATTGTGAAAGGAAAATGAAGTCTATGAATATCTTGGTTATCAACGCCGGCAGCTCATCTTTGAAGTATCAGCTTTTTAATATGGACGACGAAACTGTTGCTGCAAAAGGTCTTTGCGAAAGGATAGGCATGGAGGGCTCGCAGCTCAAACACACTCCTACCGGCGGCGAATCTGTCGTCTACAGCGAACCTATGCCAGATCATGTAGCTGCGATAAAGCTGGTTTTCAAAGCTCTTACCGATCCAGTCAGCGGAGTTGTAAAGAGCATGGATGAAATAAATGCTGTTGGCCACCGCGTACTTCACGGCGGAGATAAGTTTTCTGCTTCAGTATTAGTTACGGCTCCTGTTAAGGCCGCCATAGAAGAGACCATCCCTCTCGGCCCGCTTCACAACCCAGCAAATTTAATGGGCATCAACGCCTGCGAACAGGTAATGCCAAATACTCCTCAAGTTGCGGTTTTTGATACTGCATTTCATCAGACTATGCCTGAAAAAGCTTTTCTCTATGCTCTTCCGTACAAATACTATGAAGAATACAAAGTACGCCGCTACGGTTTCCACGGAAGCTCCCACAGATATATCTCTGCAAGGGCTATTGAAATGCTTGGCGGCAAGAAAGGCCTGAAGATAATAACCTGTCATCTTGGCAACGGTTCTTCTCTGGCTGCTATTGAGGACGGAAAATGCGTGGACACTTCCATGGGACTCACTCCTCTTGAAGGACTTCCGATGGGAACACGTTCAGGTTCCATAGATCCCGCAATTCTCGAGTTCGTGATGGCTCGTGAAAAAGTAGATGTTACGGAAATGACAAATATACTGAACAAGAAATCCGGTGTTCTAGGAATCTCTGGAATATCCTCCGACTTCCGCGATCTTGGCAAGGCTGCGGCAGAAGGCAATCATCGCGCTGCTCTTGCTATTGAAATATTCACTTATAATGTCACAAAGCTTATCGGCTCCTATGCCGCTGCAATGGGTGGGGCCGATGCGATAGTCTTTACAGCCGGCGTTGGCGAAAACGATCCTGAAATGCGCAAAAATATTGTGGATAAGCTCGGATTTATGGGAGCTAAAATCGACGCCGAGAAAAACAATATACGCGGCAAAGAAGCGATTGTTTCTACCGATGATTCCAAGGTAAAGGTTCTTGTCATACCCACGAACGAAGAGCTCGTCATCGCAAGAGATACTCAGGAAATAGTCTCTGCCCTTTAATAAGCGCCGCTAGAAGCTTTTTTTAAAAATATCTAGATTATTGTTGACACTTTTTGTTTTGAATGATATACTTTTAAGGCCGCTTTGAGAAGGTTTAAGTGATAAATTCCACCTTTAGAGCGAGACTGACAACAAGGAAGGTGCACACGGTATGATGCACGCTATTATTGAAACTGGCGGCAAACAGTATAATGTCGCCGAGGGAGATATTCTGTTTATAGAAAAGCTTCCTGTAGAATCCGGAGAGAGCATTGAATTTGATAAAGTTCTTGCAGTCATCGATGATGAAAAGACCACTTTTGGTACCCCCGTTATTGACGGTGCTAAAGTCAAAGCCACTGTCGTAAAAAACGGTAAGGGAAAGAAGATTCACATCTTTAAATTTAAGGCTAAAAAGAACTACAGACGCCGTCAAGGCCATAGACAGCCATATACTCAGGTCAAGATCGAGGCTGTCAGCCTGTCCTAAAAAATCGCAGGATATTCCTGCTTGGCTTTTTCACAATCTGGAGGTGTAATTAATATGGCACATAAAAAAGGTATGGGTTCCACAAAGAACGGACGCGATAGTAAGTCAAAGCGCCTTGGACCTAAAAGAGCAGATGGTCAGTATGTTCTCGCCGGCAACATCCTTGTAACACAGCGCGGAACCAGCATCCATCCCGGTACTAACGTAGGCCGCGGAAGCAACGATACTCTTTTCGCTCTTAAGAGCGGCCGAGTTCGTTTTGAGCGTCTTGGCAGAGACCGCAAGAAAGTCTCTGTTTACGAGGAATCTGCAGACTAAGTTTTTACTGAAAGGCGGGCAATTTTGCCCGCCTTTTCTCTTTCAATCTTTTAACAAGGAGGTATCCCCGTGTTTGTAGACAAAGCCATAATTTCTGTTGCCGCAGGCAATGGCGGAAACGGCGCAGTCTCTTTTCACCGTGAAAAATATGTTGCAAACGGCGGACCTGACGGCGGAAATGGCGGCAGAGGCGGCAACATAGTATTGATCGCCGATGACAATATTTCAACACTTATGGATTTTAGATATAAAAGAAAATATGTAGCCGAAAACGGAGCGGACGGTTCTGGCAAAACGCGAAACGGAAAAGATGGGCAGGACCTTGTGATACGCGTTCCAAAGGGTACGATTGTAAGAGACAAGCAGTCAAACGCCATCATAAAAGACCTTTCAGACAATGAACCGTTTATTGTAGCAAAGGGCGGCAGAGGCGGTATGGGCAACAAATTCTTTGCAACTCCTACTCGTCAGGCACCGCGGTTTGCCAAGCGCGGTCTTTCAGGTCAGAAACGAGAGATAGTCTTAGAGCTAAAACTTCTTGCAGATGTGTGTCTAATAGGATTTCCCAACGTTGGAAAATCAACTTTTTTATCTGCTGTCTCCAAGGCCCATCCCAAAATTGCGAATTACCACTTTACAACCCTTTACCCCAATCTTGGTGTCGTCTATGTTGACGAAGGTCGCTCCTTCGTTTTGGCCGATGTCCCCGGTTTAATAGAGGGTGCATCTGAAGGCGCCGGCCTTGGTCATGATTTCCTTCGCCATATAGAGCGCTGCAGACTGTTCATCCACATTGTAGACGTCTCTGGTTTTGAAGGCAGAGATCCTATAGAAGATTTTGAATCTATAAATTCTGAGCTTTTGAAATACAATCCCGACCTTGCAGAACGGCCCCAGCTAGTAGTAGCTAACAAGTGCGATATTTTAACTGATCCCCAGCTGCTGACATCTTTTCGCGAATATGTTGTTGCCAAAGGCTATCAGCTGTTTGAGATCTCGGCTGCAGCTCATAAGGGCACTCAAGAAGTAGTCATGGCTGCCGCACAGCTTTTGCAGTCTCTCCCTCCTATTCGGGTTTTTGAAGCTGACTATGTGGAAGAAGCCAATATCCCAGAAACCTGCGATGACCTCAAGATAGAAGTCATAGACGGCATATACTTTATAGAGGGCCCTTGGATAGAACGGCTGCTGGAAACTGTCAATTTCGAAGATACTGAGTCGCGCATGTATTTTGACCGTGTCCTTCGCAATTCCGGGCTATTTAACCGTCTAGAAGATATGGGTATCTGTGAAGGTAATACAGTCGATATCTATGGTTTGGAATTTGAATATAGAAAATAATTTTTATTTTATAATAACTTTAATTTGCTATTTTGTTTTTACCAAAATTAAAAGCAGGACTTTTAAAAATCCTGCTTTTAATTTTTTATTCTATTGCTCAAGATACTCTGCGTCTTTCGCTTCCGACGGGAGTTCAATAGTATCCACCGAATCGAAGTTATAGAGTTTCAATGATACCTGCATTTTATCTATAACGACTTCAATAGCAGCCGTATTTTCCTCCCCAAGCAAATTATTCATCAGCTGCTGCATAAGTTCAGTCATATCCATCTCATACTTGACAGGCATATAATTTTCTTCATTTAGCCAAATTTTTATAGGCAGTTCTCCAAGATCGTTGAAAACTTCATCGATCTCATCTTCCTGCAATCCCAGCGCCCCAAACTGCTCCATCGCTCCAGAAACTTCCAGCACTTCACTGATAGCATCTTCGGATATAATTCCCTCATATTTTACAGTTGAAACCCCGTCAACAGTCTCCGCGCCCGTCTTTTTAAAGTCATCAATACTGTTCAAATACAGTTCCATACTAGACTGCACATCATATTGGGCAAACTCTTTGATATCTACAAGTTCCTGCTTATACCAGCCGTCTTCACCGGATGCCGGCATGTTAGAGTATACCTCATAAACTCCATCTTTTTGAAATACATACATTTGGGCCTCTACATCAATTCCTTCCATTGCAATGTTTATATTCATGTACATAGACATAGGATCTACAATACAGTCTGCAGAAGCTTCGGTATACATCTCCATTTGGCTGCCCATAACTTTGAACTGCATATCCATAGACATGTCGTAGCTCAGGCTTTTCAAGGACATCAAGCTATTCTGAGCCTCTTCCAATACATTTTTATTATTAGACGTATCATCGGTACATCCGGTTATAATAAAAATACTCAAAACCAAACAAAACAAACAAAATATTATCTTACCGCGTCGTCTCACCTATACATTTACTCCTCTCATTTATTCCTATAAATCTCATTCCTTATTATATAATCTTTAACATACTTTTCAATATGTAAACACAAATATAAAAATATCTCGCAGCAAATGCTGCGAGATATTTTTATAAGCACGAGCTTACTTCATGTTGTTTTCGTAACTCTCGATCATCTTTTTGACCATCTGGCCACCAATGCTGCCTGCCTGCTTAGAGGTCAGGTCTCCGTTATAACCCTGCTTCAAGTTAACGCCTACATCGCTTGCGGCTTCCATCTTGAAACGGTCAAGTGCTTCGCGTGCATTGGGATTGAGAACTTTATTAGATCTAGCCATGTTATTGAACATCTCCTCTTTTTTTCTATGGGTGTTTCCCGCATATAGCTTTACCTCAAAAGGGAGTTATATTCACTTGGTCATCTGTAAAAAATTTGCCAATGGTGCTTTTTAATTTACACCTGTAGAGTCTCATGTTTACGCGGTATTTTTAATCAAACTCATTAGCTTTTTCTACATCTGCTTTATCATTTAATATGCGTTCAATTGACGTGACTGATATTTCGTATGCAGTCTTTTCCATACTCTGTCCATCTTCAATTTTTATGTATTTTCTGCTCTGTAGGCGCCCGTCCAGCCGCACATCATCCCCGACCAGCCAATCCCCTGCTTTAAGCGCATTTTCCCCCCATGCAATACATGGCAAATAATCCGACCTTCCGTATTTTCGGTTTACCGCCAACATCAAATCGCAGATATCTCTTCCCATAGGTGTTCTCCGTTTAACCGGAGGCTTACAAATCGTACCAAATAATTCAACGCTATTTTGAGCTGGCTCATCACAAAATCCAAGCTGTTTTGCAAATACTGTTATCACAAGTTTGTTCCCTATTTTGCTTTTATTGTTGAAAGAACGCACTTCTCCCCTAATATACATCATCTGCTTTTCTTCCAGCTCCACGCGTTCCAACAAATTCTGACGGACAACAACATTAATAATATCCATAGCCCCCGACAGCCGTTCGACTCCGAGCGGGAACGTATAATATTTTTCTAATTTATTTTGATGTGAATACTCTGCCTTTTTCAATGGTATCCCGCAAAGATATATAATATTTTTTCCCTTTGTCTCTTCCAACATGTTCACCTCTCCGACGAATTGGCTCGTCAAGTTATTATTTCTGAGAAAAGTATATTCCGCGTCTTTGTTCCTTATTCCTGTCACTGAATGTCGGTCAAAAGACGCACGCCGGCGGTAAACATAAAGTCTTCCATAAGTTCATCTTTTTCTTTAGGCAACATAAATTCCTGACTGTCCAACAAATTTCCACTGAGCGTCATCAAACTACGCTGAAGAGTCAGAGACACTTTTTCTTCGTCAACGCTTGAAAAAGTAATAGTATTTTTGGATCTACAGCCGTAACTTACAGCACAAACAGCTTGTATATATTGAATCCCTTTTATTCCTTCTGGCACAAGCAAAATAGTGCAGCTGCAAGGCCTTGCCAAAAGTTCAGTATCAAATCCTACAGCGATTAAATCATAAAATTTTCTTTTTATCTCATGGTCGATTTCTGCATCAGCAAACGAAAATAATTCAGAGTTCTTCCCGCAAAGAGCAAGATGGTACATATTATTATCACCACAAACTTATCTTTCACTTTTATAAACATTTTATTCAAAAAGCAGCATAGCGTTTAAATCAATATCGATCAGCAAAAAAATTCCGCACATTGGCTTGTTTTCAGGCTCATGTGCGGAAATCTCTTTCATTTTTAATTTTTTAACTTTAGCAATACTCGATATAACGGACGGACCAATACCATTGCAACAACTGCATTTCCAACTCCATGCACAAGGTCGAAAGGAATCCCTGCTATCCAATATGCTATTGCCATTTTTAATCCGCCTATAAATAAATACGGTATAGAGCAAAGCAGTCCAAACAGGAATCCAAACAATCCCGATACGATAGCCCACAATATCGGAGAATCAGTATGTGGAAGTAGCATTACTACAGCCCAGAGTACAGTCCAAACATATAGATACATAAACCACCAAATACCAAAACCATACATCAACCCTTGTACTACAGCAAACAAATATATGGGGTACAATGTCTTTTTCCCATATATCAACGTACACAAAATTACCAGCAGAGACACTACTTCAATATTCGGCAAAAACGCAAGCGCTATCTGAAATACGTGCATAAATGCCGCGAATAGCGACAATACTATCAGCTCTTTTGCCGCAATCTTCTTTTTCTCCGTATTTGCCATTCCAGAATCAATATCCGATAGCCAATGTAAACTCGTAATGGTCTCCATCCGCAACCGGCGTCTCATTGATACCAGTAAACAGCATCTCGCCGTCTTTAGTTACACACCACCACTCCTGTTTTCCATCCCAGTCCGCTTTTACTCCATCTATTGTTTCATAAAGGCCCATATTATCGTCAGCCTCTTCTATCAACCCTGCTTGAAGCAATGCTTCGTTTAAATACTCTGCATCTGTCGTGATTGGAACTGTTTTAATGTTATCCTCTGAAAATACTATCTCTACAGTTATATCTTTTGTTCCATCCTGAACTGGGGCTGAATTCTTCCAATACACAATTATAAGAATAGCCGCCACAACTACCAGTATCAAAGCCCCCGCTATTACAGCAGTTTTTTTGTTCTTCAGCATATGTAATATCCTTTCAAGTTGTAATCTAAGCTTTGGAAAGCACCTGTTTAAAGTTTTTTAGTACTCAGCCTAAGTTTAAAGTTTTCTCTCATCCAATATCCTTTTTTATAGTAAAACAAGAAAAATGCCGACGTTACAAACCAAGTCAC
This sequence comes from uncultured Oscillospiraceae bacterium, assembly GCA_944385275.1. Taxonomy (GTDB): domain Bacteria; phylum Bacillota; class Clostridia; order Oscillospirales; family Oscillospiraceae; genus CALWWP01. Next base: position 457 of record CALWWP010000002.1, on the reverse strand, counting down.
AGGATAGCTGCTAGCGATAGCCTTAATACCCGGATACAACTCAGACATTATTACTGCCCAAGCCACACGCAAAACGCAGATTCCTACACAAGTAATTGCAGTCGGAATAACGGTATCGCCCATTCCACGTAAAGTATTTGATAGTATTTCAATACATACCCACGAAAAGTAAAATGGAGCTATACACATCACCATTTCCGCACCATACGCCACTACAGAACTGTCATCCGTAAAAATACTGAACAACGGCTCTTTAAACAGCAGTATTACGGCTGAAAACATTAGAGCCACACCCATCGCCATTCCAATGCAAATACGGACGCTCTTTTTTACCCGGTCCAAATTGTTTGCTCCAAAATTCTGGCCTACAAATGTCAAAATAGACATTCCAAACGCATTCATCACTAACCAAAAAATACCATCGATCTTTCCAAAAGCAGCCCATGCAGCCACTATA
>CALWWP010000001.1 GCA_944385275.1 uncultured Oscillospiraceae bacterium | reverse complement strand
AATACATAGGACTTGATTCGTGTGCTGCCGACCTGATGCGCCCAGCCATGTATGGAGCATATCATCATATTACAATTGCCGGAAAAGAAGATTGGCCTTGTGACCACAAATACGATGTTACAGGTTCGCTTTGCGAAAACAATGACAAATTTGCGATAGATAGAATGCTGCCTAAAATAGATATAGGAGATTTTGTGATTATACATGATACGGGAGCTCATGGGTATTCTATGGGGTATAATTACAATGGTAAGCTTCGTTCTAAAGAACTTCTTCTTAAGGAAAACGGAGAAGTTGAGATGATAAGAAGAGCTGAGACACCAGAGGACTATTTCGCCACACTAAAATTTTGATAGTTTCTGTTTTTGCTTGACAGAAAATTTTAGATTAAGTATGATGATAGCGCATATTACCAGTATGATACCGATAACACCAAAGATATCTATTTGCTCTTTCATCACAAATGTACCGAGAATTGCTGCAATAACCGGCTCGATAGAGGCGGTTATTGCAGCTTTTCCAGTTTCTGTGCGAGAAAGCCCAAAAGTATATGCTATGTATGGAATAGTGCACGTTGCGATTCCCATTAATATACCAATCCATATTATGGAAGGGGAAGAAATAGCGCACTTACTTAGTTCTGGGATATCGGCGATAAATAGGGAGCCGATAGATGCGAAAATAAAAGTATAAGTGGTTATTGTCATAGCAGAATAACCACGTTTCATAGCTATTTTCCCCAAGATGCTGTAAGAGGCGTACCCTATGGCTGATAAAAGGCCAGTCACTATCCATTTGAATGGAATATGCGAAACACTGAAAACTCCCGATACCAATGCGCAGCCTATTACGGCCAATCCGCAAGCAGCAATTTTCAACAGAGTCAGTTTTTCACGGAAGAGAAAAAGAGAAGCAGTCATAACAACTACAGGGGATAAATAGAGGAGTACGGCTGCGACAGCCATAGACGTATTTGCTATAGTAGAAAAATAAAAATATGTAAACCCTATGATGCTTAATATACCGCTGCATACGAATATCCAGATATCTTTAACCCTGCATTTTAAGCATTTTCTATCAAAGCACAGCGCGATCAATGTCATTGTGATTCCAGTAACGATAACACGTATTGCAACTATCTGGAGAGAATCAAGGCCAAAGAATTCGAGCTTGTTGACAAATAGTCCAATGGAACCCCACAGACTTCCAGCAAAAATAATTGCAATAAGTTCACGAATTTCTTTTTTTTTCAATTTTGACATGCACCTCTTTTTACACAACAATAATAACATTATAGTTTAAGAAACTCAACAAAAAATAAAGTCCCAATTTGACTTTGTGTTTCCGGTATAAGTCAATGAATATTAAAGCGAATACTGTTATAAATATACAGGAGAGCCCAGAAATAGGTGCTCTTTCTGCTGTTATGCAAAATCAATAATATGACGGTCTTTTAATTTGTCATATGACTTTTTCAGTGACATCTGGAGAACATTCTAACGAACCATCGCAGACAGTTATCAATATTCGGAGAACTATAACAAAATCAAGAAAATACCGTTAGACATTAAAAACATTTTTAATTTTTTATTAAACACCTGAATGAAGGGGGAGACTAAAATGATGTAGATTTGTTCACAGGTTTATGCTATACTTTTCAGAGCGACAAATCGGAAATTGTGGGGGTAACAGTTCATGAAATGGTATAATTATATGTAAACAACAAAAACGAAGTTTTCAAAAAATAATTGCTGTATGTGTGGTAGGTGTGATTTTAATTCTGTTTATTCCTATGGTTTTACATTCTATTTTATAAGTAGGAGACAAATCTGATTTTGCTGGACAGAACACAGCAAAATTAAGTAAACCACCCACAAGGGACGGCCTAGAAAATCGAATGTCATTTTTCTGTGCCTATAAGCAAAAAGGAGCAAACAGCCATGATGAAGCCGCGAGAGAAAAACGCGAGGAATTGACCACCTACTATGGTAGAAATACTATCATAGCCACTGATGAATAAACCTTCATTAGCTTTTATTACCCCTACTCAGGAAAAACAAAAGTGAATTGGGAGAAAATAAAAAGCATGGATTTATAAATCCATGCTTTTTACGATATTGGCTGCGGGAGAAGGATTCGAACCCTCACAAACAGAGTCAGAGTCTGCCGTGCTACCTTTACACAATCCCGCAACAGAACGATATTAATTATACCGTTATTTTTTTATTTGTCAATATCTTTTTGCTAAAATCCCCGCTTTTTTAAAGCGGGGATTTTTTAAAGCCTGCAAAATTATTTTAGACCATTTTCCAATTCTTTCAGTTCTTCAAGCAAAACGTCTGGAACTTTATCTCCAAACTGAGAGTAAAATTCTTTTATATTTGCAACTTCTTCGCGCCATAGATCTTTGTCTACATATAGCAATTCTTCCAAAACATCTTTTGTTACACCAGAACCTTCGAGTTTTATATCGTCAGACTTGGGTATATATCCGATCGGAGATTCAACAGCGTCTAGCTCGTCGTTGCATCTGGCCAAGATCCAATCTAATACGCGCATATTTTCGCCAAAACCAGGCCAAATAAAATTACCTTCGTCATCTGTGCGGAACCAGTTGACGTTGAAAATTTTTGGAGGATTCTTAATGTTATTCCCCATGTTTATCCAGTGCTGCCAGTAATCCGCCATATTATATCCACAGAAGGGAAGCATGGCCATAGGATCACGTCTTACGACACCAACTGCACCGGTAGCCGCAGCAGTTGTTTCAGAACACATTATAGAACCGACAAATACTCCGTGATTCCAGTCTTTGGATTGATATACAAGGGGAGTAGTCTTTGCACGGCGTCCGCCAAAAATTATTGCAGAAATCGGAACGCCAGCAGGATTGTCAAATTCTTTGGAAATGCATGGGCAATTCTTTGCGGGAGAAGTAAAGCGAGAATTTGGATTTGCTCCGACTTCTCCGTCATCTGGATTCCATTTTTCGCCTTTCCAGTTTATAGCGTTCTTAGGTGGGTTTTTATCCAAGCCTTCCCACCAAACTGTATTGTCATCTAAATTTAAAACCACATTTGTAAATATGGAATCTGATTTGGTAGAAGCGAGGGCATTTGGATTTGACTTTGCATTTGTACCAGGGGCAACGCCGAAGAAACCATTTTCTGGATTTATTGCCCACAGGCGGCCGTCTTCGCCAATCCGTAGCCAAGCAATATCATCGCCGACGCACCAGACCTTGTATCCTTTTTCGGTATAAATTTTGGGTGGGATGAGCATAGCAAGGTTGGTTTTTCCACAGGCTGACGGAAAAGCTGCGCTTATATATTGAATATTCCCGTCGGGAAATTCAACTCCAAGAATAAGCATATGTTCTGCCATCCAGTTTTCCTGACGGCCAAGATACGAAGCAATACGCAGAGCAAAACATTTTTTGCCGAGCAGTACATTTCCGCCATAACCGGAATTGACAGACATAATGGTGTTGTCTTCAGGGAAGTGTACGATATAACGATTATCCGCATCAAGCTGCGCTTTTGAGTGAAGACCTTTTACAAAATCATCACTGTCTCCGAGAGCATCGTAAACGTCTTTACTCATTCTGGTCATAATAGCCATGCTTACGACGACGTAAATAGAATCAGTTATTTCTATACCGTATTTTGCAAAAGGTGAGCCTATGACGCCCATAGAATACGGAAGAACATACATAGTGCGACCCTTCATGCTGCCGTCATACAGCTTGTGGAGCTTTTCATACATTTCATTTGGATCCATCCAGTTGTTTGTAGGGCCTGCATCTTCTTTATTTTTTGTACAGATAAATGTACGATCTTCTACACGGGCAACATCATTTAGAGCAGAGCGATGCAGATAACAATTTGGTAGCTTTTCTTCATTGAGCTTAATAAGCTCACCGGTACTCATCGCTTCTTTCCTGAGCTCTTCAAGTTGCGCTTCAGAACCATCGATCCAGATAATATTATCCGGTTTTGTAAGCTTGGCAATTTTGTCGACCCATTCGATTATATGTTTGTTTTTAGTAGGTATCATTATTTTAACCCTCCAGATAATATTATTATATTTATTATACCATTATTATATATTTTTTTCAGCATAATGACAAGAAATATTTGTCTATTCAAAAATATTTTGATAAAATGAAAAAGAAATATGGTGTTTATAATGATTAATATATGAAAAAAGACTATAATATATCTTTTAGCTTCTTTGTCAATATGGCAAATTCTTTGATCCCAAGTGCTTCACCACGGATTTTTTCATCAAATCCGCATTCTTTTATAATGTCTGTCAGTTTAGATTTTTCTATACTATTTTGCACAGCTGGCATCAGAGAATTGATCAAGGTTTTCCTCCTTTGTGAAAAAGCAGCGCGTACAAGTTTGAAAAAGAGTTTTTCATCCTCAACATTCGGAAGAGTGTCTCGCCGAGAAAGGCTGACAACAGAAGAAAATACTTTTGGCTGAGGAATGAAGCAGGAGGGAGGGACATCAAACAGAATTCTGGGTTCTGTATAGTAATTAATATAAATTGAAAAAGCACCGTATGCACTTGTAAGCGGTTTTGCGCAAATTCTCTGTGCGACCTCACGCTGTACCATGACAGTCATATTACGAAAAAGTCTCGATTCTGTAAGGAAAGAGAGGAGCGGAGAAGTAATATTGTAAGGAAGATTTGCACAGACAGAAGTATTTTCAAGGCAAAGATGCTGTTGGACAAGTTGTACAAGATTGGTTTTTAAAATATCGCCTTGAATGATTTCTACATTGTCAAAATCTGCAAGAGTGATATTTAGTATAGGAATCAGTCTGCGATCAAGCTCAATCGAAAGAACTTTTTTTGCACTTGCTGCAATCTGTGCAGTTAGCGTACCAATTCCGGGACCTATCTCAAGGACATAGTCGTTTGAGTTGATCTTGGCTTCTTCAACGATCCGCTCTGGTACCCAGCGTTCGGTTAAAAAGTTCTGACCTTTTGCCTTGGAAAAATGAAATCCATTGGTCAACAACAACTGACGTATTTCATGTATATCGTAGAAATTCATAGTTTAAACCGTCTTTCGTGTAGTAGGAGAAATAATATGAAAATATTTATAAAGTATCATAATAAGAGGATATCTAAAATACATGTTTTGTCAATAGGGAATTGGATAGATCTACGGGCAGCAGAAACTGTCAAACTGAAAGCTGGAGATTTTGCACTAATTTCGCTTGGTATTTCAATGAAATTGCCAGATCAATATGAAGCTCACATAGTTCCTCGCAGTTCGACATTTAAAAATTGGGGAATTTTGCAAACTAATGGAATAGGAATCGTTGACAATTCATATTCTGGGACAAACGATATTTGGAAAATGCCTGTGTATGCAACGCGAGACACAACAGTGCTTGAAAATGATCGAATATGCCAATTCCGCATTGTAAAAAGTATGCCGGAAGTTGAATTCGAGGAAGTAGAAGTTTTGGATGACAGTGATCGTGGCGGATTTGGAAGCAGCGGAGTAAGATAGTCTTCCACCCTCCAATTCAACAAAATAAAAATTTTGTTGAATTGGAGGGTGGAATTATTTTTGGAAAGTCTATTTTGTATATTTAATAAAATTAATAAGCATATTATTGAGCACAAGTATCAAATAAAAAATCTCAGGGTGATTTTTATGAATTTTATTGCATGTACTGACTCGTGCATTTATCAGAAAGATGGCGTATGTACTTTGGAATGTGCGGCATCACTTGGAGAGCTAAGAAGTGATGAGCAAAATGACTGTATACACTTTATAGAAAAAAACAGTAAGGCATAATTTACCGCTGGGCTTTTGCTCCTATGGTGTATGCAAGCGCTTCTGATAAATTAGACACTTCCAGTATTTGAAGATTGTCAGGTCTTACAATAGTCTCTTTTGTGTTTTTGGGAATTATGCACTTGGAAAAGCCAAGTCGGTTGATTTCAGACAGCCTTTGATTAAGCGAAGAAACTGAACGGATTTCTCCAGTAAGCCCTACCTCGCCTATAGCTACTACATCATCTCCTATTGGCTTATCTAAGCGGCTAGAAGCTATTGCAAGTAGAGTTGCGAGATCTGCCGCAGGTTCGTCGATAGAAAGTCCGCCTATTACATTGACATAGGTATCGCACATGTTTAGTTTTATGCCGCCGCGCTTTTCCAAGACGGCAATTAAGAGCATGGCCCTGTTATAGTCTATACCGTTAGAAGTTCTTCTAGGGACGTTAAAACTTGTTGATGCTACGAGAGCTTGAATCTCAGCTAAAATAGGACGAGTACCTTCCATGATGCATGTGACACAAGTACCGGGCGAATTTTCAGGACGGCCCATAAGAAGCATCTCAGAAGGATTTGGCACTTCAGAAAGTCCGTTATCCGACATTTCAAATACTCCAATTTCATTAGTTGAGCCAAAACGGTTTTTAACTGATCTTAAAATGCGGTAGCTAAAATTATGATCGCCTTCAAAATATAAAACACAGTCGACCATATGTTCGAGAACGCGTGGGCCGGCAATTGCACCTTCTTTGTTGACGTGCCCCACTATAAAAACTGTTATATCAAGCTTTTTGGCTATCTGCATAAACTGCATGGTGCATTCCTTTACCTGAGATATGCTGCCAGGTGCTGAGTCTGAATCAGTACTGTATATTGTTTGAATTGAATCTGCTATCAAAAATTTTGGTTTTACTACGTCTGTTGAATCCAAAATAGCCTGTAAATTGGTTTCAGAAAGTATATACAGATTGCTGCAGCTGATATTTAGCCGTTCGGCTCGCATTTTAAGCTGTTTTCCGGACTCCTCACCAGTTACATATAGAGTTGTTCCCATGTTGCACAGTGTGTTGCATATTTGGAGTAAAAGCGTAGATTTTCCAATCCCGGGGGTACCGCCTATCAGGATCATAGAGCCCTCTACTGCTCCGCCGCCAAGTACCCTGTCAAGCTCCCCTATTCCTGTGCTGAATCTTGTTTCTTTTTCGGATTCTACATCTGAAAGCAAAAGAGCGTGGCCAGTTGGAGTGAATAGTGCAGAATCATTTTTGGACTTGGACACTGTTATTGTCTGTTCCTGCACAGTATTCCAACTGCCGCATACAGGACATTTACCACTCCATTTCAGCGTTTCACTCCCGCAATTCGTGCAGAAGAAGACTTTCTTTGTTTTCATTAGTATCCCCCAGATTACAGAATTCTATATAAGATAACGTGATTATAGATACAAGCTTAAGCTGATAATTGTCGCTTCGCAGCAGTTCCTCTTCCCGGTAGTTGGAAAGAAACCCGCATTCTACAAGTACTGCCGGGCAAGTGACATGCTTCATTAAATAAATATTATCTGATATTTGTTTAGCTGTACGATTGTTTTCTGTACCCAAATAGCTTGAAAAATTTGCTTGGATAGTATCTGCCAAGTTTTGACTGCCGTCCATTGCTGTATAAAAGACTTGAGCTCCGGAAGGCTGAGATGTTGTATACATGTTTTGGTGAATACTTATAAGCGTGGCATTTTGATATGAATTTATGAGCTGTATTCGGGCTTTTTGATCCGCAACTTTTTTATCGTGTATTGTTTGAGCTGCTTCAGGATAGTCTAACTGCTCACTATTCCTTGTAAGCACAGTAGGAACTCCGCATAATGCCATGAGCTGCTCAAGTTTCTGCGATATTTGCAGATTAATTTCGCTTTCTTTTGCACCGGTAACAGAAACTGCTCCTCCATCTTCCCCGCCGTGACCCGGATCTATAATCACAATAGGACGTGCTGAAGAAAAAGATGCACTGACAGCTGGTTCATTTTTACTGTTTATACAGACCAATAATGCTGCAGCTACTATGGCTAATAATAACAACCAGTAAAGTACTCTTAACGGTTCTCGCAACATATAAAAATCACCTCTCAAGCAAAGGATATGCTGTAAGGATCATATGTATGTTGTGTTGTGTTTCTACAATTTCATTATACCATAGAAAAACAAATTATTAAATTTACAATTTTAAAAAAAAAGTGTATACTAAATAAAATTTATTCTGGGCTGAAAGGGTGATGTTTAATGGATTTAGATTATATAATTTCCGAGGCGAAAAAAAATGGTTTTACATTGGCAGAACCGCTTGACTGCAATACCTTGATTTTGCGTCCAGAAGTAAGAGATATGTGCAGCGCAGATAAATGCCATGCTTATGGGCGCAACTGGACTTGTCCTCCCTACTGTGGAACTATAGACGAATGCAGAGAGAAGATTAGTAAATATAAAAAAGGCGTTATAGTTCAAACTACAGGATATCTTGAAGACGATTTTGATATTGAAACGATGCAGGAAACTGCAAGGAAACACTCTGATAATTTAAAAGCTATTTCCCAAAAAGTTAAGGCGCAGGATCCAAATGCTCTTATTTTAGGAGCAGGAGGATGTAAGATATGTCCCAAATGCACTTGTCCGGATAAGCCGTGCCGTGCTCCAGAACTGGCTTTTTCTTCTATGGAGGGATATGGAATGGTTGTGAGCGAGGTTTGCACTGCCAACAATGTTCCGTATAATCACGGTCGAGGTACTTTGACATATACCGGATGTATTTTATTTGAAGATTCAGGAGAAGAAGCTTAAATGAAAGTGTTATTTATCCCCTCTCAGGTGCAATTTGAGGCATCTGAAGATATGACCATTATGCAGGCTGCTATTGAAGCAGGTATTGAGATAGATGCCCCTTGCGGAGGGCGCGGGCTGTGTGGTAAATGTAAAGTAAAGATTGTAGAGAGCGGTCAAGCTAAAACTGTGCTTGCTTGTAAAACGCCTCTTTCAGACGGCATGGTCATTGATACAAGCTCCCTTAAAAATAAGAATCATCGGATATTAACAACTGGAATATCCAGAGAGGTTGAGATAGCGCCTTTGGTAAAAGCGGTATCTGTCAGAGTAACAAAAGCGAGCATGCGCGATTTGCGTTCATGCTGGTCCCGTATAAAGGACGAATTGCCAACAGGAGCCTTTTTGACTAATTCTGCAGCGGTATCCAAACTATATAAGGTTATTGATAGTAACGGAGATGTTGATGTTATTTTGTGCGGCATGGAGGTCATCGGAGTTGTTCCGCATGGCTCCAATATATATGCAGCTGCAGTTGATATTGGAACTACGACCATTGCATGTTATTTGCTTGACCTAAAAAGCGGCGAACAGCTGGCACATGCAAGTATGCTGAATCCCCAGGTGGCTTATGGCGCAGATGTAATTCAGCGTATTAAATATTCACTGGAAAATGGCTCAGACGAATTGACTGAAGCGGTTAGAAACGCAGTAGACGAACTGATAAAAGAAGCTGCGGACAAAGCAAAAGTATTGACAAATGAAATTTATTTTATTTCAGCTGTTGGCAATACATGTATGCACCATTTGCTAGCGGGAATATCTCCCGATTCACTTGCCTATGCACCATATACTGCTACTTTAAGCGAGGTTTTGATTACGGATGCAGCTCTCTTCGGGTTTAATGTATATCCAGCGGCAAAGCTAATGCTTTTACCCAATATAGCTGGTTTTGTTGGGGCGGATACTGTAGGCGCTGCTATAGCGTGTAATATGGATCAGCTGGAAGACCTCACGCTTATGATAGATATAGGTACAAACGGCGAGATGGTTTTAGGGAACCGTGAAAAGCTTGCAGGGTGCTCTACTGCTGCAGGACCTGCTTTTGAAGGAGCGGTTATTAGCTGCGGAATGCGGGGAGCTGACGGCGCTATAGACCATGTATCTATAACAGAAAATGGTTTGGAATATACTGTTATAGGAGAAATCGCACCTATTGGAATATGCGGATCTGGACTTATAGATCTTACTGCTGAGCTTGTTCGGACAAAGATCATAGATGAAACAGGACGGCTTCAATCTGCTGACGAGGTCGATTCGCGATACGCTAAGTACATTGTGGAAGAGAACGGCACTAAAGGATTTCTGCTTGCGGATGAACTACATAGCGGAAACGGATCTAAAATAGTATTTACCCAAAAGGACATTCGTGAGATACAGTTGGCAAAAGGAGCAATGGCAGCTGGAATAAAAATGCTAGCTAGGCGTTTAGGAGTAGATATTTCTGATTTCAAGCGGGTATTTATTGCCGGTGCATTTGGTTCTTATATGTCTCCTGCTAGTGCATGCGGTATCGGACTTATACCGCCGGAGCTGAAAGATGTAGTAGAGGCGGTTGGAAATGCAGCTGGAGAAGGAGCTAAAATAGCCGCATTGAGCGAGCAAGAAATAGAGCATGCAAAATCTATTGCGGAAAATATTGATTATGTAGAACTTGCCTCTGATGCAGCTTTCCAAGATATTTTTGTTGATGAATTAGAATTTCCTGTATAATAAAAAAGAAAAGGACATTGGAAATATTTATCCAATGTCCTTTTTTGTTCAGCCGTTTACCTGCGCCCTTGCCTCTTTGTAGTTATCCGCGCTGCTTATTGTGTTGGGCGGGAAGAATTCGTCTACAGGGAAGTTTATCCGCCTGAAGACGTCGCAAGGATCGCTGTTGTTAGTATCTACGCATTCCTTATCAGGAATACAGTAGCTGTAAGTTGGGATGCACAGCTGTGTATCTCTTTCAAGTCTCACAATGCTGAATTGTCCAAGTGTCACATAGAGACGACGCGACTCGCCGGAAACATTCAGACGGTCCGAAAAAGCATTTTGAATAAACTCCGGCACATCGAGCTGGTCGTTATCATATGGTACGGCATCGCATATATCTACGATCCGCATGCCAAGAGCAATGGGATCTACGACTTCAACAACTGCCGTGGGCAGATTTGTTCTTGGCAGTGCCTGCAGATCATTTCCTACCAACAAGTTGTTAGAGGAATAGATTTTGGCATTGCCTTCGCTTCCAAACAAAATAACGCGTTTATCAAATACCGCAAGACCAGATATTTCATTGCTGCGATTAAGTAAAGCAAATGCATCTCCTTTTATCTTGTAGTAATAACGGACATCAATAGAGTAATACCCTTGATTAAAGGCTACTTCCTCTACGTCTATAGAGGCATATAATAGTTCGGCTGATTTAGGTCTGACGCTTATAGCCTCATCAATGTATCTTTGAGATTCAAATGTTGGATAGACTCTTAGATCCTCGATACAGTCTTTGTCACGACATGAATCATAGATCTTACTTGTGTGAATACATACGGATTCTTTAATATTCGACGTTATGTCTCGGGAATCAATTCCGGGCATATTTTGTACCTCCTGCAATAGTGATCGAAACAAAACTTAAAATTTTAAGTCTCTTTCTCCACTCCAGTCTATGCAGGTTTTGGTGTTGTGTGAACTATTCTATCACAATCTCGCTGCCATACGGAAGAATATTGATATAACTACACCCACAGCCTAATTCCAAAGGCTTTCCGTCTGTTGTATAGTATGAAAATGGCAAATTATCTGCCTCTTTTTTCCACTCAATAGATATATATTTCCCTCCGCAGGCAAAGTAGCCCTCCCCGCTTCCTATCAAATCAACGGCAAGACGACCTTCGTTGTCGACTGTATAAGTGTCGGCAAAAAGTATCAACACGTTTGTTGTACTTACCTGTTCGCCTGTATTTCCGTCTATGTAAGCGTCTTCATATTCTTCTATTAAATACTTGCCACTCTCTTTATCATACAGAAATCTGCCTGTTTTGTAATCGGAAAAGCATATTTGGATGCTGTCTGCTTTTTCGCCGTTTTTAGGAGTTCCGTCTTCTGTAAATATCAGAGGCTCACTGTAATCATCTTCGTGCTCGTATCGAGAAAAATAAGACGTTACATATTGCTCTATAAGGGTGCTTGTTGTGAACAGACTGTGCTCATAGCCGGCGTTTTGTATTCTGTCGTCGTCTCTATAAAAGATCTCCCCATTTCCGCGAACTCCGTCAACATGGTCAACATTTTCGTTCCAGAGATCTGAATAGGCTTGTTCGCTTCCGCCGGCATGAATATAAATCGCGTCGTGTCCTTGCGATATATCAATGTAATATGGCCTTGCGCTGCGTATAGTTCCTATGACTCCAGCGTTAGATATATCCTGATAAATGGCTAGCATTCTTGTTATACCGCCTTCGGCAAGAACTTCGTATATAATGTCGGCAGATTGAATTCCGCATTGCGGCAAGGCCTCTTTGAGGTTATTTATCATAATGGCATAGGGTCTGGAATTTGCATGGGAAGCATCTATCGGAAGCCCAGTCAGAGGGTTCAAAGGGCCGTTGTATGGCGTTGGGCTGGGACTTGGGCTAGGTGTCGGCTCAGAAGTCGATATTGCTATAGTGTGGCTCGGTGTGGCCGTCAAGTCAGGCTGTTCGCTGCTGCAGGCTGAAAGAAAACAAAAGCTCAATATGATTAGAAAAACAGACTTTTTCACACAGAGTGCCTCCTGTAATTGGTTGATTTGTAAATTATTTCATAGTGTACCCTTTTAGAGTTAGTATGTCAATTAACTAAAATGTATTTGTCAAAAAACACATGCTGTACTATAATAGACGAAGATGTCTTGTGGAGGATTGAATCAATGGAGAGATTTGGATTTATTCACGGTAAGCTGGAAATAAAAATACTGATTCTATTTATTTTGAATCGTATCTCTGGGCCAGTGGATATTGACAATTTGACAGATCTTGTCTTATGTGATGATGGAATAAGTTATTTCGATTTTGTAGAATCATTGGCGGAATTGGTAGAAACAGGGCATGTTTCCGAAGAAAATGGCTTTTATCAGACTACGGAAAAAGGTAAGCGAAATGGAAAGACTACGGAAAGCAGCGTACCGTTTTCGGTGCGCTTAAAAGCAGAGGCGAATACTTTGGAAGTAGCGCGCAAGCTTAAAAGAAACGCCATGATAAAAACTAGACAGTCTAGAAATGATACTGGAGAATATACTGTACATTTAGAGATGTCGGATGGAGTTGATAATGTAATTTCTATGGATCTGTTAGCAGGAAGCAAGGAACACGCCGATGAGCTTGAGCGTGGGTTTCAAATGAAAGCAGAGACTATTTACAATACCATTATAGACATTATTGCAAAAGTTAGCAGAGAATAAAATCAAAACAGCGCAATGGGATCATCCCATTCCGCTGTTTTGTTGTTTTTAGCTCTATTCAACTGTAACTGACTTAGCCAGATTTCTCGGTTTGTCGATATCACAATCGCGCATAAGGGCGACATAATAAGAAAAAAGCTGCAAAGGAATAACTGCAAGAGAAGGAGTGAGCATTTCATGAGTATTTGGAATGTAAAACGCCGAATCAGCATTGCCCTCAAAGGACTCACGCATTTTTTCAGATGCAAATCCCAATACATCTGCTCCGCGTGCCCTTACTTCAGTTATATTGCTGACAAGCTTGTCAAAGAGTTTTTCATATGTTGCAAGCGCAACGACAAGTGTACCAGGCTCTATCAAAGAGATAGTTCCGTGTTTCAATTCGCCTGCTGCATAGGCCTCTGAATGTATATATGATATCTCTTTTAATTTTAGGGATCCTTCAAGACAAATGGCGTAGTCGAGGTTCCGACCTATGAAAAAAACAGAATCGTTATTGAAATACAAAGAAGCGTAATATTGAAGTTTTTCACGACAATCGATTATACGCTGGATTTTGGACGGCAGTAGTTTGAGCTCAGAGACGACTTCTGATATTTCATGCTCGGTCATCTTTTTTCTATTTTTGGCAAGCTCAAGGCAAAGGAGATGAATAACCGCAAGCTGCGCGCTGTATGCCTTTGTCGTTGCAACTGCTACCTCTATTCCGGCCCATGTGTAAATAACGCTGTCGGCCTCTTTGGCTATGGTGCTCCCTACTACATTGACAATGGCAATGACTGTTGAGCCGAGCCGCTTTGCTTCACGCATTGCGGCTATAGTATCTGCTGTTTCACCGGACTGGCTTATGACTATAACTAGCGTATTTTCGTCCACTAAGGGCGAAGAGTATCTAAATTCAGAGGCAAGGACTGCCTGAGATGGTATGCGTGCATATTTTTCGAAAAGGTACTTCCCTATTACACCTACATGATATGCTGAACCGCACCCGAGGATATAAATCTGGCTAGCCTTATCTATTTTAGAGCGTACGTTGTCAAGCTCATTTAATATGACTTCATTTCCTTTTAGACGTGGAGAAATAGTATCGCTTATGACCTTGGGCTGCTCCATGATCTCTTTGAACATAAAATGCTCATATGAGCCTTTTTCTGGATCTGAGATATTCCAGTCTATATGTACTACTGGTTTATTCAATTCATCCATATCGGTATTGTATATATTAATGCGGTCGTTTGTAATAACTGCTATTTCATCATCGTCTAAATATATGACATCTCTTGTGTATTTAACTACAGCTGCAACATCAGAAGCAAGATAATTACAGTTATCTCCAACAGCAAGGATAAGTGGATTTTCCTTTCTGGCTGCAATGATGCGATCTGGGTAATCAACAGACATGATACCGAGAGCATAAGAACCTTCTAATCTGGAAAGAGTTTTTGAGACCGCTTCTAAAAGATCACCCTCATAGTAGTATTCAAGCAGTTGGGCAACTACTTCTGTATCAGTGTCTGAAGAAAACTTGACGCCGTGATTTACAAGAAGTTCTTTCATTTTTTGATAATTTTCTATGATGCCATTGTGTACAACGGCTATTTTACCAGACTGACTTACATGAGGATGAGAGTTCTTGTCTGATGGCTCACCATGAGTTGCCCAACGTGTATGCCCTATTCCAGCGGTACCTTCCATCTTCTTGCCGCCATCTGTGAGTTTGTAAAGAGTATCCAGTCTACCCTTGGATTTAATGACGTCGAGCTTTCCGTTGTTATAAATTGCAAGGCCGGCAGAATCATATCCGCGGTATTCAAGCTTTTTTAATCCTTCCAGCAGGATAGGCGCAGCTTCTTCCTTGCCGATGTATCCTACGATTCCACACATGGTAATTCACCTCAAAATTACAAATTAATTTCTCCCTCAAAAGATATGGCGGCAGGACCGGTCATATACAGAGAATTTGTTGATTCATCCCAGTCTATTTCAAGATCTCCGCCTCGTAAAGAAACAATTGCACTGCGCTGGCATCGCCCGGTTAAAACACCAGCTACAAGTGTAGCGGTTGCACCTGTGCCACATGCCATAGTTTCATTTGATCCGCGTTCCCATACACGCATTTTTAAATGACGGTCATCGATTACTTGCACAAATTCGGTGTTTATGCGTTCTGGAAATAGGTGGTGATTCTCAAATAAAGGTCCAATCGAAGCAAGATCAAGGCTGTCAACATCATCTACAAAAGTAACGGCATGTGGATTTCCAACGTTCACGGCTGTGACATGCCATGTTTGACCAGCAACTAAGACCGGTTGATCTATAAAATTTTCTGTATCTACCACCACTGGTATATTGACGGGATCCAATATCGGAGTTCCCATATTTACCTTTACTTTTTCAATTTGACTGTTTTTTTCAAATAGTTCAAGAGTCTTGATCCCTCCGAGCGTTTCTACTGTGATTGTAGTTTTATCGATCATGCCCTTGTCATATACATACTTGCCTACACAGCGTATACCGTTTCCGCACATTTGAGCCTGCGATCCATCAGCATTATATATGCGCATTGAAAAATCCGCCCGGTCAGATGGCCCTATCAAAATAATCCCATCGGAGCCAATGGCAAAATGGCGGTCAGAAAGCCTGACAGACAATGCAGGCAAATCTTGAGGCAGCTTTTCTGTGAAACAGTTTATATACACATAATCATTTCCGATCCCCTGCATTTTTGTAAATTTCATTTGTTTTTCACCCTTATAAATAATTTAAAAATAATGGATAATTTAAATACTTCGGTAAAAGCTAACGATTACCGGAGGTGTACAAAAGTGGCAATTGTATTCATAAGAACTATTACGGTTTTCACACTGATATTGCTTTCACTGAGAATAATGGGAAAAAGACAGTTGGGAGAACTGGAACTTTCAGAACTTGTTGTAGCTGTTCTTATTTCCGATATGGCAGCTTTGCCACTTCAAGATATTGGCATACCAATGTTAAATGGACTGATACCAATATTTACTTTGCTGGCTTGCGAGATACTTATATCGGCCGCTGCGGTCAAAAGTATAAAATTTAGAAGATTTTTATTTGGCAAGCCGAGCATACTAATTCAAAATGGGTGTATAGTTCAAAAAGAGATGGAAAAAAATCGAATTACACTGAACGAACTGTCAGAAGAGCTGAGGAAAAAAAGCATAACAGATATAAGTACGATTAAATATGCTTTTTTGGAAACTGACGGCAGTTTGAATGTGCTTCTGACCAGCGCGCAAACCCCGGTTACAGCGGCAATGTTAAATATTGAGACAGAAGAAATAGAGCTTCCGGTAGATGTGATCAGTGACGGACGAATATTATCAGACAATCTCAAGATATTAAAAAAAGACGAAAATTGGCTTAATGGTGTTTTGAAGCAGTATGGAGTTTCTTCGCCTAAACAAGTGTACTATCTGACATGCGACAGCACAGGTAAAATTTATTTTGCTGCAAAGGACGAAAAAACATCATGATGAAAAAAGAAATATTTGCCATAGCTCTTCTTATAGGGATATTTGCAATAACGCTGTTAAATGTTCATAAAATAGATACTTTAAAAAACGAGCTGATAGAATTATTATCTAAGTCTGAAGAGTGCGTACAAAGCGGAGACTGGGACGGCGCGACTGAGTTTGCGGAAAAAGCTATGGACCACTGGAATAATGCAAATCCGTATACCCATATTTTTATACGGCATCAGGAAATAGACGGCATGACAGAATGCTTCTTTAATCTGTTGCAGGAGATATACAAAGAAGACAGTGCCGGAGTACAAGCGGCCTTTCCAAAAGTGGCTATGCGCATTGAGAATATAGCTCATATGGAACACTTGACAATTGGAACTGTATTTTAATTTTTGTTTTTGTCATCAAGAAGCCTATTCAGTTCGTCCATAAAAGAATGGATATCCTGAAAATCCTTATACACAGAAGCAAATCGGACATAGGCTACTTCGTCTATTTGTCTGAGTTTTTCCATGACAAGTTCACCTATATGTACAGAAGATACTTCCCTGTCGAGTGAATTCTGTAATTCCTGTTCCAGCTTGTCGGCTGCTGATTCAATCTCAGCCATACTGACAGGCCGTTTTTCGCAAGCTCGTATCATTCCCCTGATCAACTTTACTTTGTCAAAAGTCTGGCGGCTGCCATCCTTTTTTATGACAACTATCGGCAAACGCTCAACGATCTCATAAGTTGTAAAACGTTTTTGGCATGACATGCATTCGCGGCGTCTGCGTATGGTAGCACCTTCTTCTGCAGGACGTGAATCAATTACCTTGCTTTCTAAATAACCGCAATATGGGCATTTCATATACTTTAGCTTCCCTTCATATGAGTAGTATATTGTCTTAAAATGCAATACAATGACTGTTGATCCAGTCATTGTATTGCAAAATTATTTGTTTAAGTATACATATGACAGATGCAAGGAACAAAAAGCATTTTATGATACGATAAATTTTTAAAGTTATTGTACCACAAGTGTCCGACAGTTGTATACAATTTTTCAATGGAATTTTAAATCATTTTAAATATTACAGGTACCAAGCCAGTCCTCTAATATGTATGGCAGCGATACCGGAGTGACGTGGTTGTCTGCCAACATTTGCACAAAGTGAATTATTTCAGAAGAATTCACAGTTATATTCGATACCGTTATCTCTTCTGCGCGGCAGCCTTTGAGTGTAATTGCGGTGCCATAGCTCTCCTCATCGCCATCTGGCGACAGCTTGTCAACAACGATCCAATAATCAGCTTGTACTGATGCTCCATTTTCAAAATCAATGGATTCGGTTTTGAACAAGAACTTTTCCATGACTAGCTTCCTTTTCTGTAGTAAGTTTGTTTTTATTCCATAGCTGCCGTCTGGAAATTATAATCTGCTGAACCGATTTAATAAACCACAGAGCAGCATATGGAACCGCTGTTTTTAAACCGAAAAAATAGTTCCTGCAAATGCTTGGAACTATTTTTTTCGGATTTCGAACTGCTGTCGATGGATATTATTTCATAATTTTATTGAGATTTCTAGTTATTTTCATCGCAAATTTCGACAAAATTCGACACGATAACAAAATATAGTTTTAAATGTGGCAAAAATTACTCCTTGAATACTAAAAGCTGTGTTTGATATTATTAAAAAAATATAAGAAATTTTTAATAAAGTGAGGAATTTGCAGCTTGAAATTGGTAAGAAACTACACTAAGGTCGTAAATTCATTTACACCATTGTCCTATTTTATTTTAGAAAAGAGTATCTTACTGTCATGTACATTTTTGTTGTGTACGGCGCTCTCTCTGTTGGCAATGGGAGACTTGACTATAGATACATATTATCTGTATAAATATGCAGAAGCTCTATTTGAACTTCCTACAGCACTTCTGATACCGGTCGTCATCGTAATAATGTGCATAGAGGATCTTTCTAGAAAATAGAATAGAATTCATCTTTGGTGTACAGGGCATTAAGTACATCCAACAAATTATTTGACGAGAGATGTGCTGGCAAGTCGTGCGCCTTAAGCAATTCGGCGCGGAGTTTGCAGCTGCCGGATCTTCCGGAGAGCCCTTTGGCAAATAGATCTGCCTTAGTGATTTTTGAATGAGGAATATTTTTACTTTCTGGGTTAGACTCAAAAGTAGCTCCGGCGACTTTAAGAGCCTTTATGATAATACTGTCCGGAATACCTTCTACTCCAAGTTTTCTTTCGGCAGACCAAGTAGTTTTTCTGGCCTCCTTACCTATTATATCTGGTATATAGGCGTGTTTTATGAGCTTTGGATCGATACAGCCATTCAAAAAGTTTCGTATAAGGAAGCCAGCGCTGTCACTGTCTGTTAGGATTATTATTCCACGCTTTTGTGCTAGGCTTTCTATCAACTTTCTAGTTTCCTTGTCGGAAAAAATGTGAAACCCGGATGTTTCAATTATACACGCATCAACTATTTGTTTGAGCTTGTTTTTATCATAACGCCCTTCGACGATAATGGCTTCTTTTATTCTTTCCATTAAAATTACCTCGCCGCGAGCCGGACGAAGACGAGCTTCAACAAGTCGTCATCGTCTATACTTTCACATTTCATTGAAAAGTCAGTTTCCACACAGAGTCTAACTGCGTTTTTGCACCAATCGAGAGTTAAATTAGAAGCGGCTTTCATAAGAAGGCGTGCAGGATAGTCTGATTTGAGACCAAGTATGCGTTTGACCTCATCAGTTCCCCTGCCGAGTTCCAAAAGCAGCCGTGCCGTATATAAGCGTCTCATTTGGCCGCCTAAAATAGAGAGTATTTTTATTGGTGCTTCACGCATTTGCAGCAGATCTGCCATGATCTTTGCCGCTGCGTCAAAGTTTTGATTTGAAATGGCGTCTGTCATTTTGAATACTATGGCGTCGGGAACAGGAGTCACTACTGCATCTATGTCTTCTTTAGAGATAGCTGTATTTTTAGAATATGCAGCTATTTTTTCTATTTCGGAAATAAGATTTGTCATAAAGCCGCCGCATAGAAAGATCAGGTACTCTGCCTCATTTCTTTTTATTTCGTGTCCGGCATCCAGAAAGCGTCTATATATCCATTTAGTCAGGTCGCTGTCATTTTGTAATGTGAATTCTACTATTTTCGCAGTTTTTTTCAGAAGAGAATACAGAGAAGAGCGCTTATCTAGGCCAATACTTCCAGATGAATATATAAGGACAAGACAGCAGTAAGAAGGAAGATCTCTGATTATTTCAGCAAACTGGTTTTTTCTGGACTCGCTGCATTTTGACAGTTCCATATCTCGTAGTTCTATAAACGTCTTTTCTGCAAAAACAGGGAGTGAATCGATTGCATCAGAAAGTGCCGGAAGATCTACATCTTTTCCGTCAAATTGCTTGTAATTGAATTCATCAAATGAACCATCACAGATTATCTGCTTCATTTGACGGAAATAGTATTCCCTCAAATAGTCTTCATCGCCGTATAGAACATATATTCCTTCTATATTTTTTTCTTTGATTGCTTTTCGCAGTTCCATGTAGGCTGTTTTATCTGTCTGATTTTTTTGTGCTGGCATTGTATTTGACTCCTATTTGAACTTTATAGTTATATTTCCCTGTTCATCTGTCCTATATAGATAAAGTCCGCGGGAAACAACACGTCTAAGAAAATCTTGAGAAAGGTGATTGTAACTGTTTTCTCCAACACTTGCTATGACTGTCTGCGGTTTTATAGTGTCAAGTAGCAGCTCGGAAGTGGAGCTTTTAGATCCGTGGTGACCCGCAATCAGTATTTCAATAAGAGGAAGATCATATTTATTAAGCAGCATTTCTTCTGTTTTCGTATCCATATCACCAGTGATGAGCATGTCCAAATCATTGCTGCTGCAAAGATAACATATCCCGCTCTCATTGCTGTCAGAGTTGTTTAACGGTGGATAACACATGACATTGAGCTCTCCCATAGTCAATACGGTAGGTTCATTTATGTACATGATATCTATATTTTTTAAGCTAGCCATTTCAATAATGTCCTCGCCGTCGTCTTCTTTGAAGTTTTCCGGCAGAATAAGACGGTAAATTTTTAATCTGTGCATCAATTCGATGACGCCGTTGATATGATCGTCGTCAAAATGAGTGAGAGCTAAAAATTCAATTTCATTTTTACCAGTGCGCATTACATAGTTTGCAGCTATATCGCCGGCATTTAAATAGTTGTTGCCACCGCAGTCTATAATCGCATGGCGACCATTGGAAGATAATACAATGCTTTGGCCTTGCCCGACATCCAAAACAGTTATTTCTTGTGACGACAAATTTGAAAAGTATGACGCGATTATAACAAATACTAGGCTCGCAGCGGCAGAGATCACAGGAGCTCTTAGGGATTGGTTTTTGCGTATGCAGAATAAAGTGAGAAATGCAAGAAGATATATAAAAAGCATCCATATGTGAGTGTAAATCATATCCATGCTGAGTGTCATAAATGGCAGTTTGGAGAACAGAGACGGCACAGATAAAATATAACGGATAGCCCATGATACTATCCATGCGAAAATTATAGCTATAGGCTGAAATAAAAACGCAGACGCGCAGATGATCAGGCTTGCGGAAAAGACGATCGAAACAACAGATAAAATGAGAAGATTGACTATGGGCGAGATAATAGATATTTGCCCAAAGTACATGGCAATTAGAGGATATGAAAAGAAAGAAGCCGATAAAGTAACGGACAAACTGCCGGAGATAAAATTCAATAATCCGCTTAAATGCTTGGTTTTAAACAGTCCCCTATTTGCAAGCCTGCTTTTGAGCACACTATTGAAAGTGTCGCCAAACAGATATATGCCTAATACGCTGGCGTACGACAGCTGTAAGCTGATACTTTTGACTGCATAGGGATTGATCAAGAGCAAGATTATTAGAGATAAACTCAGGGTAGTTATGTTGTCGTTTTCTCTGGCGCACAACTGGGAAATAACAACTACTATTCCCATGATTCCAGCACGAGAAACTGATGGAGTGAATCCAGTCAATGCCATGAAGAACAAAAGCACAGGTATTGATATTATGGAACTTTTTCGTTTTCCAAATAGAAGATTCAAAAAGCCTACAAGAAAAGCGACATGCATACCAGACACAGCGACGATGTGTGACACTCCGCATATTGAAAAAGCAGAAACCGTTTCCAGATTTTCTCTAAAACTATCTGTGTTACCCAATAAAAGAGCTTTGACAAATGGAGCTGTGTCCGATGGAAATACGGCGTCTATTTTCCCGGATACGGTATGGGAGAATTTGGCCGGCAGATATAGAAATGAAAATTTGTCTTTACCTATTACTTCAGCTGCGTCTGTTGCCCGCAAGATCAAAAATTCACCTTTTGCCAATAAGCTAGTTATTTCCGGATCGTAATCTGCACGCCGAAATGAGGCAGTGACTTCTATGATTTCTCCGGGTTCGAATTTTTGATTTTCAGCAGAGTCATAAATATAAAGAGTGGCGCGCACATTTGGAGAGTCGTCTAGTAATACTTTGATTGGTAATGATATACCGTAGTCCAGCTGCTTTGGATAGTTTACTACAATTGCGCGAACAGTTTGAGTTTGTCCTTCCAGTTTTTCCAGAGGCATGAAAAATAGATTGTAATAAAAAGCATTCCAAGCTACTCCAGCAAACAGGCCAGCTAAAACCAGCAATGCTGCTAAACGAACATCGTTTTTTAAAAGAATGCACAAGGGAGCAAGTACGGCAATCCATATGAGCAGTAACGGTGTAGAATTGATATTGAGAACATACTGCATCATGATTATGGCAAATGAAAAAGAAAATGAAACGATTGCCAGTTTTCTCAAAGTTCCACCTCCGCCCCCAAGATTTATCGAAAAATTAACAGTAAAGGGAGAGTATGTAATACTCTCCCCTGTTTGATTTTTAGCCGGGAGGCCAAGTCATATCTCTTCCGGACAGAACATGAAAATGCAGATGCATAACAGTTTGGCCGGCGGATTGCCCACAGTTCGATACAACTCTGAATCCATCCAGTTTGTGCTTTTTTGCCAGATTTGCGATGACTTCAAATATGTGAGCTACTACTGCGGAATTTTCTGAAGTTATTGCGTCAGCTCCTGAAATATGCTCTTTTGGAATCACCAAAAAATGAACTGGAGCTTGCGGATCAATATCGTTAAATGCAAATACTTGGTCGTCTTCGTATACGCATGAAGACGGGATCTCGCCAGAGATAATTTTACAAAATAGACAATCTGACATTCTATTTTCCCTCCACAATTTCGGCCACAAAATTATCTACAACTGCAAGGGCATTATCAAGCAGCAGAGGATCTTTGCCGCCACCCATGGCGACATCGGGTTTCCCGCCGCCGCTGCCGCCGGTTATTGATGTGACCTTTTTAATTAGGTCTCCAGCCCGTACTCCTTTTTCTAGAGCTCCCTTGCCGCAGGCGGCTAAGAATGTTATTTTGCTGTCATTTACAGCTGCAAGGACCGCTACAACATATGGTTCTTTATCTCTGAGGAAGTCGGCGGCTTTTCTCAGCCAGTCGCTATCAGCACCGTTGACAGCTGCAGTCACAACGCGCAGATCGCCAACCTTTTTAGAAGAAAGGAGATAATCGTCAGCAGCGCTTTTTATGAGTTTGCGGCGGGCATCCTCAATCGAAGCCTTCAACTCACGGATCTCCTCCATATGCTGTTTGGCCTTTTGGAACAATTCTGCAGGATTTGATTTCAGAACGCTGGCGACATCAGCGATAGTATCTATATGTGAGTTCATGACATCGATAGTCTTTAGACCTACAACTGCCTCTATACGGCGCACCCCAGCTGCTACAGAGAATTCACTAATGAGCTTGCATGACCCGATTTTAGCTGTATTATCAAGGTGAGTTCCTCCGCAGAACTCAATAGAGTAATCACCCATTTTTACAACTCTAACAATATCGCCGTACTTTTCACCGAACAGAGCCATTGCTCCTTCTTTTTTGGCCTCATCGATCGGCATTTCACGAACTGTAATAGGGTATCCATTTAGGATAGCTTTGTTTAATTCAAGTTCTATTGCTGACAGATCGTCTTTGCTTATAGCAGCAAAATGAGTAAAGTCAAATCTCAGAGCATCTGGCTCAACAAGCGAACCCGCTTGCTCTATGTGTGTGCCGAGTACATTGCGAAGTGCTTTTTGCAGTAAGTGCGTTGCACTGTGAGCACGCATTATAGCCTGTCTGCGTTCGGCGTCTATGGCAGCTTCAACCACATCGTCTACAGCTAGTTCGCCTGAAACAACAATTCCGGTATGCATGTACTTTCCATCTTTGGATTTGTGGACATCAGTGACATTGAAACACGCGTCTGAGGTCTTTAAAGTACCATGGTCAGCCACCTGACCGCCCATTTCTGCATAAAAAGGTGTTTTATCTAAAACTATTATGCCTTCTTGTCCTTTGCGTATGGTGGAGCAAAGTTCATCACCTGAAACGATTGCGAGCACTTTGGCTGTTTCCTTGAAAGACGAGTAGCCTGTGAACTGGGTCACAACCTCTTTGGGAAGGCCAAGATCGATATGAGCCCATCCAAAATCACCAAGAGCTGCCGTGGCGGCTCTTGCTCTAGATTTTTGCTCTTCCATAAGAGATGAGAAACTGTCGCGATCAACTTCTATGCCGTGTTCTTCCAGTATTTCAGTAGTTAAGTCTATAGGGAATCCATAGGTATCATACAGCTTAAATGCTTCTGTACCGGAAAGACAGTTGCCTTGTCCTGCCTTAATATCCTCTATCATGCCGTAGAGCATCTTCATGCCGGAGTCTATTGTTAATGCAAAGCGTTCTTCTTCAGCTTTTATGACACGAATAATATAGTCTTGCTTTTCAGCTAATTCAGGATAAGCGTTCTTGCTCTCGTTAATAACGGTTTTGCATATTTCATACAAAAACGGTTCGTTTACACCAAGTAGTTTTCCAAACCGGGCAGCTCTTCTGAGAAGTCTGCGTAAAACATATCCCCGTCCTTCGTTTGATGGAAGAATACCGTCGCATATCATCATAGTAGTAGAACGTATGTGATCCGTAATTACTCTGAGTGCTACATCGATTTTTTCGCTCTGCCCGTACTCTACTCCTGTAATTTTGGAGACATGCTTTGTAATATTCATAATAGTATCGACATCAAAAAGAGAGTTTACACCTTGCATAATGCATGCAATACGCTCCAAACCCATTCCGGTATCAATGTTTTTTTGAGCAAGAGGAGTGTAGTTGCCGTTTCCATCGTTGTTAAACTGCGTAAATACGAGATTCCAGAACTCAACATATCTGTCGCAGTCACATCCAACCCCGCAGGTGTCTTTGCCGCACCCGTATTCTTCTCCCCTGTCGTAGTATATTTCAGAACAAGGACCGCATGGACCAGAACCTATTTCCCAAAAATTATCTTCTTTTCCAAGACGTACCATATGAGATGGGTTTACACCAATGTCTTTAGTCCAAATATCATAAGTTTCATCGTCGTCTTGATATACGGATATATAAAGTTTGTCCGTAGGAATCTTTAAATCCTGAGTAATAAATTCCCATGCCCAAGCTGTGGCATCGGCTTTGAAATAATCACCGAAAGAAAAATTTCCTAACATTTCAAAAAATGTTCCGTGACGGCTTGTTTTACCAACGCGTTCTATATCCGGAGTCCGAATACATTTCTGACATGTCGTAACTCTTTTCCTCGGTGGAACAGCTTCTCCGGAAAAATATGGCTTAAGCGGTGCCATGCCAGAGTTGATGAGAAGAAGACTGTTATCTCCCTGAGGGACGAGAGGAAAACTTTGGAGCCGTAGATGCCCCTTACTTTCAAAAAAACTCAAGAATCTTTCTCTTATTTCATTTAAGCCAAGCTTTTCCATTGGACTCAAATCCTTCCATATATTTATTTTTTCTTTCTAATTATCGAATTAGATGGTGCCTGAAACGGGAGTTCCATAAAAAATTTCATTAATGGATGAGCAGCAGCACTAATAGCTTGTCCAGATTCATCGGTAAGTGAATCGATGCGGAATACAACAGGTTTATGATGTGGAGCAAGAAGCTCTACTTCATCCCCTACTGCTATACGGTTGCGCTGAGACAGCTCAGCGCGATTTTCGGATGTGCAATTTAGAACAACAGCGGATATTTCCCATTCTCGTATGTAATCGGAACTGTTGGGATACTGACCATCTGGCTGCTTATCAAAGAAAAAACCCGTATAGTAATTCCTGTGACTTACTTTATTTACTTCTTCGATCCACACGGGGTCTATGGCTATACCAGATAGGTATGCATCGATAGCGTGGCGATAAGCACCGGTGATGACAGCCGTGTAATACGAAGATTTCATACGGCCCTCTATCTTAAAAGAATTGATACCGGCTTGTATCAGCTCGGGTATATGTTCTATCATACACAGATCCTTCGAGTTGAGAATATACGCGCCTCCAGACTCATCTTCAAATATTTCATAGTATTCATTGGGGCGTTTTTCTTCAACTAATGCATATTTCCAGCGGCACGGCTGGGCGCATTGCCCCCTGTTGGCGTCTCTACCGGTCATGTAGTTGGATAAAAGACATCGGCCGGAATAAGAGACGCACATAGAGCCATGTATAAAAACTTCAAGTTCTAGATCGTCGGGGACATTTGCGCGTATTTCGGATATCTCGTTTAGCGTGAGTTCACGTGCAAGTATAACGCGTTTTGCACCAAGGTCGTACATGACGTTTGCACTTGCATAATTCATAATGCCGGCTTGGGTACTGATGTGCTTTTCTGTGTGCGGGGCGTATGTGCCAGCCATTTTCAAGACACCGAGGTCAGTCACTATTACGGCGTCTACCCCTATCGAATCTATATATTGAAGGAAATCCGGCAGTTTGTCAAGTTCTTGATTGTTGACGACAGTGTTACATGTGACATATAATCTTTTGCCCTGACTATGACAGAACTCGACGGCTGACTTCAATTCTTCAAGATCAAAATTTTCGGCGGCTGCGCGCATACCATAGGATTTCCCAGCTAAATATACCGCATCTGCACCGTAGGTAAGAGCCATTGTTAATTTTTCAAAATTGCCGGCTGGCGACAGTAATTCTACCATATTAACCCCCGAACTCGGAACTGTTTATAAATGCATAGAATGAATCATAATCCGAGAAGAAACGATGAGTGCCATCGGTGTGCAAAGCGTAGAAATAGTAATCGGTGTCAGCAGGATCCAGAGCTGCCAGAATAGAAGAAAGACCAGGATTGGCGATAGGCCCTTCGGGAAGTCCCTCGTATAGATAAGTGTTGTAGGGACTGTCAACATTCAAATCGTCATAGGTAAGCTCCTCTTTCCATTCTCCCAGTGCATACTGCACAGTGGCATCGATTTCCAGTCTCGGGAAGTCTGAACTGTTGAGTCTGTTGTAAATTACAGATGCGATATCAGTTCTATCTGCATCTCCGGATGCTTCCTTCTCTATGAGAGAAGCTATAATAATTATATCATGCATTGAATATCCAAGGTCTTCGGCGGTTTCATACATCTGTGTAGATACCTTGCGGTTGAAATTGTCTAGGAACCTTGAAATGGCGACTTCAGCACTTTCGTTGAGATAGAATTCGTATGTGTCCGGGAACAAGTAGCCCTCAAGACGATTTTCGTTTCCAAGTTCCAATGAATCTAAAAATTCGTAGTCAAAGTCGTAATTTGTTGCGGCTTCAAGAAGTTCGTCATATGAGCATACGCCGTTTTCTTCCAAAAGCGCAAAGACTTGCTTTATAGTCATACCCTCCGGAAAGCTGACTGTAACTACATTTGGATCTTCGTCCATTTCATCCAACTGCTGCATATTGCTCACTAAAGCGCGGTAATCGTAAGTTGTATTTAACTGATATGTGCCAGGATCAATTTTCTGCTCTTCTTCTACACGTGCAAAGGCGGCAAAAAGCTTGAATAAAAACTTATATTCGATAAGGCCCTTGTCATACAGCTCGTCAGCTACAGAATCGATGGTATAATTTTCTTCTATGACTACAGTAGCTGTAATATAGTCTTTATTTAACGCAAATACATCAGTTGCAGCTACCCAGCCAAGGCAAGCTAAAACTACGCTTATACACACAACAGCGGCAGAATATATCAGGCCTATCATGCAGCCTGACATACGCTGTCTGCGTATTGCCTTTTTCCCCTCTGTTTTTTTGGAGGTTTTGTACTTTGCCGAGCTTTTAGGAGCGGCCGTACTCTTGACAGATGCTGTTTTATCCGCATCTGACTGCTGTTCTGATTTGTCAGACTTCCTTTTAAACAGCTTTGGAAATGAAGGAGGAAAATACTCGTCTACACCGTCGTCTGTTTTATCATTTTTATCATTTCCGTGGCTGGCGGCATTAGTTGAGTCCGATTCTTTAGGAAGCTTTACAACAGATGTTTTTTCATCATCTGCGCTGAAATATGCGTTGGCATGCTCGTATAGGTCTTTTAAATCGTTTTCACTGACGACATTAGTCTTTTCTGATTCATCTTCCTGATCATTGTCAATGTTGATCCATGTATAATCAGATGAGTTATCAGATACAGTATCCGAAACAAGTGAAAATACTTCGCTGTCATCGGTATATAATTCAGATTCAATGGTTTCTTTCATGAGTTTTGAATCTAGCTCGCTATCATTTATTTCCGGAAAGTCCTCTCCGAATAACTCTTTCCAATATTCATTTTTATCTGACATAGGGTTCTCCTTTCGGAAGTGCGAAAAAATATAATCCTATGGAACCAACGACCTACTGCGGGCATAGGATAACTCGAAAGGCAGAAGGAAATCACTTCTGTCTACTCCACGAGAAAAATCAGCCTTGAGTCTTCATTGGGTGCTGCGCGCAGACCTTGGACTTGAATTCAAATGCGCAGAGAAAGGGAATCATTATGTGTTTTAACAACAATTACATCATTTGGATCATCCTCATCCTCATCCTCTGCGGCTGCGGCGGCAGCTGCGGTAGCTGTGGCGGAAACAGCTGTGGCTGCAACTGCGAGTCTAACTGCAACTGCAATTGTGGCTGCAACACCTGCGGCTGCTAAATCAGCAGGCAATTCGTTTGCGGAGCTTCTATATGAAGCTCCGCACTTTTTTTTCCGTTATTAAAACACTGACGCGCCGGTCATTGAGATCCCTTGGTACGCTGGGCAAAACAAAACACTCGCGAATAATTCCGATAGCTTTACAGTCTACTTGCGCAAGAAAACGATCGTAGTATCCGCCACCGTGTCCAAGCCTGTATCCGCTGTTATCAAAGGCCAAAGCGGGTACGATTATGAGATCTATTTCTCTGGGATCAGCTATATCAAGAACCTCTGGTACCGGGATATCATAGAAGCCGTTTCGAAGCACACTGTCTGGATAAAGACGAACGGCATCCATTATACCGCCTTTTTTTGAATACGGCACAACGACTTGCTTGCCAAGCTCAAATGAACGGCGAATAATTTCAGATGTCCCCACTTCATTGCCTACGCTGAGATAGCAAAATACAACCTGTGCGTCTTTGAAATACGGTTGCTCGATTAACTTTTCGGCGATCTCCAGATCGCTCTGTTCGCAAAAGCCATGATCCAGCTGTGCAGTTTGCTGTCGGATATCTTGGCGCAGCTGATTTTTCTGTTGTGTTATTTTATCATATTGCATTGTATAAATGTAAAAACAAATTGTAAATTTCTGTATGGATGTCTTCTATTGAGCGCATTTTGCCGTCTGCAAAGCAAGACACTGTATTCCAGTTTAAAAATTTGGCTGCGTGCCTTCCACAATGGCTGCATTCGTCCAAGTAGATGAGATCTTTCTCGTGGATGTCTCCGGATGTACCGCTCTGTTCCTGACGTACTTTCATATTTGCAGCGGCTTCTTCAGCAGTAATATCTAAATATATCACACCGTCGGGTTTCGGGAGCTCCATCAAGTTAAATTCAAAGTCGTAGAGCCATTGAAAAAAGCGCTCACGATCCTCTGCGCTCAATTTTGAAGCCTGGTGTATTGCGTTAGAAGTAGTATAGCGGTCTGTCAGTATAAGCCCGCCTGCTTGATAATATGGTTTCCAATCTTTGAGGTATGATGCGGCGCGATCTACAGCAAAAAAGCAGGACGCAACATATGAATTTACAGCGCGTGGATCAGTGCCAAATTCTCCTCGCAAATACATTCTAACTAGCGCAGAAGATTCTTCATTGTAACGCGGAAAGACTAAACGCATAAATTCGATTCCGTCGTCTGCAAGGTGTTCGCAGAGTCGATTGAACTGTGTAGATTTTCCGCTACCGTCGATGCCTTCAACTACAATAAGTTTACCCATGTCGGTTTCCTTTCAACCTTTCAAAAACTGCATAGACTAAGAACATAGGCAGCTTGGCCATACGTCCGATGCGGCTGGGCTGTTTTAATAAACGATATAACCATTCGAGACCTAGTTTCTGCCATCTTTCTGGAGCACGATCAACTACACCGGCAAAAACATCCAAAGATCCGCCGAGACCGGCCATAACACCTACAGAAAGCTGATGTGCATTTTTGTGCATCCACAGTTCTTGTTTCGGAGCTCCGAGGCAGACTAAAAGAAAATCCGGAGATTGGGTATTTATTTTTTCGATAATAAGTGAATCATCCGTAAAGTAACCGTTTTCTGTCCCGCATATTACCAGGCCGGGATAGGCTGCAGTGAGGTTATCTGCCGCTTTTTCGGCGATACCGGGCTTGCTTCCAAAGAGAAATACGCTTTTGTTTTGTTTCGCTAGTTCTTCAATGAGTTTAGACGCCAGATCTATGCCAGGTATTCTGCCTTTTAATGGCCGACCAATTATTTTTGAGGCATATAATACACCGATACCATCTGCCACAGTCAGAGACGAAGCTGCAATAGCGGCTTTAAACAAACTATTTTTGTTCGCCATCATAACGATCTCTGGATTGGGAGTTACTATATAATGGCCATTTCTGCTTTTAGTGTAATCAAGACAGAGTGCAACGGCATCATCTAGAGTTATATTGTCAAAATCAACTCCTAGGACATTGGTTTGCAATAGATCACCATCTCTCAAGGATTCATAGTGTAATTTGGCGCCTCTTTGGTTATGTAAATATCATGAGGATGGCTTTCTTTCAAGCCAGCACCAGTGATACGAATAAACTTGCCGTGTTCGATTAGATCGTCAATATTTGGTGTACCACAGTATCCCATGCCAGAACGCAGTCCGCCCATCATCTGATAAATAGTTTCAGAGACATTTCCCTTATACGGAACGCGGCCTTCAACGCCTTCGGGAACAAGCTTCTTGTTATTTTCTTGGAAATACCTATCTTTGCTCCCCTTTGCCATAGCGGCAAGAGAACCCATACCTCTGTAGACTTTGAATTGGCGACCCTGATATACTTCAGTTTCTCCCGGGCTTTCCTCGCAGCCGGCAAAAAGTGATCCTATCATTACGCAATTTGCGCCGGCAGCAATGGCTTTTACTATGTCTCCGGAGTATTTTATACCGCCGTCGGCAATGATAGGTATGCCGTGTTTCCTAGCTACGTTTGCCACATCTGCAACTGCGGTTATCTGGGGAACGCCCATACCTGAAATTACGCGAGTCGTGCAGATAGAACCGGGTCCCATGCCAACTTTTAAGCAATCTGCGCCTGCTTCAATAAGGTCTTCTGCGGCAGCACCAGTTGCGATGTTTCCGGCGATGAGCTGAATATCGGGAAATTTTTCCTTAACTTGTCTGACTGCGCGCATTATATTAGCCGAATGGCCGTGAGCAGAATCGAGCACAAGAACATCAGCGCCTGCGTTTATAAGCGCTCCGGCGCGGTCAAGCATATTTGAGGTTATTCCAATAGCGCCTGCTACGCGCAGACGACCTTTTTCGTCTCTTGCAGAGTGGGGATAAGTCACAGCTTTTTCGATGTCTTTAATAGTAATTAATCCCTTTAACGAAAAATTGTCATCTACTATTGGAAGCTTTTCTATCTTGTGTTTCCTAAGTATCTCTTTGGCACCTTCGAGGGTGATCCCTTCTTTGGCAGTGATGAGATTTTCTTTAGTCATGACATACTTAATTTTGCGGTTCATGTCTTCTTCAAATTTTAAATCTCTGTTTGTTATTATGCCGACGAGCCTGCCGTTTTCTACAATGGGGACTCCAGAGATCTTATACTTTCCCATTAAATCGTCTGCTTCGCGAAGAGTATTTTCCGGCCCAAGGAAAAATGGATTTGTAATAACTCCGTTTTCAGAGCGCTTGACCATGTCTATCTGCTCGGCCTGAGCGTCGATAGACATATTTTTATGGATCACACCGATGCCGCCCTCTCTGGCTATGGCTATTGCCATTCTGGATTCTGTGACCGTGTCCATTGCTGCGCTGATAAGCGGGATATTGAGCGTGATTTTATTTGTGAGTTTGGTGGACAAATCAACATCTGCAGGCAAAACATCGCTTTTTGCCGGAACCAACAGCACATCATCAAAAGTTAACCCTTCTCCAATAATTTTATTTGCAAAAAACTCATTAATTATCATGCAGCAACTCTCCCTTTCTTTATATCCTCTAGAACGTATTTCAAATTAGTCTACTACTTTGAATTATCATTGTCAACGAGTTTAGAGATATTATTTTCACTGCGGGCATAATAGAACATATACTGCTGGGCAATGCCTGCATACGGCCCAAATACTGATGCGGAAAAGCCTTTTTCGTAATGCTCATTTAAGACTTTTTTTATCCACACATCAATGGGAAATGCAGAAAGCATATGCAATCCGAACAGTATTACACAGTTTGCGACCTTGTTTCCGACGCCGGAGAGCGTTTTCAATTCACGAAGGGCAATGTCAGGATCTTTGAGCGACAGAGCATCGAGGTCTATATCCCCCGCTGCTACTGCTTGAGCGGCATTCCATATGTACGGTATACGGTACCCTGCGCGTACAGATGACAGCTCGTCCATTGTAACTGATGCGATAGCTTCAGCTGATGGAAAGCTGTAAAATGTTTCACCATTGAATTCAACTGGGTCGCCCAATAGACGGCACAGTGATTCGATAAGCTGTTTAATGCGGGGAATATTATTGCACTGCGACAGGATAAATGAACACAGAGTTTCCCATTTGTCTTGACGGAGTATCCTTATTCCGGTACCATAATCCGATGCGGCTCTTATGTAATCGTCTATTGCGATGCTTTCTCGTATTTTTTGATAATCGAGAGCTAAATCAAAATAGTTGTACCAAAAAGAGTAAGAAGTGTTAGGGCTTTCAATTATAAGGACATTTTTCTGAGTATACAAAAGTGCCGGATATCCTCCGGCTACTCCTTTGTACCGCCCGCTTGTATCTAAATCCCATCTAAAGCACTGACCGCATTCAAAGATCTTTTTTAGATCAAAATCTATTGGAACTGCAATTTGAAGCGTTGTATCCATAATACTACCTCTTTTGCATATATTATACTTGAAATATTCTAATAAGTCAAAATATAAGTAAAAAAGATAGGAAATATATACATTAATAATTTCGCGGTTACGAAGAAAACTAAGCCTAATGAAAGGAGATGTCTTCCATGCCGCAAAAGCGTATAGGAAAGCAAACGGTGCGCATGGTATGCCCACCATCGATAGAGGGTCATGCGTGCGTAGTAGGCAAAAAAGAAGGAGAAGGACCGTTGTCTTCAAGCTTTGACTATATTGGAGACGACTCTTATTTTGGAGAAAAAACTTGGGAAAAAGCTGAAAGCCATATGCAAAAACAGGCGCTTGAATTGGCAGCGGATAAGGCCGGAGTAACTTTATCCAGTATACAATACATTTTCGCAGGAGATCTTTTAAATCAGTGTATAGCTTCCACCTTCGCAGAACGCGACCGCGGTATTCCTTTTTTTGGATTATACGGAGCATGTTCTACCATGGCTGAGAGCTTGTCACTGGCAGCCATTTCTATAGATGGAGGCTTTGCAGATACAGCGGCGGCAGTTACATCTTCACATTTTTGCTCAGCAGAACGACAATTCCGACTTCCGTTGGAATACGGAGGACAGCGTACCCCTACTGCACAATGGACAGCTACTGCTTCGGGAGCCATTATTCTAAAAGAGCACGGACAGGGACCATTTGTTACCCATGTTACTACCGGTAAAATAGTGGATCTAGGGATCAAAGACGCCAATAATATGGGAGCTGCCATGGCTCCTGCGGCATATGATACGCTAAAAACTCATTTTGAAGACACTGGATTTCTTCCAACAGATTATGACCTCATTTTGACAGGAGATCTTGGGATGATAGGCAGTGATGTAGTAATAGATTTTTTTAAAAAAGACGGCATAGATATTTCTGGAAATTACAATGACTGCGGCCTTCTGTTATACTCCAAAGAAGAGCAAGATACTCATGCGGGTGGTTCTGGATGCGGATGCAGTGCGTGTGTATTGACGGGGTATATTTTAAATGGAATGAGGCAAAAAAGGTGGAACCGCATTTTGTTTGCCGCAACAGGAGCGCTTATGTCCCCTACTTCTACACAGCAGGGTGAGAGTATACCCGGCATCTGTCATGCTGTTACTATTTGCAATTCAAAGGAGATGTGATATATGCTGCTCGATTACCTTAAAGCCTTTGTTACCGGCGGCGCTTTGTGCCTTATAGGACAGGTTTTAATAGATAAAACTAAGCTGACTCCGGCGCGTATACTTGTCAGCTATGTTATTGCAGGAGTAGTGCTTGGAGCAGTAGGTTTATATGATCCGCTGGTGGAATGGGCCGGAGCCGGAGCATCGGTCCCGCTTACGGGATTTGGAAATGTACTGGCAAACGGAGTAAAAAAAGCAGTTTCAGAATCAGGGATACTTGGAATTTTTACCGGAGGACTAAGTGCTGCAGCCGGAGGAGTATGCGCTGCAATCGTATTTGGCTATATCGTGTCTTTGCTTTTTCAGCCGCGGGAAAAAAATTAAGCTCAGTAAAGGGACGGTACGGCAAACCGTATCGCCCCTTTAAATATATTGACTTTCTTGCAGATATTATATAATATGATTTAACGATTTTCTTGCTGCGAAGGGAGATAAATATTGTGTTTAGTGAGATGCGCAGAAAAAAGCAGATGTTGTCTATACAGGAAAATATCGCCATTTTACAAAAATGCACTTCGGGTGTATTGGCTTTGTCATGTGATGAGGCTTATCCATATGCGATTCCAATGAGCTATGTATATGACGATGGAAATATTTATTTTCATTGTGCAACCATAGGTCACAAATTAGATATGATACAAAAAAATCCAAAAGTATCCTTCTGTGTTATAGATCAGGATGCTGTAGTCCCGGAACAGTACACTACATATTTTAGGAGCGTTATAGCTTTTGGGGAAATAATGATAATTGATGACGGAGAGGATAAGAAAGACGCAATAGAAAAATTGGCAATTAAATATTTCCCCGATGATATCCCTGCAAACCGTGCAAGCATAATAGACAGAGAATGGAAATCTTTTTATATTCTCAAGATGACAGTAGAGTATGTAACAGGCAAACAGGCCGTGGAGCTCGTAGGAAGACAGTAACAATAGTATTTTGACCTTAAAAACAGCCAGTGTAATTATTTACACTGGCTGTTTTTATATTTGTTTGCGCTTCTTCCCCGGCTTTACTTCTGATATTATCACAGCGATAAACATTATAATGAAGCCGAGCGCCGAGCGGATAGTAAGGTCGTCGTAGCCGAGTATTATAGAAAATCCGGCGCCGAAAACAGATTCAAATGTAAGTATCAACGATGCGGAATTGGGATCTGTATATTTTTGGCCTATAGCCTGTAAAAACAGCGCGATTGTCGTCGCGACAACGCTCAAATAAAGTATATTTACTGTAGTTGCAACGGAAAAATGCGTGGGCAGTTCCTCAAACAGCATGGCTCCTATAGATGCTAAAATAGCTGCTGTAAAAAATTGAACGGTAATCAGCAAAAACATATCTCTTCCGCTGGAGACTCCTGCTGTAGCCAAGATATGACAAGCGTAAAAAAATCCGCACGCAAGTGTAAGAGCATCTCCGGCGTTTATGGAAAGTCCGGAGTCCAGAGAGAGGAGGCCAATTCCGATCAATCCGGTAAATGCCGCTATTATGTTGTATTTATCAGGACGCTTACGGACTAGGATCCAGTATAAAAACGGTACAATGATACAGTATGAAGTTGTCAGGAAAGCGTTTTTACCTGGAGTAGTATATACTAGACCATAGGTTTGAAAAACATATGCAAGGAATAAAAACAGCCCCATTAAAGCGCCGCCGGTGATGTGTCCAAGATCTATTTTTTTAAGTTTAGGTATGGAGACTATAAATAAGAGCAAGGCCGCTATAGAGAAACGGATAGCAAGAAGATATAAAGTGGGGATCGAATCTAGTGTGTCTTTCATTATTACAAATGAAGTACCCCATATCAATGTAGCAGATAAGATGGCTATTTTGGCCCAGTAATTTTTCATACTTACACCTTTTTCATATATGTTGCGGCAGCTCTCAGCATAAGTCTTTTGGTCCCTATATTGTCAAAGGCGATTTCCATCAGAGCATCGTTTCCCATCGGCTGGATAGAAAGCACTATACCTTTTCCAAATACTTTGTGTTCTACACTGTCACCTATTCTAAATTCATTTATTTCAGCGACCTTTTTAGGTGGCATACTGCGAGGCACGGCAAGAGGTTTTCTAGTTTCTGTATGGGTCTTCCGAGGAGTATTAAAAGTTCTGCTGCTGCTCTGGCCGTATGACACAGGATAATCCGCATATGTGGCAAGGATTAAATTTAAAAGATTTACAGGGATCTCACGGACAAATCTAGAGAGCGCATTCATTGAAGTGCGTCCAAACAGCATACGTTTTTTAGCTTGTATGATGTGAAGATGCTCGCGTGCGCGGGTAATCGCGACGTAGCACAGACGGCGCTCCTCTTCCATTTCGGACGGTTCACCTATAGCGCGCAGC
This sequence comes from uncultured Oscillospiraceae bacterium, assembly GCA_944385275.1. Taxonomy (GTDB): domain Bacteria; phylum Bacillota; class Clostridia; order Oscillospirales; family Oscillospiraceae; genus CALWWP01. The sequence continues at coordinate 19,267 of CALWWP010000001.1, read as the reverse complement.
CCCGGAAATATTCCCTCCTCGGCCCCTATTATGAATACAACAGGGAATTCCAGACCTTTAGCGCTGTGCATAGTCATTACAGTAACTTCCGACTCACTGCTGTCGTATTGGTCAATATCTGTATAGAGAGCGACTTCCTCTAAAAAATTTACTAAAGTACCAGTGGGATTTTCTTTCATAAAGGTTAATATGTTTGACTTGAGCTCTGTGATATTTTCCATTCTGGTTTTGCTCTCTATATTGTTTTTTTCTATCAGCATCTGAATGTATCCGCTTTTCTCAAGAACTGCGTCGTAAAAGACATCCAGCGGCTTTTCCTCGAGTTCTGCGCGCAGATCTTCTATCAAACTGACAAATAGCCTTAACTTTGAGGCGATTTTCTCAAGCTCAGGATATTCGTCAGCATGTTTCATAACATAAAAAACAGATGCGCCTGTTCTCGCTGAAACATCGAGGACACTGGAAATACTTTTAGAACCAATACCTCTTGCGGGGGTATTTATTATTCTCATCAAGCGCAGATTATCGTCTGGATTTTGAATAACGCAGAGATAGGCAAGTATGTCTTTTATTTCCGCATACTCAAAAAAACGAGTCCCCCCTATTATTTTGTATGGTATACCGTTGCGCTTAAAAGCAAACTCTATCTGGTTTGACTGTGCATTCATGCGGTACAAAACTGCAAAGTCGCTCCATTTACGCCCGCTTGCAACGCCGGAAAGAATTTTAGAAACAACGTACTGGGCTTCATCTCTTTCGTTGTCTGCAATGTATAGGTCGATTTGGTCGCCATTTTCTTTATGTGTCCAAAGATTTTTGCCCTTACGCGCAATGTTGTTTTTGATAACCGCATTTGCTGCATTTAAAATATTCCCGGTGGAACGGTAGTTGTGTTCCATGCGGATAACACGGGCGTTCTTATATTGGTCTTCAAAATTTAAAATGTTTTCTATGGTTGCTCCTCGGAATTTATATATGCTTTGATCATCGTCTCCTACTACGCATATATTGTTGCGTTTTCCGGCAATAAGACTTGCAAAAAGATACTGCAAATTATTGGTATCTTGATATTCATCGATAAGAACATATTGAAACTTGTCCTGATAGTAGCTGCGAGCGTCGCTGTCAGTCTGGAAAAGACGTACCGTAAGCAATATGAGATCATCGAAGTCCAGCGCATTGGCCTCAAAAAGACGCCGTTCATATTCTGAATATATTTTTATTACCTCGCGGCGAAAAGGATCCGAGGAAGCAGGTAAATTTTCAGCCGCACTTTTAGCGGTCAAATTGCTGTCTTTAAAGTAACTTATTTGTGAAAGCACCTGTCTGGGCTGAAAAATTTTGTCATCAAGATCCATGTCTTTCAATATTTGCTTTATAACAGTCAAAGAGTCTGCATTATCATAAATGGTAAAATTATGAGAGTAACCGATCCTGTCGATATCTCTGCGCAGTATCTTGGAGCACGCGGAATGAAACGTCATGGCCCATACATCTCCGGCGTATATGCCAAGCATGGCTTCAAGACGGTTTTTCAACTCTTCTGCGGCTTTGTTAGTAAATGTAATAGCTATTATTCTATCCGGGCGAACCGGATCCAAAGCAGCTATAGAACAGGCACGCGCATGGTCTGCGTTGTTTGGGTGCTTTATGTAATTTTCCAAGAACTCTACGTCTTCAGGCTTGATATAATCTGGTATTTCATCGGAATCGGAAGCCTTTCCAAATTTTAAAAGATTGGCGATCCTATTTATCAGAACGGTTGTCTTTCCGCTTCCGGCTCCGGCAAGAAGCAGCAGAGGCCCTTCCGTTGTCATTACAGCTTGGAGTTGTTCTTCGTTGAGCTGGCTAAACTCCTTTGAAATAAATAATTTTCTAGCCGATAAGAAACGGCTTCTCAGTTCATTCTTTATCACGATATCACCTTATCTGCAAAACTTGTTGTATTATATAACAAACAGGCTTGGAAAACAAGATTGTTTTCCAAGCCTGTTATGCAAGAAACTTTTTTAACTGTTCTATTGCGCGGCGTTCGAGTCTGGATATCTGTACTTGTGAAACTTTTAAAATCTTAGCCGTATTGCTTTGCGTCATACCACGGTAGTATCTTAGGTATATCACAGCCTGTTCTTTTTTGTCCAGTTTTTCTATAGCTTCCTTAAGCGCGACTGTTTCCATTAGTTTTTCTTCATAATCATAGTCGCCTAAAATTGATTCCAATGAAAAGCCGTCTTCGCTTATCTCGCTGTGAAGAGATTCCGCGGCGCCGGTGGCATTTTCCGCGACAGCGATCTCCTCTGCGCTCAGCCCTGTCACTTCGCTCAACTCAGACAGAAGCGGTTCTCTGCCCAGCTTTTGCGTAAGAGATTCATGAGCGCTGCGTATAAGCATGGCTTTTTCCTTTATTCCGCGGCTTACTTTTACAGTGCCGTCGTCTCGGAGGAATCTGCGGATCTCCCCCATGATCTTAGGGACAGCATAAGTGGAAAAACGAGTACCGTATTCAGTGTCAAAACCATGTATGGCTTTGATAAAACCGACGCATCCAAGCTGATATAAGTCGTCGTTGTCTATGCCCCTGCCCAAAAAGCGACGCACTATGCTCCAAATCAACCCTGAGTTTGCCAGAAGCAGTTTCTCGGCGGCTTCCTTGTCCCCGGCCTGAGCGGCTTTTAAAAGCGACAGATCAAAGTCTTTCATTCTGAATATTTCTGGATACGATTTTTCTGCGCAGAACAACGGTAGTGCCGCGGCCAAGAGCTGAACGGACCTTTACCTTGTCCATAAAGCTTTCCATTATTGTAAAGCCCATGCCGGCGCGTTCTTCGCCTCCGCTGGTGTACAGCGGTTCCATGGCCTTGTGTATGTCTTCTATACCGCATCCCTTGTCGCGCACCGATATCTCTACCGTACCGTCTTCAAAGATCTTTCCCGATATGTAAATTTTGCCTATAGCATCCGGGTATGCGTGGACTATACAGTTGGTAACGGCTTCGCTGACAGCGGTTTTTATATCGCCAAGTTCATCTATAGTTGGGTCGAGCTGTGATACAAAGCACGCAGCTGCACCTCGTGCGAAGGCTTCATTTGCCGAACGGCTTGGTATTTCAAGTTTCATGTAATTGACAGCTTTCATTGCGCGTTCTCTCCTATGTTAATGATCCTGTCGAGCCCTGCAGCGTCAATAACTTTTAATGGCTGTTTGCCGACATTGTCCACCCAAAGTCTTCCGCCTGCCTGTCTCATTTTGTGATATGCTTTTATAATGACTGCGATGCCAGAGCTGTCCATAAAACGCACTCGTTCAAAATCCAGCACACAATCTCTTGGAAGGTAAATATCAATTTTTTCCGAAATTTTTCGCATCGTTTGCGATGCTGTATGATGGTCGAGCTCACCGTCCATATAGACAGTAAGGCGCCATTCTTTAAATACGAAATACAACTCCATACCGCAAACACCTCATAAAAGAAATACACCGTATAACAGGATAGCTTGTCCAGTTACACGGTGTATTATACATTTTTTTTAAAAATTATTTAGTCGAACTATGCCATAGACTTTAGATGTTTTTCACTTTCTTCAAGATTAGAGAGCAGAGCCTGAAGTTTTTCTGCTTTTTCACGCTCAGCTGTTACAACGGCTTCGGGAGCTTTTTGTGTGAAGTTGGGATTCGCCAGTTTGCCTTGGATCCTAGACAAATCATCACGTGCCTTTTTAAGCTCTTTTTCAATGCGCTTCAGCTCTTCTTTTACATCTAAAAGCTCGGCCATTGGAATAAATATGCGGGCATCTTTTGTAATAGCTGTGAGCATATCAGAAATGTCTTTTGGGCTTTCGGCAGATATTTCTACTTCGCTTGCATACGCAAGACGCATCAGAAAAGCTTTGCCGGACTCAAATACGTCCGTTTTGTCGGAAGCTATGATCAGTTTTGTCTTTCGGGACGGTGGAACATTTTTCTCAGCGCGAAGAGCACGCACGGAACGAATGGCTTCCATGACGGCTTCCATTTCTTTTTCTTCGTCTGCAAAGTTAAATTCTTCACGGTAGACCGGCCAGCTCTGTACCATAAGGGCATCACCGTCGTGCGGCAGAGCCTGCCAAATCTCTTCGGTAATGAAAGGCATAAACGGATGCAAGAGCTTGAGTATTTCGGTCAGTACCCAACAAAGGACCTTTTGCGCCCCAAGCTTGCTTTGCTCGTTATCGCTGGAAAGCCTTGTCTTAGCAAGCTCGATATACCAATCACAAAAAGTGTCCCAAATGAAATCATAAATCTTGCCCGCTGCTATTCCAAGCTCAAACTTATCAAGATTTTCAGTGATTTCCCTTGTCACATTGTTGAGTTTAGAAAGGATCCACTTGTCTTCCAACTCAAGAGTTTCCGGCAGCTCATTCTTTTCGATCGTCAAATTCATTAAGACGAAACGAGATGCGTTCCATATCTTGTTTGCAAAGTTGCGGTATGATTCGCACTTTGGTATCATGAAACGCATGTCGTTACCAGGGCTGATTCCGGAAACCATGTTCATGCGCAGTGCGTCCGCACCATATGCGTCTATCATTTCTATCGGGTCAATGCCGTTGCCAAGTGACTTGGACATTTTCCTGCCCTGAGCATCTCTGACAAGTCCATGTATAAAAACGGTGTGGAATGGGATCTGCTTCATATGTTCCATTCCAGAAAAAATCATTCTTGCGACCCAGAAAAAGATAATATCATAAGCTGTTACAAGCACATCTGTCGGGTAAAAATATTTAAGATCTTCCGTTTGATCAGGCCAACCCAAAGTTGAGAATGGCCAAAGGGCAGAAGAAAACCAAGTGTCCAAAACATCTTCATCCTGATGCAGATGAGAACTGCCGCATTTTTCGCATACAGAAGGTGTGGTGCGTGAAACATTTATATGGCCGCAATCTTCGCAATACCAAGCCGGGATCTGATGTCCCCACCACAGCTGGCGTGAAACGCACCAGTCGCGGATATTTTCCATCCAGTTTATATATGTTTTGGAAAAGCGCTCTGGGACAAATTTTATCTCACCGTCTTTAACGACGCGGATAGCTTCTTTCGCAAGCGGTTCCATTTTTACAAACCATTGTGCCGAGACTATCGGCTCAACGTCGGAACCACAGCGATAGCAGACACCGACGTTGTGAGAGTAATCCTCGACTTTGACAAGAAGTCCTTCTTTTTCAAGATCCTCAATTATCGTCTTACGGGCTTCATAGCGATCCAGACCTTCGTATTTGCCGCCGTTTTCATTTACACAGCCTTTGTCATCCAATACACGGATGACCTCTAGGTTGTGGCGAATGCCGACTTCAAAGTCATTCGGATCGTGTGCCGGAGTCATTTTTACGCAGCCTGTACCAAATTTGATATCAACATATTCGTCTGCAACTACTGGTATCTCTCTGTTGACAAGCGGAAGAATGACGGTTTTGCCAACCAAATGCGTATACCTCTCATCTTCCGGATTGACCGCTACGCCAGTATCTCCAAGCATAGTCTCCGGACGTGTCGTAGCGACTACAAGGTATTCGTCGGAATCCTTTACAGGATACTTGATATGCCAAAGGTGTCCGGCCTTTTCCTCGTATTCGACTTCTACGTCTGACAAAGCAGTAATACATTTTGGACACCAGTTGACTATACGGCTGCCCTTATAGAGCAGGCCCTTTTCATATAGAGAGACAAAGACTTCTTTGACTGCTTTTGAACAGCCTTCGTCCATAGTAAAGCGCTCGCGGCTCCAATCGCATGAAGCGCCAAGTTTCTTTAACTGGCTTATAATGCGACCACCGTACATTTCTTTCCATGCCCAGACTTCATCGACAAATTTTTCTCTCCCAAGATCATACCTGGTCAAGCCTTCTTTTCTGAGCTTCTCTTCAACTTTAATTTGTGTTGCTATACCGGCATGATCAGTGCCGGGGAGCCATAGTGCGGAATAGCCCTGCATCCTTTTGTATCGGATCAAAATATCCTGAAGAGTGTCGTCGCAGGCATGTCCTATATGCAGCTGTGCTGTAACGTTGGGAGGTGGAATTACGATAGTAAAAGGCTTCTTATTCGGATCTATGACGCCCTTGAAATATCCGCCTTCCAGCCACATATTGTAGATTTTGTCTTCTACTTCTTTAGGATTGTAGATTTTTGGCAACTCTTTCATATAAATGACTCTCCTCGATTGATTGTATGTAAATTTGATAAATAAAAACGCCCTGAACAATTTTGTTCAGGGCGAACATACAGTCCGTGTTACCACCTGTATTCGGGATATTATCCCGCACTCATAAGACACATGAATCAGGCCATTAAAGCCCAAAACATATGCACTCCGCGTTAACGGGCGGAAACCGTTGAAGTCTACTTAGACAAATGTCTGTTTGCTCCACGACTCCGAGACCACTTTCAGCAACACCTCATGAAGATTTACACCAGCCATCTTCTCTCTTTGCATCGGTAGATTGCCTACTCCTTCTCTTCCCAGTCTTTTAGTTATTGTAAGAATTATAAGATAATTAAATAAAATTGTCAAGCGGCATCATATTTATTTTTGCGCTAAATAGTGCTCAATCAAATGCAGGGCGCTCTCACCTTTTTGGTCCATAGTAATACGGTCCATAAGCCTGATAGAACTCAAATCGCCCTGTACCACCGTGCTTATTCCGGGAACGGTTGTGAATGTTGCGTAATACCCCATTTCTTCCAACAGTTTATCGGCGAGATATGTGTAGTCTCCGTAGGGATATGCAAATGCGATGCACTGATGACCGAGATTTGATTTTATCAGCTCTCCGAGTTTATTTATGTCGCCTTTGAATTGGTCAATATATTCAGAGTAGCTGACGCCGTCTTTTTTTCGGACTCCGGAATCGTGCATGTCATATGAATGCGAATATATGCGAACCAGTCCGGAATCTTCCATATCTTTTGCTTTGTTCCAGCTGAAATGAGGAAATATGGCGGTTTTGCCGTCTTTGCTGATAGCCTGTCCGACAGACCAGCCGATCACAAAAATATTGGCTTTCACATTGTATTCTTTTAAAATCGGAAAAGCATATTTCCAATTGCTGTCATATCCATCATCAAAAGTGATTAAGACTGGCTTGTCAGGTAGATCGCCGGTTCCAGAGGCGTAATCATATAGTTCGTCAATAAATATTGGATTATATCCAGCTTCTAAAAGTTCTTTTATATCAGAACGAAATTTTTCAGGGGTAACAGTATAGTCGCCTTGACTGGCTATATGGTGATACAGCAGTACTGGGACTTCTACACTTTGAGCTGTTTCAGGAATTTGACCATCAGAAGATAACATCCTGTAAATCATAGAGGCAACTTCGGCCCGGGTAAGTTTTTCGTTCGGACGAAAGCTCCCATCCGGATAACCTGTAAGCAGATTCAACTCATATGCGTAAAGCACATAATCTAAATAGTACTCCCCTATTTTATTTAAATCAGTTATGGTTTTTGCATTGTCAGAAGGCTGGTAGTCGGCAATATTATAAAAGGCACAGACCAGTATTTTGGCGGCTAATTCGCGGGTAATAGGCACATCGTAACCTGAAGATTCGTTTGCATACCAATTCTTATACAAAGCATAGGAGATATAAACATCTGCCCAATGGGTATCTCCCGCAGAGGCGACATCTTTCATGCCCGAAAGACGACATACTATTGCGATGAATTCTGCACATGAGATAGAATTATCGGGACGAAAAGCACCATCGGAATAACCGTTTAATATGTCTCGATCGGATAGATAAGATATTGCAGCCTCTGCCCAGTGGCCATTGGGGACATCGTTAAACCTTTCAGATGCTGAAACCGGTATGGACATCGAAACCATAAATGAAATTATTAAAACAAATAATACAGTTCTTTTCAATTTTATAAAAACCTCGTCTACAAATAGTATTTAATATTGTTTAAAAAATTCTCCTTTTTATTATAACTCATAAGAAAAGTTTGTGTAAATATATTTTCTTTTTTTTAAAAATATTGTATAATAACAGGAAATACAAGGAAAAACTAATACTCGGAGCTGATTTTAGTGGATAAAGAGAACAACTTACCAGTGGGCAAGGCAAATAATTTTATTGAAGCCTTTGTTGAAGAGGATATATCCAGCGGTGGACGGTTTGAAGGTGAAACTGTCCATACGCGCTTTCCGCCTGAGCCCAATGGTTATTTGCATATAGGTCATGCTAAGGCAATCTATATCGATTTTGGAATTGCGGAAAAATACAATGGTATCTGTAATCTCCGTATGGATGATACAAACCCAGATCGCGAAGATACAGAATATGTCGATGCCATCAAGGAAGATATACATTGGCTTGGATATGAATGGAAGGGAGGATTCTTCTACGGTTCTGACTATTTTGAACAGACATATGAGTTTGCAATACAGCTTATAAAAAAAGGATTGGCATATGTATGTGAACTTAGTCCCGAAGAGATGAAGGCAAACCGCGGGGATCTTTCGCATCCGGCTACTAGTCCATACAGGGATCGTCCTATAGAGGAAAATTTGGATCTTTTTAAAAGAATGAGGAACGGAGAATTTCCTGAAGGTTCCTTTACATTAAGAGCAAAAATCGACCTTGCGTCGGGTAATTTCAATCTGAGAGATCCCGCGCTTTACAGGATCAAATACACCAAGCACCACAGGACCGGAAACAAATGGTGCATTTATCCAATGTATGATTTTGCCCATCCAATACAAGATGCACTGGAGCATATCACTCATTCACTTTGTTCTCTTGAGTATGAGGACCACAGGCCGCTGTACGATTGGGTGATCAACAATATCGACTATCCTCACAAACCTCGCCAGATAGAATTTGCCAGGCTTGGAATCAATTATACGGTTATGAGCAAAAGAGAGCTCCGCAGGCTGGTAGAAAAAGGTGTTGTAAGCGGATGGGACGATCCCAGAATGCCAACTATATGCGGCTTAAGACGCCGCGGATATACGCCTGCTGCGATAAGAAACTTCTCAGAGCGCAATGGGGTTTCTAAGGTGGCAAGTATTGTGGACTATGCCTTTTTGGAGCATTGCCTGCGCGAAGATTTGAACAGATGTGCGCAGAGAGTTATGGCAGTGCTGCATCCAGTAAAACTTACGATAACCAATTATCCTGAAGATGTGAGTGAGCTGTTTGAAATTGAAAATAATCCGGAGGATCCATCGGCTGGAACAAGGCAAATATCTTTTTCAAAAGAGCTTTGGATAGAAGCAGACGATTTTATGGAAGAGCCGCCTAAAAAATATAATCGTTTCTTTGTTGGAAATGAGGTTCGGTTGAAATCCGCATATATTGCCAAATGCACAGGGTTTAAAAAAGATGAGAGCGGCAATGTAATAGAGGTCTTTGCCGAATACGATCCTCTTTCGCGCGGAGGGAATGCGGCGGATGGACGTAAAGTACGCGGTACTATCCACTGGGTAGACAGCAAAACGGCTGCTGACGCCGAAGTCAGATTGTACAGTAATCTATTTACAGATCCTGCTCCAGATACAAGCAGTAAAGATCTTCTTGAGATGGTAGATCCAAAGTCGTTGGTTGTTCTAAAAAATTGCAAAGTTGAGGCTTCGGTCGCAAACGTTACCGCGCCGGCAAATTTTCAGTTCCTGCGTTTGGGCTACTTCTGCGTGGACAATAGAGATTCATCGCCAGAGCATTTGGTATTCAACCGCTCTGTTGCATTAAAAGATGGATACAAGGGTTAGAACTTGATAAATAAAAAACTCTATGCAAGATTAAATATCTTTGCATAGAGTTTTTTGTTGGATTTTAGAACAGACCGCTTATGACTCCGTTTTCATCTACGTCAATTTTTTCTGCTGCAGGTACCTTCGGCAATCCGGGCATAGTCATGATATCACCGGTAAGGACTACAGCGAATCCGGCGCCGGCCGATATTTTGACCTGCTTAACAGTTATATTGAAGTCTGTCGGACGGCCAAGTTTCGTCGGATCATCGCTGAAAGAGTACTGGGTCTTAGCCATGCAGACTGGAACATTTCTAAAGCCAAGCTTTTCGATGCGCTTGATTTCGTTCACAGCCGAAGGCAGGTATGTGACTCCGTCTGCGCCATAAATTTTCTTGGCTATAGCTTCGATTTTTTCCTGAATGCTCATATCGATGTCGTAAGAGAATTCAAAATTATTTGGCTCTTCGTCAATAACACGAAGGACTTCTTTGGCGAGCTCTATTCCGCCCTCTCCGCCTTTTGCCCAGACTTCTGTCAAAGCAACATTTACACCGAGCTTTTTGCATGCATCTTCAACAAGCTTGAGCTCTGCTTCAGAATCTGTTACAAATCTATTGATCGAAACTACGGCAGGAAGCTTATATACCTGAGTAATGTTTTCAACATGCTTGAGCAAATTCGGAAGACCTTTTTCCAGAGCCTCAAGGTTTTCTGTGCTGAGATTATCTTTATCGGCTCCGCCGTGCAGCTTCAGGGCCTTTATAGTTGCCACGATAACTACTGCAGATGGACGAAGTCCCGCAACACGGCACTTTATATCAAGGAACTTTTCAGCGCCGAGATCAGCACCGAATCCAGCTTCAGTAACTACATAATCTCCAAGCTTTAAGCTTGTGCGTGTTGCCGTAACACTGTTGCAGCCGTGTGCAATATTGGCAAATGGTCCGCCGTGTACTATAGCAGGAGTGTGCTCGAGAGTCTGCACAAGATTTGGCTTGATAGCATCTCTTAGGAGTGCCGTCATAGCACCTTCTGCATGCAGATCATGAGCGGTAATCGGGGCTCCTTTGCGGGTGTACCCAACGATTATCCTTCCAAGACGTTCCTTAAGGTCTATCAGGCCGTCAGCTAAGCACAGAATAGCCATTATCTCTGAGGCAACGGTAATATCGTAGCCGTCTTCTCTGGGGACGCCATGAGAACGGCCGCCAAGACCTATTATCGTATTGCGCAGCGCTCTGTCATTCATATCCACACAACGGCGCCATACAATACGCCTTACATCAAAACCAAGCTCATTGCCTTGGAATATGTGGTTGTCTATCATAGCTGCCAATAAATTGTTAGCAGCGCCTATTGCATGAAAATCGCCTGTAAAGTGCAGATTTATATCTTCCATGGGGACTACCTGAGCGTATCCGCCGCCGGCAGCGCCGCCCTTTACTCCGAAAACAGGACCAAGAGAAGGCTCTCTTAAACACAAAACGATATTCTTGTTCAACTTATGTAGGGCGTCAGCAAGGCCAACGCTTATAGTCGTTTTGCCCTCACCTGCCGAAGTCGGGTTGATAGCTGTGACAAGAATAAGCTTTCCTTTTTCCGGCATGTTTTTGAGTTGGTTTACATCGATCTTTGCCTTATATTTGCCGTAATGTTCCAGATGATCCGGAGACAGGCCGACATCGGCAGCGATTTCGTCGATTACTTTTAAGGGCGTTTCTTGTGCGATTTCAATATCAGTTTTGTATTTCATCGATATTCTCCTTTTGATTTTTGCTGTAGTTTTTAATTTTTGATTTATTGTATAAAAACAGCGAAGCTGCTCCAACACACGATAAAACTGCTAATAGCTGGGATGTTCGTATTCCGTATCCAAATATCTGCAGTCCAAATAAATAAAGGCTATCGGTACGCAAGCCCTCAATAAACGCGCGTCCCAAACCGTACCACAACACGTAAAGGGTAAATATTTCACCGCTGTATGCGTTTACTCGTTTTTTAGAATATATATGGAGAAGAATAAAACCAATTGCATTCCAGACAGACTCATACAAAAATGTGGGATGTACATATATGGTCTCGCCATTAAACGTAAGACCCATCCTGCAGAATATATCGGTTTCTCTTCCGAAGGCCTCTCTATTTACAAAATTGCCCCATCTGCCGATAGATTGACCTATAAGAAGACCCAAACCGGCCACGTCCAGCATATTTCCGAGCTTTACCTTTTTGATTTTTGAAAATACGAATCCGCCTATTACGGCACCTATTACGCCTCCGTATATGGCAAGCCCGCCTTTCCATATTTTAAACATATCGTTCAAGTTGTCTCTATATATGTCAAAATTGAAAATAACATAGTATGCTCTAGCACAGATTATTGCAAATGGTGCAATCCAAATGACCATATCCAAAACGGTTTCTTCAGATAATCCAAAATCCTTTGAACGCTTCACAGCATAAAAAACTGCAAGTAGAAATCCGCAGGCTATGATCACGCCATACCAGTGGATGTTCAGTCCAAGTACAGTAAAAGAAGATGGAAAATCAAGCCTGAATCCATCACCTAAAATAGGAAATGTAATAATTGCTTTACTCATACCGCTCCCTGTTTAACGTCCGGCCATACAATAGAGATGGCCTGTCTAGTAAAGTGAAAATATGTCTTGATAAACTCTGATATCTCGTCTAAAGATATATCCCAGATCAAATCAAAAGCGTCAAATGGATCGTATTTGTGAAAATAGCCATTTGCTCTACTGTAACAGAGATGCTCCATAAAGTCAAGTTGGCGGAGGCGACTGCCGATCGCAGCTTTTCTGATCTGTTCAAAAAGTATTTCCCTATCAGAAGTGAGTTTCCAGTTATCTGCAGATTCAATGATGTTTTGAAAAACTGCCATCGGATCTTTAGATTCTCCTCCTATGGCTATGAAAGAACCATCGGGGAAAGTCTCTAAGCCATAATAAAAGGAATAGTTTATATAACCGTCCTCATACAGCTTTGCATATAGTTCTGATGACTCTCCAAGCAACATTTCCAAAGCGAGCTCTGCAACCAGCTGCTGTCTAAGTTTTCCAGGATTGACGGGTTCTATTTTTGCACCCATCATAAATAGTGGAACAGATACCTCCATATATGCCTCTATTTTGGATTGTACTGGCGTAGATGGTTCCTCTCCGCCGTAGTCCCTTTTTATTGCGTAGCCAGGAGCTTTTGGCAGGATACTGTCAGCTGTAAAAAGGATATCTTCCATAGCTTGATTTCCGGAAACACAGAGTACCATGTTTGAAGGACAATAAAAAGTATTGTGGCAAAAGTACAGGTCGTCAGCACTGATATTAGAAATAGAATCTACGGTACCGGCAATAGATTCGCGGACAGGCCGTTCTTTATAGAGAGCAGACATTAGATTCAAATAAACTTTATGGTCCGGATCGTCTTCTATCATCTGGATCTCCTGCCCTATAATCCCCTGCTCTTTTTTCACACTCTCATCGGTAAAATACGGTACTGATACAAATGAAAGCAGCGTTTTAAGATTGGTCATAAAATTTTCAGTACTTTGAAAGTAATATGCAGTTATTTCGGAACTTGTAAAGGCATTGGGCGAAGCTCCGTTGGCAGATAGTGTGGTTAGAGCATTCCCTTCCGGCGTATCAAACATTTTGTGCTCTAAAAAGTGTGCAATACCGGCATATGTGTCATGCCATTGACCATTGACTTCAAATCTTCTGTCACATCCGCCGTATCGAACTGCAAAAAAGGCATAGCTTTTAAAATGTTTTTCTTTGGGCATAAAATAAATTTTTAGGCCATTTTGCAAGGTCTCTTCAATGACGACTTCGTCTATTTTTGTATAAATATTTTTCATTGCCCCGCCTCTTTCACATTGTGAAGAAAATAGATGCTGTCAAGCTGTATGCTTTCCGCTACAGATACGACTTGTTCCTTTGTAACGGCCTGCACCATCATTTGCAACTCTTCTGGAGAAAAGTTAAGTCCCTGAGTTATTTGGCCTAGATAATAGTTTTCCAAACCAGATGAACTGTCCATCATAGCACAAATGGAGCTTATCACAGTACGTTTTGCCATTGAAAGCTCATCAGCAGAAAATTCACCTTTTTTGCAATTATCGAGCTGCGTCAATATCTCGTCTTTGGCCTGATCATATTTTTTTACATCTATGCCTGAAGATACGATCATGATGCCCTTCTGTTCTTCAATGACTGAACCAACGTAATAGCAAAGAGATAATTTTTCTCTAACATTTAAAAACAATTTAGAGTTTACTCCGCTTCCGTATATAGTATTGAAAACCATGATCGCTGCATGATTTGGAGCGCGCATTATACTGCCCAGCCTAAATCCAAGGACCAGCTTGCCCTGAGCAATATCCATTTCGTCTTCAAAGCAGCGCACATCACCTACTTCAGTAATAACCTCTGTAGATAAAAGCTGAGAGGGATCCAATACCCTTGGAAGCGCGGAAAGCGCGCTTATAAAATATCTGCTTACAGTATCAATATTTTGTGTGCCGCAGTAAAAAATCTCTATGGGAGATTCTGCAAGTATTTTCCTATAGTATTTTGTAAGAGAGACGGCGTTGATTTTGGCAGCTTCTTCAAGCGTACCTAAACGCCCGATACCGTACGCTTCGTCTGCGCACATACTTTCAAGCAGGCGTGAAATGGCGTATTCCCTTTTGTCGTTTAGTTTGCTGCGGATATCATCGCAAAGCTTTTCCCTTTCGCTTAATACGTACTCGGATAAAAGCAAGCCGCGCCGTGTCACGGGATCTATCAGCAGCTGACACAGCATTTCGACAGCTCTTTTGAGTATATCTTTTTCCGGAATATAGGCGCTGTCCGGAAAATCGGAGTAGAGGCCGATGCAGTGTGTTTCACCTTTTTTTCGTATATACGGTGTGACTGACATATCATACAGAGAATTGAAAACTGCCGACAGCGAATGCATATCTGGATATTGTGTGCATCCGCGGCACAGTACTCTCGGTATCAATGCATTTTTTGACGCCTCTTTGGCGTTTAGCTGCCTAAGCAAATTGATGCTCAAACAGCCGGTTTTAAACTTGTCTGTCTGCACGCAAGTCAAATGCACTGCAGGCATCAGTTCTATCCTTGTGCATTCCATCGTCCTCTACTCCTTTACTTGATAATGAATAAAGCTGTATGCACCTATAATGAATTATACACTATAGAAGTTTGTTTGCAAACTCATTTTTCCGTGTTTTCTGAAAGTTCATTTGTAATAGTGTGTTCCCCTGTCAAGTTTTTAAAGTCTATTCCGTCTTCCAGTTTGCTGCCGTCAAAATAGAAGGCTTTTTCATTTGACGGGTTCAAGCATATTTTCAGTTTAAATCGCTTGAAATCAAGAACTATATTGCATGGATCATTCCATTTTTGAGGCAAGGCCGGGGATATATAAAGCTTACCGCCGGAAAATTTAAGCCCCAAGAGTTCAGTACATACAGCTCTGAAATACCAAGCCGCAGCCCCGGTATACCAGCTCCAGCCACCTCTGCCGTCGCGTCCATACCCAGAATATACGTCACCCGCAAGTACGTATGGCTCTGTCATAAATTTTTGATGGTCATGTGACAGCGGAAGAATAGCGTGGAGCAGTTCCCATCCATCGTCTTTTAGTCCGCACCTGAAACAGGCCATTGCAAGCCATACGGCAGCGTGAGTGTATTGACCTCCGTTTTCTCTTATACCGGGGAGATAATTTCGTATATAGCCCGGGTCAGGACCGTCAATATCAAATGGAGGAGTAAAGAGGCGTATTACGTTGTGTTGCTTGTCAAACAGGAGTTCCTTAGCAGCTTTTACAGCAGATACTGCATGCCTGGGATCGGAATACGGGCAAAATGCTGCAAAGCTTTGAGCTATAGAATCTATTGAACAGGCTTTTGAGCCTTCTGCACCTATAGGAGTCCCATCATCGAAATATCCGCGCAAATACCAGCTTCCATTAAAAGTATTTTCAGCTGCTAAAGCGACTGTTTTGGCCTTTTCCGAGTAACGTACTCTTTCACTTTCGTAGCCAAGTTTTAAACACAATTCAGATAGTTGTTGAAGTACGATGGACAAAAACCACGAAAGCCATACGCTCTCCCCTTTGCCCTGTATACCGACTTTGCTGAAACCGTCGTTCCAGTCTCCGCTGCCAATGAGCGCAAGACCGTGAGAGCCAAATCCCCTCGAAAGGACTTTTTCTGCAGCTAAAACAGCATGTTCAAAGACACTTGCAGAGGTACTGCTTGTAACAGGAGATTCATAGCGTTCCATTTCGTTTTCGGACAAGACTGGCGAAGAAATAAAATTGACCTGTACATTACAAATATCAAGATCATCTGTTTCTAAGCAGTATTTACAGAGGACATAGGTCAGCCAAAGCAGATCGTCGCTACATCTTGTACGCATACCTTTGTCTTGCGGACCGCAGTGCGGATGCCACCAGTGCTGAACATCTCCTTCCTCATATTGATGCTTGCATGCTTCTATAAGCTGTTCGCGTACACGTTCCGGCCAAAATTGTATCAGAGCGCATGTGTCCTGGAGCTGATCTCTAAAGCCTAAAGCGCCGCCGCACTGATAAAGGGAAGTACGTGCAAACAGGCGGCATGCGATGACTTGATACAGGACCCAGCCATTCATATAGCGGTCAAGAGCATAGTCCGGACTTTTAATAGAGAGGCGGCATACCATATCGGTCCAGTAGCTTTTTGTTTTTTCCAACTCGCTTTTGGCGGCTGCCGGATCTGTCAAAGACATCAGGCGTGGTATATCTTCACATCCGCAGACCAGCACTATTGTTTCATCCGCGCTAAAGCGCAGTTCGGCCGTAGGCGCAGGGAGCTCATAATAACTTTTTTCTTTGCCTATCATGTGAAAAACAGCTCCGCTGCTGTTTTGGGCTGTAAGAGCGTGTTCGGAAAACAAAACTCTTATGCCTTTTGAGGTGCTGTCTCCAGAGCCCATCAGAAGCTGGCAACGCCATAATACGGTGTCTTCTGGATTTGCGCCGTTTACGTGGATGATCAAAATGCGGGCGTTTGTATCTGGCGGGACAAAGGCTGTCATGCTCACGGTGACAGTGCCTATTTCACGCTCCCAGATTGCATATCCAAGCCCATATCTGACACTGCCGGGAATACCATCCTCTGCGTTAAACAATGAGAATGCCTGTCCGTTTGAAAGCAGTTCTATAGTTTCCGTACCTCTATCAGATAAGAAATCATTGGTCCAAGGATTTATTTTGTTTTCGCGGGAGTTATTATGCCACATATGGCCGCATCCAGCGTCGGTAGCAAGAAATCCATAGTTTTCATTAGTCAGCAAGTTGCTCCATGCAACCGGCGGCAGACCGCTGAATTTAAAAGAGCCGTCTTTTTCATACATCCAGCGCAAAGGGGCGCCGTGCTTGAAACGCCATGTGTTCTTCTCTGCTCGTTTCCGTTGAATACCTGTGTCAGGTACTAACTTGTCTGACATGGCCATCAAATTTTCGCTTTCTACGGTATCAGAACGGACAAAAAAGACTCCGCCTCTACTTCCAATTGTGTTTTCAAGACCCAATATACGTAGCTGTTCTTTTAAAAAGCCGCTTATAGGTTCTTGATATTCTCCAATGTCGTCTGTAATGAACGCAAGGTCAAATTGATATCCATTTTCGCGCCACAGCGCTTGAGCTTTGATATAGCTCACAGCGCGGGATTGATTTTCGGTATTTACCAATACTGTCACGATGGGAAAATCACCTGATATTCCAAGTTTCCACAATCCCTGCTGACCACCGTTTAGCTTATCGGGGCACAAACTGCCGGAATAGCGGGATCTTACAAGTTCAGACAAAAGGGATACAGAGAGAGTTTTTTCTGACATCTGTATTCCAAAACGCCTGCAGATACGTTCAAATCTGCTTGTTTTTTCTCCAACGGCAAAAGCTAAAATTCGCTTTGCACTCAGCAGGGTTTCGTCTGCGTTAGTTCCTACTGCCAAGGCAAAACGTATGCTTCTGCTTTCATTGACATTAAGTTTAAGAGGGACACTGACCGCAATAACTGGATCAGAGCCAGTATAGTCATTTCCGGCAAACTCATTGGAAATGGCTGTTTTTAATGCCCTTTGGCCTCCCCTGCCAATGATGTGTTCGCCGGTCAGACCACAGAAAAATGGATCAGAACATATGAGATATGCAAAGTATCCTGAAGAGCGGCTGTAAAATCTTACGAAATCCCGCTCAGTTTCTATTCTTGTCATCAATTTGGCAAAAGTCTTGTGTGCACTATACGCTTTTGCATCAGACAATATTGGCTTGAGATATAGGATGAGCTCTGCTTCCAGAGGCTTGCTTCCCACATTTTTAAGAAACACGCTCCTCAATTCTCCCAAGTCTCCCCTAGGAACAACAGCTTCTACCAAGCTCTCAATACCGTCTTTTAACATCGTAAATTTAACGGATTCTTCTGAAAATTCAGTCTGATAGCCAGATGTGTCTGCGGATTGTGCTGCCTGCAAGGCAATAACACTTTCTCCGTTTTTTATAAAAAACAGTATTCCGCTGTCATCATCTTCAAATTGACTGTTAGGCCCGTTTATTACCGTGCCGCCGTGTAGATAGGAAGTACAGGAACCCGATGCCGCAAATAAAACGTGATAGGTTCCGTTACTCAATATAAAGGACTGCTCGTCTGTAGGCCGCGCAATGGCCTGAACGAATTTTTCGTTTTGAATTCTGGGCTTTTCGGGAAGTTCTCTTCTATCTGTGCTGAGCACTACCTGCCCTATCGGTACTCTTTCTTGGAGCAGTTCAGCATAAGCACGCATAGATGCATTTTGCAAAAATCTTTTTTGCATTATATTGTCGCAAATTGCGTTGTCTATTGCGGTCAGACTCATTCCAAGATGGTGAGCCATAAAACAACGAACAGGCTGAAAAGCTCCGCTGTCGACTCTAGAAGGGGTAAAATCGACGGCTTCATAAAATCCAAATCTGCCTTCCATACCCATTTTGCGCAGTTTCTTTAAGTTCCTTACACTGCTGCGAGGATCAATTAACAGCGCTAAAAAAGAAGAATAAGGTGCTATGACTTTTTCAGCGGCCATGCCGCGTTTAAGTGAAAGCCTCTGTATACCATGGGCTTTGTACTGATAGTTCATTTCTCCGTCAAATGAATAAAATGCACTTTCAGACATCCCCCATGGGCTGCCTGCTCTCTTCTGAGCATATACACAGAGTCTAAGGCTTTCATCGATAAGTGAATTTCTGTAATTAGGCAGTATGAGATTGGGCATAAGATACTCGAACATTGTCCCGCTCCAAGATACCATTCCCCTGTAGCCGCCTATTTCTGTCATTGCACGTCCAAGGTTTCTCCAGTGTTTTTTGCCGACGTGACCCAGAGCAATGGCAATATAACTTGTCTGCCTTGCTTCGCTCGAAAGAAGGTCATAGTGTTCGCTTCTCTTCTGCGGGGAATCGGGCATGACACCTATATAAAAGAGCTT